>JBDRTU010000001.1:0-2739 GCA_043823825.1 Patescibacteria group bacterium
ACTACCACGCGATTTTAAAAATAAAAATAAGGCGACAAACCCTCCTAAAACTATAATGGATAATATAATAAATTCTATACTCATATTAATATTATAGCAGAATTTCAACTCTTTGTCATTGATCTATTTAATCATAAAATATGCTATACTTTAAATAGTACCATATAAAAATTGCTATTTCCCAAATAAATATTTCACAACTGAAAGGACCAAGCCATGACCAGTGTTCTAGTTTTCAACCGTAATTTTTATCGGCTTCTTTACCGTCGCTATTTAAGTATTGCCTTAACTGTAGCAATCTTGCTTCACCTAGCAGTAATTGCGACGTATTATGTTGCTTCATCATTTTCTGTTAAAGAACCAGTAGTAATGATCAGATTAAATCCCTTTGATTTACCGCCTCCGCCATCTATAGATCCAACCAATAATCTACCGCCAGTTAACTTTAAGATGCCAACTGCAATAGGAAAAGGTATACCTGTTCCTGTGCCTGATGCCGAAGTAAATCTTGAAGCAACAATTGCCTCGCAAACAGAGCTATCGCAACAAACAAGCACCATAAACGATATTCTAAGTGGCCAATCAAATGTAGAATTTATTGAAGAGGATATTGTTATTGAAGAAGAACCTGCCTTAGATACTTTTATACCAGTAGAAAAACTACCTGTACCAGTTAAGAAGGTGCAACCTGATTATCCGGAGATTGCCCGCCGTGCGGGTGTCGAAGGAACTGTTTGGGTGAAAATACTGGTAGATAAAGAAGGTAAGGCAAAGAAAGCGGTAATTGTAAAAAGCGATTCAGAAATATTTAACGAGCCTGCAAAAGTTGCAGCAATGCAATGGGTATTCACGCCTGCTATGATGAATAACGGACCAGTAGCTGTATGGGCGGCCATACCCTTTCATTTCAAATTAAACAAATAAAAAGGCCGAGGGCAACATTTTTAAAAATAATCCCGTGTAACTTTTTCTCACGGGATTTTAATTTATCAACTAAATGTAATGATCCGGGCCGACAACTAATCATTTTTATGTCTGGTCAGGCATAAAAATGATAATGTTTATTTAAATGGGAAATGAAGAAAATTCTTGGAATAAAATATATTAACCCACGGCTGCAATTTTATCTCCTTAATAAAATCGGCCACCAAGTTATAGGCATCGCGTTCGCTAATCCAAACGCTTTGTTGTAATTTTATAAAACCACCCTGTCGAAGCAAAAGTCTAAATTGGCGACGAGAGTTTTGTTGACTCTCCGGTATATCAAAAATTACAACAGTATACAACCCATCACTTCTTTTTGGGGCATTTTTAAGCCTAATAGATAGAGAAACCGCGTAACCTTTACTAGTAAGGCATATTATTAACCGTTTACCTATTTTTTTGGCCTTGATGTATTTTGACCTCTGTAAACGGTTAATAATTAGTTTTAATGTACGTTCATTTCTAAACTTTTTAACTTCATGAACTAAATCCCGACCGCCTTGTAAATAGGCAGATTGATAACGCCGTAAATCATAAAACATAGCAAAAACATCTATGGTCTTTTCTCCAATAGATGATAGGAGATTAAGAAAGGTTTTGGTCAATGGTTTTTTATTCTGTTTTTCCGACATATATGTATATTTCTCATATTACCATATTAACTCAATAAAATAATATAGTCAAAAATATGTCTGGCCAGACATATTTTTAACAATAATTGTTTTCTCTTAATAATACTTATTTAATGATTCCGAGACTAAAAAGTTGATCCGCGTTTTGGGTGGTAATTCTCTTCACTTCCTCAAAACTAACATCTTTCAACTCCGCGATTTTTTTAGCTACCTCCGCCACATAAGCTGGCTCATTACGAGTGCCACGATAAGCCTGTGGTGCCAAATATGGCGCGTCAGTTTCTACCATTATTTTGTTAAATGGGGTTTGTTTAACTATTTCCAGTAATTCTGGGCTAGCATTTTTAAAAGTAATTATGCCGGTAAATGATAATAAGAATCCCAGATCTAAAAATCTTTTAGCTTGTTCTTTTCTGCCTAAAAAACAATGCGCCACGCCTTTTTTAGATAATTTACCCTTGGCTAGCTCGTTTTTTAAAATCACTAACAAATCACCATAAGCATCACGCCCCGCCCCCTGTTGGTTCGAAGCTCGCTCTGGTTTTTCAGAGCGGCAGTGAATTATAATTGGCAAATTAAGCTCGCTCGCTAAATTAATATGCTGCCTAAATAATTCTTGTTGCATTATTTTTACCTCTGCTCTATCAACTCCTCCTGGCCAATGATAATAATCTAAACCACATTCGCCTATTGCTACTACTTTGCTGGAACTATTGGCTAAGACTTTGTATTTTTCATAACCAAAAACCTCGGCTTTGGTGGTAAAATGGTCTTCGTCTTCATCTACTTCCATTTCATACAAATGTATAGGGTGTAAAGCAACTGAGGCAAATAATCCCTCCCCTTTTTCTGCCATCCTCACCCCCCGCACACTAGTACTCCATTGACTACCAACATTAATAATTGAAACAACGCCCGCTTCTTTAGCTCGGGCTACTACTTCACTACTATCATGCTTAAAAGCCTTAAAGTTAAGATGACAATGTGTGTCAACTAACATGGCTCACTTAGGCTGATAAATTGATATTGGGTACGTAGGGTTGAATTCTCTCTAATACTTGGGGCAGTAGTGGAATCAAGATACCCGCAAAGGCAATTAAATTCTGTGCTACTTCGGAATCAG
>JBDRTU010000002.1:0-34377 GCA_043823825.1 Patescibacteria group bacterium
GGGATACCCATATTTGTTACCTGATGCCCAAACTAGAGCCATCATACTCCAAATTCTTGGGCTTAATTATTACTTTCTTTTCCTCTCCTCTTTTTTCAATATGGCCGGCGATCATGGCGCCGTAACTAAGTCCATCGGCAATCTCCAATGCGTGAGCCTCGTCCTCTTTGGGCACATAAATCGCAAACCCAGCGCCCATATTGTAGTTACTGTACATTTCTGCGTCGGTTACTGGACCTTGTTCTTGAATAAACCGAAAGACCGGCTGGGGCTTAGGAATCTTGTCTATTATATATACAAATGGTTCCACCGCCCGCATCAACTTGCGCCACCCATGCCCAGTAATATTTACGGCATAGTGAATATTAATAGCACGGTCCAGACACTCTTCAATAAACTTAACATAAATAATGGTTGGCTTCAGTAACGCTTCACCGTAAGATAATCCTTGCTCCACTAGCGTTTGGTATCCACTCGGCAGACCCACCGCTATCTCCCTCGCTAATGTGTAACCGTTAGCATGTAAGCCACTGCTCGATAAAAGAACAATTGAATCTCCAGACTGAATATTACCTTTAATCAATCGTTCCTTAGGTGTAATTATACCCATAGCCGATCCGCTAAGTATCGATCGGCCTGGTATTACCAAACCTTTAAGAGTGGGGGTTTCGCCCCCTCCCCAAACACAACCGGCTTTATCGCAGGCAAGTTTCCAACCTTCCACTAAATCTTGTCGTCTGGTTTCATCTTTAAACCAGTCTGACTCAGCTACCGCTAAATGCATGGCGACTGATAGAGGTAAAGCGCCTAACGTAATCATGTCGTTCACTATCATAGCCACAGTGCATTGTCCAACAAAACCGTAAAACGACCGATTAAAAGGCTGCTGTATTTGGTCAACCAGCACCAGTTGATACATAGCGTCGGACACCATATTTTTTGTGCCCAAACCTTCTTCCACATGAGCCAAATAACCCCACGGTGTTTCTATGAGATAGCAACTTTCCCCCCTACTCCAGGCGACTCTCCGTAAAACCGAAGCGAGAAATGTTTTCGGCCGTCTTTTGAGCAGCCTTGGTGGCCTCAACTTTAAATGGGTCCATCTGATCATAACTGACACCCGAACCAGTGTACGTTCTGAACTCTTGCATGGTAGTTCCTCTTAAATTGTGAAAAGATCTGTGATTTTATTTCTATTATTCGCCTATACCTTATAAGCACCCAACCGATTTGTCAACTAGTCTTTAGGGCCTTATAATAACAATGACATAATTTTTTTAATTTTACATTTTAACTTTTGAGTTTTTAGCTTTGACGTTTGAGCTTATTAATATGTCCCCAACCCCTAAAGCACTAGAGCAGTTAATTCAAGACCTAACGGCCCTACCCGGCTTTGGCCCTAAGTCAGCCGAACGGTTGTCTTATTATTTATTAAAACAGCCGCCAGAGGTTATTAATAATTTAATCGCCAGCCTAAAGGAGGCACTGGCGCACGTGAAAACTTGTTCTCTGTGCCAGCGCCTATCAGCTGAATCGCCCTGCACTATCTGCCGCGATACCAGGCGTGATGCTACTATCATCTGCGTAGTTGCTGAAAGTTACAACATTCCCATAATTGAAAAAACTCATGCTTTCCTCGGCAAGTATCATGTGCTTGGCGGCGTACTAAGTGCTTTGGAGGGTATTACGCCTGATAAACTAAAAATAAAGGAGTTATTAGAACGCTTAAAAAATGATGGTGTTAAAGAAGTGGTGCTAGCCCTGAATCCTGATCTAGATGGCGAAACAACCTCGCTTTACTTAGCCAAGGCAATAAAACCCTTGGGTATTAAAGTAACTAAATTAGCCCGCGGCCTGCCAGTGGGGGCTGATTTAGAATATGCAGACGAGGTAACCCTAGAAAGCGCGTTTACTGGCCGTAGCGAAGTTTAATAAACCCCTAATTCTCTTTTCAGCCTAAATTCCTAAGCGATTCCTACCTTATCGTATTGTGACGACCGCCTCAATACAATAGGATAGTTTTTTGGTATAGGTATAATAGATTGAAGGTAAAAGAAAACAACCCCGATTCAACATCGGGGTTGTTTTAAATACTTTCGTTAATTAAGCAGCTGGCTCATCTCCGCCTTCAGTAGGCTCTGCCGGTGGCTGCACTGGCTCGTCTTGATAGAACATTTATTTATATCCTTTCATTACTTTACCCTCGCCGGTAGGCGTGGATAAAACTAATTAGTATTTAAAATATTGGCAAACAGATTAACAACTGCAATTATCGCCACAATCACACGAACCGTTTGCATCGCATTGACAATTTTCTTGATTGCATTTAGTGCATTGCATAAATTTGGTAATTAATGATAAATTATCAATTTATTTATAAACTAATTTTGTTAATTTGCAAACTGGTAAAAGCTTGACGGTGGCCTTGTTTTTTATGATACCGCACCTTTCGTTTAAACTTTTCCACAATCACTTTTTTAGCCCTGCCGTCAGTTAGCCTTTTAACTTCCACTTTAGCTGTTTTAACCTGGGGCGTACCTACTTCTACCTGCTCTCCATCAGCCACCAATAAAATACCAGCTAAAGCTTGGTGGTCCCCCGTACTAGACATTTTTTCCGCTTTAATAATCTGACCTTCTTGGACAAGATATTGCTTGCCGCCTGTTTCAATTACTGCTAATTTCATATTTAAAAAGGGGTTGTTTATAATGTACCCGATAGTATCATAATGATAGATTAGTTAAGGAATTATGTCAAGACCCCCTGTGAATAAACTTTTAATAATACTCAACCTTATCGCCTACTTGTATGTTCTGACGACTGATCCAACCAGCCGGCACTTCTAAAACCATATCAACATCTTGCTGTGGCCAGACCCGGGCCGGTTCCTCGGCAGATGAAGAGGGCGGCGGAATATTCTGATCCAGTTGCACCACCTTGCCCTGGGTAATCCAAATAAAATCCAAAGCAAACTTTACATCTTTCATCCAAAAATTATGCTTGACTGGTTCAGTGTAAACAAACAACATACCAGTATTATCATCCAGATAATCTCGGCCAGACAAGCCCTGCGTCTGCTTAGCTTGAGTATCAGAAATCTCTACATTAAGCACTGCTTCACCCACGTGCAGTTGTTTATAAGTTGAGAGTGAATCTTTGTAAGGTTGTGGCATAACAAATATTACTAAAATTAAGGTTAAAGCTATGACTAAACAAACGACTAAAGCAATGAACCAATAAAAGCTAAGTCTTGACATTAATTTAATTTTAGCTTAGAATAAAACATTATACAAAAATAGTTCTTAATCAATATTCTTTAATAACATTTATATTAACTAACTCAAGGAGAATAGTTATGGCTGCATTTAGTATTATGAATGACCAAGAGGGAAAAAGGGTCATGCGGGAAACTGGTATTCATATCGAGGACCTCTCTATTGGTGGAAATTTCATAGATCAAATAACTGAAAGTGAAGAGGTTTTCAACCAACTAACGGAGATGTGGGTGAAATTCAATAGTATGATTTGTGATCATAAAGTCGGGATACTTGTGGTAGAACAACATATCAAAAAAATGCTATGTTTGGCTACCACAAAAGATGCGCGCCTACGAATCGTTGCCGGAATATATCAAATGATTAGTAATCAGTCCCGATATAGAAAATTCCTGTACACGGTGAAATGCGCAAAACCACCACAAATTTCCGTATTTGTTGCTCAAAGAAAAAAAGAGTTATCTGCATTTTATCGCGGAAGAATTTTCCAGGCGGTTGCCGATAATATGGATCGTTACAATCGAACAGAATGGATCGGGCTATGTTGCGAAGCAAAGTATTACGGGGTTTCCGACGACGAAATCAAAAACATCATTACTGTAGCTAAAAAACGCTACCAATGGAATTAATAAATCACTATCTTATGATGGTGAGGGCAAATTTAAATAATTTGCCCTTTTTTTATTTTCCTTTTATACATCAACACTAGCGTGAACGCTAAAATCAGCATCACTGCTACTAATACCAATAGAGCCAGCAACTTACCTTGAGTGTGTAAAAATAAAGATGATACCCCAAAAGCTGCGGTAAGGAGAAACAAGAATAGAACACTTTGCCGGTGCGACAGACCAACATCTAACAAGCGATAATGCAGATGCTTACTATCACCCTCGGTAATTTTTTTCTTATCCCAAAATAAACGCCGCAAAATCACCCAAACAACATCCAAAATCGGTATACCCATGACTAATAAAGCAGTAGCAATTTTGCCGCCGGAAATAATGGCCAACACGCCTAACATAAAGCCAATATACAAACTTCCACCCTCGCCTAAAAATAGTTTGGCTGGATGCCAGTTCCAAATTAAAAACCCCAAACAAGCGCCTGCTAAGATAATAGCCAAGAGTCCAATGGGCAGTTGACGCCACATCTCGGTTTGGGTAAGACCAAAAATAACAAAGCTTCCAATCACTCCAATGCCGGGAACCAAACCATCTAAACCATCTAAAAGTTTAGTAGTGTACATCATACCCAAAAGCCAAAGGATGGTAAATAAATCAGCCCAGAGCGTAAAGTAGTAGGGTAAACCACTAAAGCTAAGTATTTCAATTTTAACTGAATCAAGGTGAAGTAATCCTCCACCTAAAGGGTTAGAGACAAAATTTACTCCGATACCTCCAAAGACAATGGTTATTGCTGCGAGTAGTGGCCAAATAAATTGTTTAGCTGGCGATAAATTATAACGGTCGTCTAAGTAACCGCCAATCATAATAAATAAAGCCGCTATAGTGACTGCTATTAGTTGTTTAATTGAGATATCCTTGCCTAATAACTGATCTGAAAAAAAGGCAAATAACCAACTAATAATAGTAAAACTTAAAAAAATAGCCCAACCGCCGCCCAGGATAGTCGGTTTTAAATGCAGCTTACGAGGGGCTGGGTAGTCAACAAGTTGTTTTTTTTCAGCCCAGCGTTTAATTGGTGCTGCTAGAGAAACACTTATTATTAAGGCGGCAAGAGCCGCTAATAAATACATAACACTTAGACAAGGTTTAAGCTATCAAGATAATCCTGTAATAAATACATGGCGGCTAATTCGTCGCGCTGCCTAGTTGGAGCTACACTAGGCCCGAGGGCACGCTTGGTAGTAAAGCGTTCATCTAAAGTTATTACCTTAATATTCAACTGAGCCCGAAGTTGTTTCACAAAATTTTGCACCTTAATAGTTTGTGACGACTGACCACCTGTTAAACTTTTCGGTTCACCAACCAACAGATGGTCTATCTCTTCTTCTTTAATAATTTTTTTAATTTTTTCTATTAATAATTCTACTCTTGATTCTTTCAACACTCCAAAAGGAACTGCTAATTTCCCAGAACTATCACCAATAGCCAACCCAGTTCGCTTTTCACCATAATCAATAGCTAAAATTTTCATACACTACACCTTAGTTAATACCTCAAACCCCTGCATAGTTACTAAAACCGTATGTTCAAAATGTGCCGACAAAGAACCGTCTTCGGTTACCGCTGTCCAACCATCTGACAAAATTCTTACTCCCTCTTTACCAACATTAACCATCGGTTCAATAGCAATAGTCATTCCATCCTTAAGTAACGGCCCGGTTCCCCGATGACCGAAATTAGGAATACGCGGCTCTTCATGCACCGCTCGCCCAACACCATGCCCCACCAAACTTTTTACTACACTAAAACCAGCTGCTTCCACCAAGGACTGTACTGCTTCACCAATATCACCGACCCGAGCACTAGCGCGTATTTGTTTGATCGCCTCGTCCAAGGCCTGACGTGTCACTTTAATTAAACGTGTTGGTATTTTACCAATTTTCCCAACCGGCACAGTAATAGCCATATCAATACACAATCCTTGGTACCAAGCTCCTAAATCTAAACTAATAATCTGTCCTTCCTTTAAAATATAATCTGGTGAGGGTACACCATGCACTACTGCACTATCAACCGAAGTACAAAGACTAGCAGGAAACGATTGGTTACCTGTGCGATAACCTAAAAAGGAAGGGCTGGCGCCCCGCGCTTTCAATCCTTGATGAGCCAGCATATCTAAATATGAAGTACTAACACTGGGCTTAACTTCTTTTGCCACTTCTGCTAAAACTTGCGCTAAAATCCTGCCACCTTGCCGCATTATTTGTATTTCTGCTTGATTTTTTTGATAATTCATGCGTTGATTAATTTAATAATTGCTTTTGTCACCTCATTAATTGGCGGACTTCCGTCTATGGTAATTAATTGATGTTGGTTACTGTAAAATTTAAGCAATGGTTCAATTTCTTGATGATAAATTTCCAATCGATCTTTAACCACTTCCTCTTTTTCATCACTGCGCTGAATAATATCCGCTGGATCAATATCTGCAGGCGGCGGATTATACTGTAGATGATAAATAGCACCAGTGCTGCTGGATATTCTCCGGCCAGAAATTCTTTTAACAACATCCTCATCAGACAATTCAATATAAATAACTTTAACCTGCGGCTGTAAATTATACAAAAATTCCGCCTGCACTAAATTCCTCGGATAACCATCCAAGATAAAACCTGGGGCTGTATCTGGTTGTTTTAATCTTTCGCTTATTAAAGAGTTAGTAATATCATCTGGCATTAAATTACCAACGTCTAAAATCTTTTTTGCCTTGATGCCCAAATCAGTCTGGCGGGCAATATGATCGCGAAAAATGTCGCCAGTGGAAATATGGGGCACTTTTAAACGCTCGGCTAAAATTTTCGCCTGTGTACCCTTACCACTCCCGGGCGGCCCTAAAATAATTAATTCAGTATTTTTCATATAAATACATCTTCATTTTACCTGATTTTTAAGGAAAATAAAAACCTCATCTATAAAAGGGACCTAAAAAGTAAAATAAAAAGCCGCTCGCCTGTAAGGTAAGTGGCAGACAAAAAATCATTTACCCCCACAACCTATACATAGGTGTGGAGGTTTACTAATTACAACTCGTCGTAATCGCGCATGACTAATTGCGCGTTGATTTGTCTAACAGTTTCAATAACTACTGATACTACGATTAATAAAGAAGTGCCGCCAATTACTAATGTTTGAGAACCAGTAAGGGTTTGCATCCCGAGTGGTAAAATAGCAATCAGGCCCAAAAATAGCGCACCAGCCAAAATAATCTTATTCATAGTTCCACCCAAATAATCAGCTGTTTGACTGCCCGGCCTAATACCAGGAATAAAGCCTCCTTGTTTTTGTAAATTCTCCGCTACTTGATTGGGGTGGAAGATAACCGCGGTATAAAAATAAGTAAAGGCAAAAACCAAAACAAAATAAATAATGCCGTAAAATAACTGATTCTGAAACAGATTAATAGTAAATTCTGACGCTCTTACCAACCAAACCGCGTCAGACTGAATAAAGAATTGCGCGATCATGGGAGGGAACAAAATCAATGAGATGGCAAAAATAATTGGAATAACACCGGCTTGCAATAGCCGCAACGGTAAAAATGTATTAGCGCCGCCATACATTTTATTACCTCTGACCATCCGGGCGTAAGTAATAGGAATATTTCTTTGCGCTTCAGTAACTACCACTACCCCCACTACGGTAATTAACGCTACCACGATAAATCCGATAATGGTAAATAATTGTGAGGGATCAAAAGTAGCAATCGTCTGCTGGAGCATTAAAGGGATTCCAGCTACGATACCAGCAAAAATTAATAGACTGATGCCATTACCAATTTTACGTTCAGAAATCAGCTCACCTATCCACATTAAGAAAACAGTACCAGCTGTTACCATAATAATACTAGTAATCAAATCCCAACTACTAAGCTCGCCCAAAATTCGCGCGCCGCCTTGTCCCTTGAGTAATACTATAAAACCATAAGCCTGCAGTAAGGCTAAAGGCACGGTAAGTAGTCTGGTATATTGATTGATTTTTTGTCTACCATAGTCTCCTTCTTTGGACAATTCCTCTAATTTGGGAATAACCATAGTTAAAAGTTGTAAGATAATAGAAGCGGTAATATAAGGCGCTACTCCCAACATAACTACGGAAAAATTTTCCAAACCTCCACCAGAGAATATGTTTAATAACCCAAGTATTTGATTGGAGGCAAAAAAGTTCCTTAAAGCCACTGGATCTACGCCCGGAATAGGAACATGTGCAGCGGCCCGAAAAATCACCAACATAGCCAACACAAATAAGATTTTGTTTCTTAAGTCTGGTGTTTTCCAAATTTGTACTAATTTATTCCACATAAATTTTAAATCCAAATTTCAAAATCCCAATGTCAAATGGCTAGTTTTTAGCATTTGGATTTGATTTGACATTTGAGCTTTGGATTTTACCAACTATCTCTACACTGCCACCAGCTGCTTCAATAGTCGCTTTGGCACCTCGCGATACTGGCACGCGAACTTCTAAACGCTTAGTAAGCTTACCATTACCAATTACTTTAACCAACTTACCTTTTACCAAACCTTGCTTTTGTAAAAAGGAAACATCAACCACGCTTGTCTCTGGTAAGTGTTCTAATTGTTTTACGTCTAATACTTCTAGAGCCGAGCTTTGTCGTTTAAAGCCTCGCTGCTTAGGCATTCTCATAATAAAATGCTTAACCCCACGCTGAATAATTCTCTTGCGCCCACCACTGCGAGCCCGTTGTCCTTTTTGTCCTTTGCCAGAATAAGTACCGGCTCCAGAAGCATTGCCACGACCCACACGCTTGGTATGGCGTCGTGCGCCTTTGGCACTGCGTAAATTGTGTAAAACAATAACCATAATTATGATTTGAGTTTAAAATTCTCTAGCGCTTTAAATACCGCTCGCACATTATTTATTTTATTGGCCGAACCAAGTATTTTAGCCACTACATTAGGAACACCAGCAACACCTAATACCACCCGCACCGCGCCTCCAGCAATAACACCAGTACCAACCGGAGCTGGTTTTAGTAACACCTCGGCGCTACCATATTTTGCTTTAATTTTATGTGGGATAGTCTCTTTAGTAATCGGTACTTTAATTAATTCTTTGCGCGCTTTAGTGGTAGCTTTACCGATCGCCAAAGAAACGTCAGCGCCTTTAGCTAATCCAGCACCAACTAAACCCTTATGATCGCCTACAACCACCAGTGCTCTAAAGCGCATACGCTTACCACCAGCCATTACTCTAGTCACTCGACTGATATCTATTACTTTCTGTTCAAAATCATCCTCGCGCCGGGGTTGACCTCTATCTCTTTGTCTCATTCTTCGTTGTGCCATAAGTTTTTACTAGATTAAAATTTAAGGCCAGCCTGGCGGGCAGCTTCGGCTAAAGTTTTAACACGTCCATGAAAACGATAACCGCCACGATCAAACACTACTTTGTTAATGCCTAAAGACAATGCTTGGTGCGCTAGTTCACTACCTAGCGCTTGTACCCGTTCACTAACTGACTGTGGTTTGGTACTACCTGATCTTGACCGATCAGTAAGATACAGTAAAGTTTTACCATTTAGATCATCGACCAACTGTACTGTTAAATATTTAGAACTGCGGAAAATAGCCAGCCGAGGACGCTTGGCTGTGCCCTTTATTTTAGCGCGGATGCGCGCCCGTCTCCTTGATCTGGTTAAAGATAATTGATTCATAAAATTATTTAGCCCCCGGCCCAGTAGCCGCCTTAGCTAACTTACCAGCTTTCCGACGCACGACTTCACCAACATACTTAATCCCCTTACCTTTATAAGGCTCGGGTATTTTAATCGCACGAAGCTCAGCAGCAACTTGTCCCACTTGTTGCTTACTGATTCCTTGCACAGTAATTATATTCTTTTCAACTTTAATTGTAATACCAGCTGGGATTTTATAATTAACAGGATGAGAATAACCAACATTTAGTACCACTTTATCTCCATCTACTTGTGCCCGATAACCTACTCCCTGAATTTCCAACTGTTTAGAAAAACCTTCACTCACGCCCGTAACAGCGTTAGCCACTAACTGTCTGGCTAAACCCCACAAGGCCTTACTAGAACGATCTTCCGGCTTTGTTAAACGTACCACTAGTTGATCAGCCTGTTGCTCTACCACAACTTGACCAGGCAAGGGTTGAGTAAACTCGCCTTTCGGTCCTTTTAATTTAATAACCCTGGGGGCAATGGTGATCTCTACCCCTTTGGGTATAGTGATTGGTTGTTTTCCTAAACGAGACATAAATTAATACAATTCACAAATTACTTCGCCCCCCAATTTTTTCTTACGAGCTTCCTTATTAGTCATCACACCTTGAGAGGTTGAAATTAATGCAATGCCCAAACCTGATAAAACTGTAGGTAACTTCTCCTTAGAAACATAACGACGATTTCCAGGCCTGCTAACTCTTTGGATGTATCTAATTGCCGGCTTGTCACCTTGATACTTTAGTTGGACTAACAAACTACGATAAGGTGCATTAATTTCTTCTACCCCAGTTAGATACCCTTCTTGCAACAATAATTTAGCTAACCGTTCCTTTAAATTAGAATAAGGCACAACCACCTCGGTTTTACCAACCGCAAGGCTGTTCCTTATTCTAGTTAACATGTCACTAATTGGATCTGTCATAATTTTAGTTAAAAGTTATTAGTCGACAGTTTACAGTAAACTGTTGACTGTCAACTGTGAACTTGTTATTACCAACTGGCTTTACGAACACCAGGTAATTCATTATTAGAGGCTAATTCGCGGAAACAAATGCGGCATAAATCAAAATCTCTAATATAACCGCGTCGACGGCCACAGCGCCAACAACGTCGCACAATTCTGGTTGAGAATTTAGCGTGCTTTAGGGAACGTTTTGCTTTAACTTCTTGGGAGGTGGTTGACATAATATTAAGTTCAAAAATCAAAACTGAAAATTTATAATTATTTATCTTCTGACTTAGCAAAGGGTAATCCCAATAATTCTAATAAGCGACGACCTTCTTGATTAGTTTTGGCTGAAGTGGTAATTGTCACTTCTAAACCATGGATACTTTCCACTTCATCGCTTTTGATTTCTGGAAAGACTATATGTTCTTTAAAACCAATTGTTAAATTTCCCTGACCATCTAAACTTTTAGCCGCCACGCCTTGAAAATCTCTTACTCGGGCTAGACTGACATTAATTAATTTGTCTAAGAAATCATGCATTCGTGGCCCGCGCAGCGTTACCTGTAAACCAATTATCATCCCTTGTTTAATTTTAAAATTAGAAATAGATTTACGCGCGCCCCTAACGATCGGCTTTTGACCAGTTATTCTTAAGAGAGTATTATTGGCCACTTCTTGTAATTTAGGTTCCATTAGAGCTTTACCCAAACCAACATTAACGGTCACTTTGGTAACTTTAGGCACTGCCAATCTATTGGGGTAAGAAAACTCCTTCATTAGGGTGGGCACTACTTTAGTCTGATAAAGCTTTTTATATCTTGATTCACTCATAAATTTACACTGCTTGTTTACACTTCTTACAAAGACGCACTTTACGTTTCTCATGCAATTCCATTGCCACTCGAGTAGGACGATTACAGTGTGGGCAAATTAATTTAACTTTGGCTTGCTGTAAGGGAGCGGCAAATTGAACCCGTTGACCGGTTTCTCCTCGCCGTCTAGCGCGTAGATGTTTAAACCTGATATTAACACCATCAACTACTACTAAGCTTTCCTCGGTGAATACTTGGGTAATCTTACCACGCTTACCTTTGTCGCGGCCGCTTAATATTTCTACATTATCACCTGTTTTTAACCTCATAAATAATCCTTTATAATACCTCGGGAGCTAAAGAAATAATTTTTTGAAAACCCTTAACACGAAGTTCGCGCGCTACCGGGCCAAAAATTCGGCTACCTCTCGGTTCTTTAGTTTTTTTATCAATAATTACCACGGCATTATCATCAAAACGAATATAAGAACCGTCTTCTCTGGCTAATTCTTTACGAGTACGCACTATCACCGCTGGCACTACCTCACTCTTTCTAATGATTCCGTGAGGGTCAGCTTCTTTGACTGTCACTATGATGATATCGCCAATCCGACCATAACGTTTTTTATAACCACCTAAGACCGTGATGCACTTTACCTTTCGTGCGCCACTATTGTCAGCTACTTTTAATACTGTATGACCTTGAATCATAATTTTAAGATATTTTCTTTACTATACGCCACTTTTTGGTTTTGGATAAAGGTCTTGTTTCCTCAATTATCACACGATCTCCCTCGTGATAGGTATTTTTTTCATCATGAACAGCATAGCGTCTACTGACTTTGTATTGCCTGCCATACCGGGGGTGGGACTTAGTGCGACTAACTAAAACGATGCGGGTTTTATCTGCTTTGGCTGATACTACTACCCCTCTCAGTTGTCTTAATATCTTGGCTTTAGTCTGTTCCATAATAATTATATTAGCTTGCTGATTGATTATTAATAAAAGTTTTCAAGCGTGCGATTGTTCGGCGTAGCTTTCTAATACCTCTGACATCTTTTAAATCACCGCCTGATGCTTTAAAGCGTTTTTTTTGTAAGTCGTGTTCAAAATCCACCAACTCTTTCCTGGCTGCAGTAATACCTTTGGCTTTAATTTCTTTCATGGTAATTTCCTTGGACATTTATTTAAAAATTATTACACTTTTAACTGGCAGCTTATGAGCAGCTAACCGCATAGCCTCGCGAGCTTGTTCCGGCCCTACTCCATCCATTTCAAACATCACTGTACCGGGTTTAATCGGAGCTACAAAATGATCAACTGAACCTTTGCCGCCACCCATTCTAATCTCATTTCCTTTAATAGTAATTGGTTTATCAGGAAAAATACGAATCCAAATTTTGCCACCGCGCTTCAAATAACCAGTCATCGCGCGCCGCGCTGCCTCTATCTGCCGTGAAGTAATCCAGCCCGCGCTTAAGGACTTTAAACCAGCTGAACCAAAGCTTAAAGTATTCTTACGACTAGCTTTTCCCGCGATCTGATCACCGCGGTGCCATTTTCTGTGCTTAACTTTTTTAGGCATTAACATAATAAATTTCCTCTAGCTGGTGGTGGATTTTTTAGTTGCAAAAACTTCCCCTTTATTAATCCAAACTTTAATACCAATATTACCATAAGTCGTTCTGGCGGCAGTGCGACTATAATCTATTTCCGCTCGCAAGGTTTGTAATGGTACTTTGCCAGTAGCTAAAGTTTCTGTGCGGGCAATTTCAGCACCATTAAGCCGACCAGCAACTTGTACTTTAACTCCTAGAGCTCCTGCCTTCATTACCTGGTCTATGGCTTGTTTCATCACTCGCCGAAAGGGCATACGTTTTTCAATTTCGAGCGCCATATTCTCTGCCACTACATTGGCTGACAATAATCCTTTTGGTACTTCTTGGATGGTTAACTGTAAATTTTCATTAGACTTTAAAAATTGCTCTTTAATTAATTTTTTTAATTCCTCTACCTGCGCCCCGCCCCGCCCAATGATTATTCCTGGTTTGGCAGTATAGATAATAATGTTAACAGAAGTGGGCGAGCGCTCAATTTCAATTTTATCAACCGATGCTCCTTTGAGCTTACTTTTTAACCATTTACGAATGCGAATATCGCTGGTTAGAAGCTCACGATAGTTACGACGGGAAAACCACTTGGACTTCCAAGAATAAACAACACCGGTACGGAAACTAATTGGATGAACTTTCTGACCCATAAAATTATTTTTTAACTTTAACTGACTGCTCTCCTTGCTTGGTCTGTTCTTTAGTAGCGAGAGTAATCTCGATGTGACAAGTAGGCTTACGAATACCTGCGGCGCGACCAAACGCCCGAGGTCTGAAACGCTTTAACACTGGCCCTTGACCAACCGTAATAGACTTAATAAACAAATCTTGGCGATTTAATTTGTGATTATTAGTGGCATTGCTAGCGGCTGATTTCAATAACTTTTGTATGGTCAACGCAGCCTGCTTCGGCACCACCGCTAACTGCTCTTCGGCCCGGGCTAAATCTAAACCACGCACAAGATCAATAACCAACTTTACTTTACGCGGTGATAATCTGGCAAATTTCAATTTAGCTTTAACTTCCATAAATATTATTCCTTTGGTTCTTCAGCTGGCTTTTCAGGAGCTTCGGTTGATTCACCTAATTTAACTTTACTCTCAGCTGCCGCCTGCCGTTCGGCTAATTCTTGCTCTTTAGCCATACGGCCACCATGAGTAACAAACTTTCGTGTAGGAACAAACTCACCTAATTTATGACCTACCATATTTTCCACAATCGCTACTGCCACATGAGTTTTGCCATTATGCACCGCGAAAGTATAACCAACCATTTGCGGCGTGATGGTAGAACTACGCGACCAGGTTTTAATAGGTGTTTTGTCCCCTGGCCTAAGTTTAGCCAACTTTTTTAGTATGGAGTGATGAACAAAAGGACCTTTTTTTAAACTTCGTGACATAAATTTATCTATTAATTAACGCTTCTTACTAGGCCGACGAGAAATAATAAAACGATTAGTCCACTTAGTTTTTTTTCTAGTGCGTACCCCTAAAGCCGGCTTACCCCAAGGCGTCTTGGGGTGTTTTAAACCAATGGGATTGTGGCCCTCGCCGCCGCCATGGGGATGATCCACTGGATTCATAGCTTTACCGCGTACTTGCGGACGCTGGCCTTTTCTTCGACGACGACCAGCCAAGCCCAGTCTAACATTAAAGTGATCAACATTACTTAACTGACCAATAGAGGCCTGACAATCTTTTGATAATAAACGAACTTCACCCGATGGAATCTTCACCCTTGCCCAATCACCTTCAACCGACATCACTTGTGCCCAAGAGCCGGCTGAACGTACGACACGGCCGCCTCCGCCGGGTATTAACTCAACATTATGTATAAATAAACCAGCGGGAATGGAAGCTAGCGGCAGACGATTACCAGTTTTTAAAGGCACTGCCTTGCGTGAAGTTACTATGGCCTCACCAACTTTCAATCCATCAGGTGCTAATACATATCGCCTTTCACCATCAGCATACTGCACTAAAGCTAAGGAGGCCGTACGACCAGGGTCATATTCTAAAGCAACAACTTTGGCCGACATATCAAACTTATCTTGTTTAAAATCAACTACTCGTATTAAACGTTTTACACCGCCGCCACGACGCCTAACAGTCACCTTGCCTTGATTATTGCGTCCACCAGAAGCCGCCTTAGACATTAGTAATCTTTTAATTCTGACCTGACGCTTGGTAAGCGGCTGGTCGCTTTTTAGCACTCCGGCGTGTCGTCTACCAGGGGTGGTTGGTCGATAAGATTTTACTGACATAAAATATTTAACTGACTATAGCTTAAGCTTTACTTAAATCAATGGTTTGGCCCGGCTTTAAACTAACTCTCATTATGCGACGTACTTTACGCTGGCCGAACTTGCCACGTGTTTTGATTTTTTTTCTTGGTAATTTCACTGAAGTAATTTTTAAAACCTTGACTCCGTATAACTGTTCAACTTCTTTTTTTAATTCATTTTTGGACGCTTTAGGTATTACTGCAAAAGTGTATTGCCCACTTGCCTGCAGTCGGTTGGACTTTTCTGATAAATGTGGATGTCTAATTAAGTGCAAAACAGAATTCTTAGCCTTAATAGTAGAGCTGACTATCGTACTACTAGCTACTGGTTTAGACGCGGGAGTGATAGTGGTCTGCTTCTCCTCTTTAGATTTTTCTTTTTTAAACCAAGCCATCTTAGTTATTAAATAATTGTTTAAAAAGTAAATTAATTGTTGACTGCGATATTAACCAATAGGGATACCTTAATAAATCATAAGAATTTACATTCCTAACCGCCACTAGCTCTACTCGCGGTATATTCTTTAAAGCACGGGCAGCTTTTCTTTCTGAATCTGTTAATAAAACTATTACCTTTTTGCCTTCTAGTTTTAGTGCTTTAAGCCAAGCAGCATAGGTTTTGGTCTTTAGCTCTTCCGGATAAGCCTGACAAACAGTAATTTTTCCTTGCTCTAGGCGATCAGCCACTACCATACGGAGTGCTTGAATTTTTACTTGTTTATTAATCTTTTGCTCATAATTTCTAGTGGCGCGTGGTCCAAAAGTAACTCCCCCACCTACCCACAAAGGCGATCTAATTGAACCATGCCTAGCTCTACCAGTTCCTTTTTGCCGCCAAGGCTTTCTACCTCCACCAGCTACTTCCGCTCGCGTTTTAGTATGAGCAGTCGTAGCCCGGCGGTTAGCTTGGTATGCCACTACTACTTGATGAAGTAAAGACGGTTTAATTTTAATCTCTTGGACAGCCGTCGGAATTTCCTGCTGGGCTACTGTCTGCCCACGCTCGTCAACTACTGCAATACTTTCTAGCTTTTCCATATTATTCACTAAAGATAAAAAGCTGACTATTAAAAGCTCCTGGCACTGCTCCTTTTAACCATAACTGGCCGAGTTCTGGTTTAACAGCTACTACTTCCAAATTAACTATAGTTGCCTTGGTACCACCCATTCGTCCAGCCATACGTAAACCCTTGAATACTTTTTGCACCCCGCCCGAACCAATAGAGCCCGGCATGCGTAATTGATCCTTGTGACCATGAGTTGCAGGCGAGCCGTGAAAGCCATGCCTTTTTACTACTCCTTGAAAACCTTTGCCTTTACTTAAACCTGTTACTTTAACTTTATCGCCAACTAAAAATTGTGAAACATCAAGCTTTTGTCCAACCTGATATTCTTTGACGCTAGGTACTCTAAATTCATGCAAGCCTTTAAAATTACCCAATTGCTTAAACTGTCCTTGGTGCGATTTACCAATTTTTTTACCAGAGCCAAATCCCAGTTGCACTGAACTGTAGCCACTGTCTGCCTCTGCTTTGATCTCGGTTACCACGCACGGGTCCGCTTGCACTACCGTAACCGGTAGCTGGCGGCCATCAGCTAAAAATTCCCGAGTCATTGTATTCTTTTTTCCTACTATGAATTTTGGCATACCCAGTATATCAACTTCGCTCTGCAAAAAATAAGCGAGTTAAAATTGATTTATTAATATTAATTGTTTTATAATTCGAATAATCCATACTGATGATAATTTTTTGCAGGTACGAGCTTAAGTGAAGTTGTTAGCTTGGGTATAATGGTTAATAAAAAACCGTTCAGCGCTGTAGCTTCTAAAACAACCAACCTAGTGAACGGTTACTATACATGATACTAATAATAGTTAATGGAAGTTGTGGCTGATTATTCCTGGTGGGCCAATTAGCTGGTACTGATTGGTTTAATCCCGCTCAAATGGCGCGATCACCAAACATCAGATCTCAGCCTTGGCTTAAAAGCTAATCAGTGAAAAGCTTCACTGATAATTTTTACATCATTTTAATTTCTACATCGACACCGGCCGGTAAATTAAGATTAGTCAGTGCATCAATTGTTTTGGGCGATGGTTCTAAAATATCAAGTAAACGTTTATGCACACGGATTTCGAATTGTTCTTGTGAATTCTTGTGAACAAAGGGCGAACGGATTACACTATAACTATTTTTTTCTGTAGGTAAAGGTATTGGGCCAACAATCTCGGCGCCGGAACGCAAAGCAGTATCTAGAATCGTACGAACCGATTGGTCAATTATCTTATTGTCATAAGCCCGAATACGAATACGTAAACGCGGTTTAGTTTCTGTTTCGCCGCTGTTCGGGTCTGTCTTCGCCGATCGTTTTTCCGCTGTCATTGTTAACTGTTAAAGAAAAAGAACAAAGAAAATTATGTGTCTTAAATGCTTATTTACTAATACTAAGAACTACCCCAGCTCCAACAGTATGGCCACCTTCACGAATAGCGAAACGCTGCTTTTCCTCTAAGGCCACTGGAGAAATTAATTTAATCTTCAACTTAACACTATCACCTGGCATTACCATTTCAGCACCTGCCGGTAACTCCATCTCACCAGTCACATCAGTGGTACGGATATAAAATTGTGGTTTATAACCTTTAAAAAATGGGGTGTGACGACCACCTTCTTCTTTACTTAAGATATAAACCTCTGCTTCAAATTCGGTGTGAGGGGTGACTGAACCTGGTTTAGCAATTACCTGACCGCGTTCCACATCATCTTTCTTAGAACCACGAAGCAAGATACCGGCGTTATCGCCAGCACGTCCCTCGTCTAACTGCTTATTAAACATTTCAATACCCGTGACTACGGTTTTTTGAGTTTCTCTTAAACCTACGATTTCAATTTCCTCATTAATTTTAATCATACCGCGCTCAATACGACCTGTTACTACTGTACCGCGACCTTCAATAGAGAAGATATCTTCAATTGGCATTAAAAATGGCTTATCAACATCGCGAGTTGGCTCAGGAATATATTCATCAATTTTTTGCATCAACTCTAAAATTGGCTTAATAGCTTCGTCATCTTTCTTACCAGCTTTAGCTGCTTCTAAGGCTTTTAAGGCAGAGCCACGGATAATAGGAATTTCATCACCAGGAAATTCGTATTTCTTTAATAAATCCTTCACCTCTTCCTCAACCAAATCAATCAAATCTGCATCGTCAACCATATCAACTTTGTTTAAAAAGACAACAATATTGGGCACACCTACCTGTCGAGCCAATAAAATATGTTCACGAGTTTGAGGCATTGGTCCATCAGCTGCTGACACCACTAAAATAGCGCCATCCATTTGAGCAGCACCAGTAATCATGTTTTTTACATAGTCAGCGTGTCCCGGGCAATCAACGTGTGCATAATGCCGCTTATTAGTTTCATACTCCACGTGCGCAGTATTAATCGTAATACCACGAGCTTTTTCCTCGGGTGCGTTATCAATTTGGTCAACACTCTTTTCTTGAGCCTTATTACCAGTAAGGCTTAATACCTTAAGGATAGCAGCAGTCAGTGTGGTTTTACCATGATCAACGTGTCCAATTGTACCCACATTAAGGTGTGGCTTAGATCTATCAAATTTTTCTACCATATATAATGTCTCCTAAAAAATAGCTAAGGTTAGCGAAAATAATAAAAAAAATTATTTACTAAACCTTATAAATTAATAATTTAAATTAGTTAGCTGTTTCAATGTAACACAAAGTTTTCCCCTTGGCAAGCCCACGTTTGGAGTTGAAACCTTTCCCTAACTAGACCACTAAAGAGGTTCGGGAAAATACTGATCGTCGTCTGGTAATGGACTAGATAGCGGATCAATTGATTCTAGCTGCGGTGTAGAACGTTCGGCTACCCGCTCATTAAATAAACTCGGATTGAACTGCTTTAGCTTTTCATATTCGTTAAGCGGTAAAATTACCATCGGCTCACCTTGGCCAATGATTATCACCCTCTCCCCTTGCGACGCCAAGCGTTCAATTAATTTTCCTAAATCTTCTGCCATAAATTTATAATTAAATCCTAAATCCTAATTGCTAAATACTAAACGTTTTGATATTTAGATTTGTTTATAAATGCTAATTTATGATTTAAGGTTTATAACCTTACTTCTTTGCTTTATCACCAATAATCGCTTCAGACACATTACGTGGTACTTCGGCATAGTGAGCAAACTCCATAGTGTAAGAACCACGGCCTTGAGTCATTGACCTTAAAGAAGTGGCATAGCCAAACATTTCCGCCAGTGGTACGTAAGCATCAATTACCTTTATTCCACTGCGATCGCGCATCTCTAAAATCTGCCCACGCTTAGAATTTAAATCACCAATTACTTCACCCATATAACTTTCAGGGGTAATCGCTTCTATTTTCATAATTGGCTCTAGGATATATGGATGGGCTCTCTTCACTGCTGCTTGAAAAGCCATTGAACCAGCAATTTTAAAAGCCGCTTCCGAGGAATCCACATCGTGGTAAGTACCATCATAAACCGACACTTTAATATCCACTACTGGGTATCCGGCTAGCACGCCATTATCTAACGCTTCTTTAACGCCTTTACCAACAGCCGGAATAAACTCTCTAGGAATTACTCCGCCTTTAACTTCATCAATAAATTCAAAACCCTTACCCAACTCATTTGGCTCTACTCTAATCCAACAATGACCATATTGGCCGTGTCCACCAGTTTGACGAATATACTTACCCTCGGCCTGGGATATTTTTTTAATTGTTTCTTTATAAGCTACTTGAGGCTTACCAACATTTGCTTCTACTTTAAACTCTCGCTTCATGCGGTCAACAATAATGTCTAGATGCAATTCTCCCATTCCAGAAATAATCACTTGCCCGGTTTCCTCATCACTCTTTACACGGAAAGAAGGATCTTCTTCTACCAACTTTTGCAAAGCCAAGCCCATCTTTTCCTGATCAACTTTGGTTTTGGGTTCAATGGCCACCGAAATAACCGGCTCGGGGAACTTAATTGATTCTAAAACAATGGGATTAGTTTCATCTGATAGGGTGTTGCCAGTAGTGGTGCCCTTTAAACCCACAGCCGCGGCAATTTCACCGGCAAATACTTCGTCAACATCTTCGCGGTGATTAGCATGCAGTCTGACAATTCGTCCCATTCTTTCTTTAACACCAGTAGAAGCATTCAAAACATAAGATCCAGCTTTTAACTTTCCTGAATAAACGCGGAAAAATACCAGCTTACCCACAAAAGGGTCAGTGGCGATTTTGAAAGCCAGGGCAGTAAAAGCTTCATCATCAGAAACCTTACGCTCTATTTCTTGCTCGGTTTTAGGGTTAATGCCTTTAATTGCTGGCACCTCTAGGGGTGAGGGTAAAAACTCTACTACACCATCTAGTAAAAATTGCACTCCTTTATTTTTTAAAGCTGAACCGCAAAATACCGGAACGATTTTGTTAGCAATACATGCCTTTCTTAAAACGCGTTTTAAATCAGCTACCGGTATATCTTTACCTTCTAAATATAAATGTAAAAGTTTATCATCGTGCTCTGCTATTGCTTCTACTAATTTGTGGCGATACTCCTCTACTTTCTCGTTCATATCCGATGGTACATCGGTTTCTTCCCACTCTTTACCTAATTCATCTTTGTAAATCACTGCTCGCCGCTCAAATAGATCAATAATTCCTTTAAAAGTTTCCGCAGCTCCAATTGGCAATTGTACAGGATGAGCATTAGTAGTTAAACGATTATGAATAGAAGCTATATCAGAATAAAAATCCGCACCCATGCGATCCATTTTATTAATAAAACAAATTCGCGGTACTTGATATTCATCAGCATAATGCCAGTTGGTTTCTGATTGCGGTTCAACGCCAGCCACGCCATCAAATACCACTACCCCACCATCTAGCACACGCAAAGAACGTTTTACTTCAATCGTAAAATCAATATGGCCTGGTGTATCAATAATATTGATACGCGTATCTTTCCAAAAACAAGTAGTGGCAGCCGAAGTAATAGTAATACCCCTTTCTTTTTCTTGCTCCATCCAATCCATTTCAGCCTGTCCCTCGTGTACTTCGCCAATCTTGTGTTTTTTCCCGGTGTAAAATAAAATACGCTCGGTAACCGTGGTCTTACCGGCATCGATATGGGCAATAATCCCAATATTTCTAGTTTTTTCCAGTGAATATTCTCGCGGCACAATAAGAAATTTAAAAATTAAAAAATCAAAATGAAAAATTATTTAAAAAAAACATGCCTGAAACCGCATATTTCGCAGTCATGAGCAACGCCACTTTTGGAAAACAACTCCCAACCAAACCAGGCAAGTATTTGCTGATTTGAGGAGACGCTGGACTTAAAAAACTTACTATGACCACACACTAAACAGCTTAACTGTTTATTATTTATCATGACTGATTGAGGTTCTTTTTTCTTCCACATAGCAATAAAGCTACGAAGCAAAATGTGCAAAGGCGCGATTCGCCTCGGCCATACGCAGAACATCTTCCTTTTTCTTAATCGCGTCACCTTGATTAGTTGAAGCATCAATCAGCTCATCAGCCAATTTTAAATGCATAGCTCGTCCTTTCTTGGCTTGCGCGGCCTGAATAATCCAACGAAAAGCCAAGGCTAAGCGACGATCAGGCCTAACTTCTACTGGAATTTGATAATTGGCACCACCCACACGTCGGCTGCGAACCTCAACCATAGGACCCACATTTTTAATCGCCGCTTCAAAAACATCGCGTGGATCTTTCTTGGTTTTAGTGGCTATAGTATCAAAAGACTGGTAAACGATCTTGCGTGCAACAGATTTTTTCCCTCGCTCCATAATCACGTTTACAAATTTAGCAACCACCACACTTTGATATCTGGGGTCAGGTAAAATACTACGTTTAGTTGCTCTCTTACCACGCATACTACTTAGCTTTCTTTACTCCATAGAGTGACCGGCTGCGTAAACGGTTTTCCGTACCACTAGTATCATAAACCCCTCGTACCACATGATACCGAACACCCGGCAAATCTTTAACACGTCCACCACGAATTAGCACAATCGAGTGCTCCTGCAAATTATGACCGATGCCGGGAATATAAGCAGTAACTTCCATACCATTGGAAAGTCTTACCCTGGCAATTTTCCTTAAAGCCGAATTCGGTTTTTTAGGAGTGGTAGTAGTCACCTTTAAACAAACTCCTCGCTTAAAGGGGTTTGATTTGGGAATATCCTTGCGACTGCGCTTTAAGGCATTAAAAACAGGCACCAAAGCCGGAGTTTTGGACTTTTTCCCGCCTCGCGATCTACCTTTTCTAATCAATTGATGAATCGTTGGCATTAGTTAATAAAAGTAAATAAAAAAAGTTACGGCGCAACTCTTGGACTATAGTACCAATATCCTAACTATACGTCAAGAGCAGTTAAAACTAAAACGCCCGTTGCCTGCCTAAGAACAATAAAGAAACACCCCCTAGCACTAAAAAGGCTATTCCCGCTACCATCAGAGCAACCGGTAAAGAATACCAGTCATTAATCCAACCAATAAATGGCCCGATTACAGAGAAAAACAAGCGGCCAATAAATCCCCTCACTGATAAAATTGTAGCTCTTGTTTCTGAAGGAATAAGCCTATTAACATAGTCCAATAATATAGGGCTATTAATGCCCCTGACAAAGTAGAACAATAAAATAAAGACGATGGCCCAAATAGTTTGGAAAGTAGCCAATAGCCCGTAAGCTAAAAATACTAGTAATATCAATGACACTATAGTTTTTCTTTTACCTATTATATTTTCAATAAAGTGTGCAGACAAAGAAAACAAACCAGTAGAAATGTTTAGAGCTGCCCAAACAATACCAAAGAAAACCAATGGCAAGCCAACCACTTTAAAATACGGCTGAATAAACCAAACCATAGTGAGTGTGGCCGAACCAATAATAGACGAATAAATCATTAACCACTTAATTTCTTTGTGATCATGCAATGCAAATTTTACTACTTTTAGTAAGGTTCTAACTTTTCCTTTTGATAAATCTATGGCATGTCGAGTGGTTTCTACTAAAGAAAGCGCTATAGGAATAGATAAAAGCATAATCCCAGCCTGGTAGTAAAAAGGCATCCTTAAACTAGTTACAGCTAAAAAACCACCTAGTACCGAAGCAATGCCTTCAGAAAAATTTCCGGTCGCCAAATAACGCCCTTGATATTTTTTATATTGCCCTTCCTGACCAGTTTCTAATAAACTGTCATAGATTAAAGCGGAATCCGCACCCGAAAGAAAAGTCGTTCCTATTCCCAAAGCTATCTCGGATATTAAAAAACCAGTGAAGCCATAAGAAAACGAATACACTAAAAAACCAAGAAAACCAAAAATTGTACCAAACACGATTGAGGTCTTGCGACCAAAAATATCAGCAAAATAACCAGAAGGTATTTCCAGCAAAACTATTACTAAAGAAAAAATCGCCTGCAACAACAACACCTCAAACATAGTTAACCCATTATCCAAGAAAAACAAAACTATAAATGGTATCACCAGCATAAAAGACCGCATCGCTCTAATGATATAGAGCTTCCACAGATTATTTTGTATTGACGACTTTAGACTGAGCATAAAATCAGCATAGCATTAAAAATTGAATTGAAAAAATAAAAAAGAATATATTGTGCAACCTATTGCTTGGCGTTCCTTGCAAAACCACTGTGTTGCATTTTGTGTCCAGGTGGACCAAAAACGCATTATTATGAATAAATAAAAAAATGCCAAACCAAACTTACTTTACAGCAGTTTGGCTATATTATTTTTGCATAGTCCGAGCGCAAACAAGTACTGCTTCAAAATCGTCTTCTGATACTACTTTGTTCCGTTTGACAATACCGCACTTTTTGCAGTAATGTAGTAATTTATATTCCTGCCCATTTTGCTCTACTCCTACTGGTTTCATCATCCCCCGGCAAGTAGCTGCCCTGTCCCCCGGATTATTATCAACATGCTTAGACCACAAACATTTGAAACAGTGGCTAGTATAACCATTACCATGCACTAAAAAACCACACTGTCCGCAAGTGAAGTCCTCTTTGGTGCGTTTAAATTTTTTTTCTTGATTTATGATATGCCAGTGATTAAAGTGAACAAGCCACGAATTATTGGGCCAATGAAACCGGTAGAAAAAATTAAAATTAACAGAGCAATTAACAAAATAAAGCTATAACGCTCCATCCATAATTTTAATCTAAAGAAACGATCGGGTAATAAACTGAATAAAACTTTTGAGCCATCAAGTGGTGGAATAGGAATGATGTTAAAAATTGCCAACAGTAAATTTAACTGCACAATAATCCCCAGTGCCAACACATTAATTGCTGACAAAGTAGGCACAAAGCGAATAATCATACCAAAACCCACTGCCAGTATCAGATTCACCACTACTCCCGCGATTCCAACTTTTAAAATTCCCCAACGCTGATCACGCAAGTTAAAAGGATTAAAAGGCACGGGTTTGGCATAAGCAAAAACAAAAGCACCACCCGACATAAAATATAAAAACAGAGGCATTAGGATTGATCCCCACAAATCCAAGTGAGCAATAGGATTGAGTGTTAAGCGGCCGGCTAAACCGGGAGTGGGGTCTCCTAGTCTATCTGCCACCCAACCATGTGCATACTCATGAAAAACAGCTGATAAAATAATTACCGCAATGGAATATACTTGAATGATAAATAAATCGGGCATCTTGTAATCTTTATTTCCTTTTGCTAGACTAAATTAACTAATAATTAGGAACTAGACCACCCTACGGGTGGTGTCCCGAAGGGGCAAACCAGGAACTATGCACTATGTCACGAATTTGTGAACAATGTAAACGCGGTTATAATCCAGCTATTTCTCGTAGCCATTCTCGTATTGCAACCCGACGTCGTCAACAAGTGAACTTACAATATAAAACCGTGAATGGTAAGCGAATTAAGATTTGCTCGCGCTGTATTAAAACACTGGCTAAAGTAGCGCGCCAACAACAATAACTATTTTAGTATACTATAAAAACACCGCTCTTGGCTAAAAGCGGTGTTTTTAATTAAACCTGTTATTAAACAAAAATTTAGTATAATTAACACATCTGAATAAAAGAAGTTAGTTATAGGCGAATTTGGGAAATCTGCGAGCCGAGGTATTTTCCGTTTAAACCCCGTTAAGTAACCCAAACGAAGTGAAAGCGCATCGTAGTGCGAAGATTTTCTGAAAGAAAATCCATAGAGTTCGTTACGCTGGCGTCTTCCCTTTCACCTTTTTGTATATCAAAACTGTCAGACACCATATTACATACCAGAAGACAATATCAAATATTAAAGCAATAATATTGATGTTTTGGCACACAACTCCAGTAGGACATGGTCCCCAGCTTTCTGAAAAGTGTAACGGCCAACCAGAAACCCAATAGTCTGGAACTGACCATACAACTGAATGAATGAAAGTAATAATAACAAACAACATTAAGCCGAAAACAATTCTGATTATTGCACTTTTCCATAAAGAACCAAAAAATTGCTTGATACATTCCTTCATATTATTTTAGTAATATTGTTTTCTATATAAATGAGCTGAAACAATAGTATGCCGCAGCCACCTCGCTGTTATTCACCAATAAAGATAACAAAACTTCCGTATGCTCCTAGCAATAAAATTAGCGAAAGAATAATCTGCTTCATATTGTACGTTTCTTTCCTAATTTTGAATATCAATAATATTGATGCCAGTAAATAAAGGGTTAAGGCGATAAAGTATAAGCCAAATGGCAATGGTACAATAAAAAATGTTACAAACTGCCAAAAATGGATATAAGAAAAAACTGCTCCTGAAGGAATCCACCAAACCAACAGATCCTTACCCACCTGCGAAACAAAATAAGCAATTTTATAAAGCGTAATTAAAATTGTGATAGAATTAACAATTATCAGTATTATTTTGGGTGATAAATTAATATCCGTCCTTTTTTTAAAATTTATAATGCTAATTATTGTGCAGGATAATAAATATGAAAAAATAACAGCCAACGTAGCTGAACTGCCAAATCCTAGTTCAATACCAATTATGGGCGGATGATAACCACAGTTTTCGCTCCAATTACCAACAGCGCAATCAACTTGCATACCAGAACCTAAAGAAGAGAATATAAAATAGACTGGAAATAATAATATTAACGTTAATACTATTTTACTAGTAGTTGGTTTAATGAAATGTTTTACTCCCATACTTTTTGTTAAATAATTTTATTAACTTCTTAAATCAAATAGTCCATGTTAGGTGACTCGATGATTGAAGGGAAGAGTGTGCAGCGGCATTAGAACGATAGAGAGTAAGTTGTAGAGTAAATTGTGAGGGTCGGATAATTACAATAACTGTTTTAGTATACTATAGAAATCCACTGTTCGTGAACTGTGGATTTTCAATAATCAACAAACAATGAGCTTAATGTGGTCGGGGCGGGGAGAATCGAACTCCCACTACATGCACCCCATGCACGCGTACTACCACTATACTACGCCCCGACGATTCAGTATTTGTCAATGGTAAATCGCTAATAGTAATAGATCGAAGCACTAGAACTTTAAAGCACTAGAGCACTATAACATTAAAACATTTTAAGCAACATTAAAAGCCCTACCCAGGGCTCGATACTATTGGAGTTCCTTTTAATCTATACGGGCCATAGCTGATTCAGTGAAACTAGTGAGAGTTGATTACTGGCTCTCTTCTAATCCTGAAGAACCTACTATTACGGCCGCCGGTTAGTTCTCACTATTACCCCAAGGGGCAACAGTAGTCGAACTTCCAATCCATTGAGATTGTAGAGCTCAATATGTGTCGAGCGAATTGGATAGAGCTAGTTTAATTATAGATTTTGCGGTAATAATTTGTCAACTAAATAAAATTGATATTTATTATAATTAAGAAAATTTGTCAATATTGGCTTTCTTACGACGAAACAGAAAAATGATATTGATTAGTAATAATAAACCAAAATTTACCAACCACACCCAGCCCACTTCCCACCAATTAATTCCCACTTGCCGCTCAATTGAGTATGGCAATATGGGATAAAATAAACGATGTAAAATATCGCCTTGATGAGTAAATAAATCTATGGTTACATGTAATAAATATGGAAATATTAATATTAACCAATACCTGCCGATTAGCCATAATATTAATAAAATAATTAAAACTCCAACCAAACCATGCCAAAGGTGATAATTGGCAGTTGCCCAATCAGGCAAAAGTTGCCAAATATTAACACCCCAAAATCGTTGATGAATAATTAATAAATAAATGGCCCCAGGACCGCTACCTAAAATATCTGGCAATGCTCCTGCTAAAGCCGCCCACCAAATCATTGATCTTTTTCGGATGATAGTAGCTCCCCACAAAGCGTGCGAAAAAATATCCATAAAACTACTAACAGTAACTAATTACACCCTTTTCCACTTTTTCGACCAGGCGCGACCGCGAAAAATTACGCTAAAAAAATTTAAAAACCAAAGCCAAAAAACATACCAGTAACCGTGCTTACGAAAACGCCGAGGTGATTCATAAACAATAAGGTTCCAAGCAAAATTAATACCTCCGTATTTCTTTAAGCGGCTAAATAAATCATAATCCTCGCCAGCCACTAAATTTTCTTTGTAGCCACCCACGGTCCTAAAATAATCAGCCCTGACTATTTGGCAATTACCCCTACCCAAACCCATGCCTAATTTATTTTCTAAATAAAACAAGCTATTAATAAAATATTGCCACAGCCAATCGCTTATCCTGCGCTCGGTAGGTGAAACTTGTATACGAACCGTGCAAGCCACAACTGATTGTCTTTTAAAAATAGGTTTGAGGTGATTAAAAAAATACCAAGAGTCTTGGAAGTAGCCATCAGCATCAATAAAAACCAGAATATCTCCCCTAGCCTGCCAAGCGCCACGATTTCTGGCTGAACCAATGGTTTGTTTTTCCCAACTGTATTTTTTAACTATCCTAGCTTTGTGTTGACGAGCAACTTTTAAAGTTTTATCTCGTGATCCGCCATCGGAAACAATAACTTCAATCCGAAATCTTTTTCGCAGATCATCAGTCAACTCCTCAAGTAACCGCGGTAATAATTCTTCCTCGTTTAATGTCGGAATGATAACGCTGATCATAACTTAATTTTAGCATAAATAACTAAAAGAGACCCCACCACCAGCAGAATCTCTTTCCTAATTTCGTCAGATTACTTTAATCCCAAAGCGGCCGATAGCTGCTTAATTAGTGAAAACACGACTGGCGGCGGTAATAAGCTGTAACTATCATTACCATCATCATCTTTTACCACCCACTGACTTTCTTTAACTATTACATTACCATCAGCTCCCTTTTCATAATCATAGGCGGGAGTAATTTCATAATCATCAACTTTTTCTTTTTCAGCTACCGGAATAGCATTACGTAAGTAAATTTTGGGAATACCATGAAGCTTTATCAGCTGACTCATAATTTTGTCATCCAACTCCAGCCTCTCACGTATAGGCTCTATACCCAAGTTGTCACCTTCTTTGGGCATCATGCGCGCTTTGTTGCAAACGGGATTATCGCACATTAAATAAAATTCCTGCCTCGCCTCATCATAGCCCACATCTTTAGTGGCCAACAGTTTCAGATTCCTAGGGGCTTTGCATCTTGGACACACCACGCGATATTTAATTCGCTCGTTAATCACTGCATTGGGCAGGCTGATAAAAACCATAACATCAGGATCGTTTCTGTAACCAATAATTTCTTTTAAGTATAAGGAATAACTTATTTGATCCATCGCACGTGGAAAACCGTCTATAAAAATAGCCTGATGCGGCCGCTTAAAAATTTCGTACTTAATTAGAGCAATAATAAGCTCAGACGAAATAAGTGATGATTGGTTTCGCCCCAAGATTAGATCAATGGTTTCCTCGGGAGAATGGAAGCCGCGATAATTTTTTTTAAGAAATCCAATAAGATCCTTTTGGCCTTGTTCACTTTCCGCTAAGGTATGTGCATCACGCACGATGTCACCTATAGAAACATGGCCAATTTTGTCGCTACTCACCGCTTCCACAAATAGTTTAGAATAAGTGCCCTTGCCTGAATTTTTTTTACCCAACAAAAAAGCGACAAAAGTTTTACCGTCGTCTAAATATTTTTTAATCGCCTTAAGTTCTGGTCCAGCCTTTAATTCAAAATATTTTTTTCTATCAGCTAGGTTGTTTAAATCAAACTTTGGCGAACCTTCTAACTTAGATTTAAATACCGGAAAATTGTTTAACTCCATAAAAAAATAATAGCGTCTCTAAAATTTAAAGATAGTAAGCCGATTATAGCAAATTTCAAAAATTAAGCAAGCCCCAACGCTTTAAAAACTGCCATTCTTTACCATCACTCTTAAACCTAATAGTCCCTTGTTGGTCTGTGCGCAATACTTTAACATCCATACTTTCGTAACGAGCAATAATCTCACCGTAGGGATGGCCAAAGCGATTATTTTTTCCGACTGATATAATCGCCCAGCTAGGCGCCACAGACTGAATAAAATCCGAAGACGAAGAAGTGTTACTGCCTTGATGCGGTACTTTTAAAAGTTGGGCTGAAACTGGCAGGCCCGAAGCTAGAATTTCACTCTCGTTTTCCACTGTAATATCGCCAGTAAACAAAGCAGCAGTTTCGCCAAAAACTAATCGTACGGCTATTGAAGAAGTATTAAGGTCATGAACTTTTATATCCTCTACGTTATTTTGGGGCCACAATACCTCTAACTTAACTCCCTTGGGAAAAGTTATGGTTTGTCCAGCCACGGCTGTTTGCCAAGGTATTTTTTGTTCTGTTATCTGCCTAAGCCATTCTAAATATTCTTGAGTGGTATGAAGAACCCTAGTCGCCATCACTTGTCTAATTTTATATCGCTCCAGTACTCCTACTAGGCCTGTAACGTGATCGGCGTGAGGATGGGATAAAATCATCAAGTCAATTGTTCTTTTACTAAAAGGCAAAGCACTTCCTAAATGCCGCAAAATTTTGCGATCGGGCCCGCCGTCAATCAGCACAGTGCCGCCTGACGGCGTTTTAATTAAAATCGCATCTCCTTGCCCCACGTCAAAAAAATATACTTCTAAGTTTCCTGGACTAGCAGAAAAAACCAGCCAAGCCGCTACTAACAATAATACTGCGGTTATTAGATAATATTTTTTCATAAAAACCTATCGTATCATAATGGGGCGACCATCTCAATATGATACATTAGACTAAAGGTTTTATGGATTTTGACTGAGCTTTTTGAAACACCAAAGCCAATACTATATAGACCAAACTCGCACTTAACCATACACCAACGCTTGCTTCTATATATGACCAAGGAAGCGATCCTAAAGCCAAAGTGATAGTTTGAACATAAGATAAAATAAGCCAGACAGGCCAAGCAGCAATTACTGCTATACCTCCCATTAAACTTAAAGGTAAAAGCAATAGACCGCCTATCATCACTAATGGCACCACTGGCACAATTAATAAATTAGCTAATGGTGATACCAACGATATATTAGCAATGCGTAATAGAATAAGTGGCAGAGTGGCAGCGGTGGCTGACAAGGTTTCAGCCACCACCTGCCGCAAACCCATTAATTCTGGCAACCACTTTAAATAATATTTAATAACTGGTGACAAGTACATTAAACCAGCCATAGCAGCAAATGACAGCTGAAACCCTAAATCAATTAACAAGCGCGGCCAAATAGCCAGCATGCCACCGGCTGCTAATAACAACAGATAGTGTGGTTTGCTAGCACGGCCCACTAATCTTACTAACACCACTAAACCTCCCATAATCCCTGCTCTAATCACCGAAGCCTCAGCGCCTGAGAAAATAACAAAAGAAATAATTAAAATAACTAAGCCTAAAGAGGCCCAAGCACGCTTAAAACCTATAGCTATCAAAATAGTAAACAAGATAGCGGTTAAAGTTGTCACATTGTAACCAGAAACAGCTAAAATATGAGTAGTGCCAGTGCGTCTAAATGATTCTTTTAAATCAAAAGGCAATCCCGACTGCTCACCCCAAATAATACCTACTAACAAAGAAAGATGTGGTTCGGGCAAAAGTCTGGCTACCCGCTGTGACAGTGAATTACGAAACTCATACAATTGAGAGCGGATAATTGAACCTTGCTGGCCAGCTAATTCAGTAATTAAAGGATAAGAACAGCTGGAATAAACATCACGCGCTTGCCAATAAGAAAAATCCTGGAGCTCTAACTTACAACTAATTTGCAGACGATCGCCGTAGTTATAAACCGGATGCCGTCGCGTGCTAATTAACACTCGTTGCCAAGCCTCGGCTTCTACAGTAACAACATAACGCGCGCGACTTTCTTCTAACAGCGGCGCTTCGGAAATCCAAGCATTAAACTCTACTTTCTCTCCATAAGGAATATTGGATGGAGGCCGCGGTTGTTCGGTAGCACTATGCGCGAAACCTAAAGTTAAAAAAATCAAGGCTAGTAGCCACCAGCGCCTTTGGTCTTTAATTATAAACATCATCCCCAATAATAAAATTGAGATGATAGCTGCCGTCTGCCAAGATAAAAAAACAAAATAACCAACTGCGATGCCAACCAACAAACCAAACAATAATCTTCTTAGTATTTGAGCTGGGGTTAATTTTTCTGCCACTATTATATTGTAGCTATTTTGCAAAAATAAAAAAACCGCTACCCCAGACATATAGTAACGGTAAATTGATATTCACAGGGTTCTGTGAGTTTCTAAATCCCCCGAACCCGGCTATGTTGTTTCTTTATATTAAATTTAAATGGAACTTTCCGACCGGGAAAACTAAGCTTATATATTCCCCATTTAGGAATCCAAAAAGTCAAAGCTGAAGATGAACGACCGAGGTTAGCAAGTTGCACTTCCATCATGGGTTTTTTGTATCGTTTGATAAGATCTTTTGTGATTAATCTTACCACTAAATAATCGCCCATAATGCGCCTTACTGGCTTCGGACCATCGCCGACTAAACGAACTACTTCTAGAATCATGCCGCGACTTATATTGGTGAACTTAATTCCACCAGCATTGTGATACATTTTCGTTTCCTTTATTTTTTTGTACTTTGTTGTTTTAAATACTCTACTATAAAATTATCTAGCTGTCCATCTAATACCGCATCAGGTTGTTTGGATTCTAAACCTGTGCGATGATCTTTAACTTGTTTATAAGGATGCAGCACATATGAGCGCGCTTGATTACCCCATTCAGCCGACTTGAATTCACCGCGTAATTCTTTTTTTACTTGCTGCTGCTTAGCTTGAGCCAACTGCCATAATTTGCCGCGTAAATATTTTAAAGCTTGTTCCTTATTTTGTGCTTGAGAACGTTCATTTTGGCAAGTCACGGTAATCTTAGTCGGCAAATGAACAATGCGTACAGCTGAATAAGTGGTATTCACACTTTGCCCGCCATGACCCGAGGACATAAAAGTATCAATCCTCAAATCTTGAGGATTAATTTCTATCTCCCCCACTTCTGGTAATTCTGGTAAAACCTCCACCAAAGTAAAAGAAGTGTGCCTCATTTTTTCGGCGTCATATGGTGAAATCCGCACTAACCGGTGCACGCCAGCTTCGCATTTTAAATGTCCATAAGCATAACGTCCCTTAATAGTTATCACCACACTTTTAATTCCCGCTTCAGTTCCGCGCGACTCATCCATAATTTCCGCTTGCCAACCTTTACTCTCGGCAAAACGCAAATACATTCTTTTTAGCATTTCTGTCCAATCTTGAGCATCAGTACCGCCAGCGCCAGCATGAATAGCTAAAATAGCGTTTACATCATCATAAGGACCGCTTAAAAATTTCTTTAATTCAAACTTATCCAACTGTTTAATTAAATCTAAATAATGCCGCTCCAACTCCTCACGCAAATTAACCGATTGGTCTTTTTGATCTTCTTGCGCCAAAGCTAGTAAATCAACTGCGTCTTGCTGTAATTTTTTCCAGTTAGCTACCTCGGTAGCTAACTGTTCATGCTTTTGCGTAACCTGTCTGGCAGTGTCTTGATTTTGCCAAAAATTCGGCTGGCTCATCACCGCTTCTAAACCCTTTATTTCAGCTTGAAGCTTTTCTGGGTCAAAGAAACCTCCCTAACTCGTCCACCCGAGTTTGAAGCTCACGAAATCTTCTAACTAACTCTTGCTCTTGCATATATTTAAGATTAACAGAAAAAGCATAAAAAAAGAAGAGTAATTAATTTACTCTTCTCCATAATCAGACATTGCTGATCACTTTTCATTCTGCTTAGTAGTTGGAGTGCTTGAGATCTCAATATTGAAATCATTATGAAAAATTAGAACTAATCCACCTATAGCCTCTTTCATATCTGCGGCTGGATATTTTTTTTCGGGTTGCCCTTCAATTGAAGCGACATAACAGGTCTTTTCTTGTGTTACTACTATTTTAACTTTATCAGCCATAACTACTCCTAAATTATTTTATTTATGTGAATTGATAAATTATTTAATTATCTCTACACTAATCTGGGGGTGATGTGAGCTTGGTTTGGATTTAAAAAATCCCCAAAGCTCTAATAAATAATGCTGAATAGTATCAGTTCGCACCAATACTATCTAGATTGTTTATTAACTTGCCCTGAAGTATCCCGATTTATCGAGACTACTTTAGTGCCCCCCTCCCAGGTAAGTAGAGATAATATGGTTTTTAAAGAACTAAAACATTTAAATATAGGTCAAAACAACAAATTTGTCAAGCCTATGTTATGGTTCAATACCTTTGCATCACCTGAGAGTAAAATGATATGTATATGTCCTATACAATAAACCCTCATCTACCCCGTCTGCGTATGCAAGCGGCAAACTTGGTAATTAACGACAATTGGAGCACTCGACAGGCTGCACGATATATAGGCTACAATCAAAGTACCATTGTCCGTTGGGTAAAGATAGCTAAGTTAACTAAT
>JBDRTU010000003.1:0-14478 GCA_043823825.1 Patescibacteria group bacterium
ATTGGCGATGAGCAAGAATATGCCCGTATGTTGAAACAAGCAGAGAAAGTAGTTAAACGTTTTTCTGAAACCATTACTTTGTTAGGTGTCAGGCCATCTTATCCAGAGACTGGCTATGGTTATATAAAAATGGGCAGCCAAGAGTGGAAAATTAAAAACCGCAAACAGACTGACGAAGTATTTTTGGTAGAAAAATTTATTGAAAAACCACCCTTAGCGCAGGTTAAAAAATATATTAAAAAGTGGGAATATTTATGGAATCCGGCTTATTTTGTGTTTTATCCCAAAACATTGTTAAAACTTTATGCTGAACATATACCAAAATCAGGAAAAGTTTTTTCTAATGTTAGTAAAGTGTTAGGGAAACCTGTTGAATTAAAAGTAATAGCCAAGGAACTTAAAAAATTACCAACTACTTCCATTGATTATGCTTTATTGGAGAAAATGAATAATTTATTAGTGTTGCCAGCTGATTTTGCCTGGACCGATGTTGGCCACTGGCGGACTATTTATGATATTCTAGCTAAAAATAGTCGAGATAATATAAGCAAGGGAACTTATCTAGGTGTAAAGTCTAATGGTAATTTAGTTTACTCATTATCTGATAAATTAATCGCAACTGTGGGGGTAAATAATTTTATTATTATCGAAACTGAAGATGCGCTTCTTATTTGTCCCAAAGCCGAGGCCCAGCAAGTAAAACAGATTGTGACTAAATTAGAAAAGCGGCGATTAAGAAAATATTTATAAACTATGTATCTTCCTGTAAAATCGCAACATAAAGCAAAACCGTGGTTACGGTTTTTGGTATTCTTGATTGTGGTTGTAGTTTTGTTTATTGTTTGGGGTGGTTGGCAGGTAATTAAACAACCGAGTAGTCCGGCAGAATTTGTCAATTTTAAGATTAGCACTGGTGAAAACGTAAAAACTATTAGCAATAACCTTAAGGAGAGTGGATTAATCTCCAGCCGTTCTTGGTTTGAAATTTGGATTTACTTAACTGGTACAGATAAGAAATTTCTGGCCGGGGAATATAAATTACCAAGTGGTATTAGTATTTTAAACCTAACGCGCTTATTAACTGGGGGAGTGGAGCCAACATCTGAAGTATCAGTTCGTATTATTGAGGGGTGGACCATTAAAGATATTTCTAACTATTTGGAGGAAGGTGAATTTTATAGTGCCAGCGAGTTTGCTCTAATGGTAACTGATCCATTACAGTTTAATCCAATTTTAATAGAGTTAGAGATTTCTTTAGCTTCTAAGCCCGACAACGCCTCGTTAGAAGGTTATTTATTTCCCGATACCTACCGCGTCTTTCGCGACTCTACGCCTCGCGCTTTAGTTACCAAAATGTTGGATAATTTTGCTAAAAAATTTAAGCTGGAATGGCGTCAGGAATTGGAAAAAAAAGGCTACAATGTTTGGCAAGGGGTAATTTTAGCAAGTATTATTGAGCGGGAAGTAGCGGGAGTAGAAGATCGTAAATTAGTAGCTGACATATTTTGGCGGCGTTTACAAGCCGGGCAGGGATTAGAGGCTGATTCAACAGTTAATTATATTACTGGTAAAAAAACACCATCCTTGTCGCTAGAAGATACTAAGCTTGATTCACCATATAACACCTATAAATACCGCGGTCTTCCCCCGGGGCCAATTTCAAACCCTGGATCAACTGCTTTAGAAGCAGTGGCGTTTCCCAAAACTAATGATTATTGGTATTTTCTAACCACAAAGGAAGGGGAGGTAATTTACTCTGAAACTTACGAGCAGCATATACAAGCCAAGCAAAAGTATTTACAATAAATATTTTGTGAAATTATTCATTTTTGTTTTACTACTTGCATTATTGCTTAGTGGTTGTAGTTTGTTATCTTCGTCAACCAATAGCGAATTAGTACCAATTGAAAAAGATAGTTCTCCAGCAATTAAGCAAAGCGAGTTTACCGAAGGATTAGAACTAGGCGATGTGGCAGGCGTGGACCAATTGGAAGTTTTGAAGCTTGAACCTTATGATCTGAAAAAGGTGGCACGTGTAATTGATGGTGATACTATTGAATTAGAATCTGGCGAGAAGGTGCGGTATATTGGCATAGATACACCGGAAAGTGTCAGTACTAGAACGTCAGTCCAATGCTTTGGTAAAGAAGCTTGGGAATATAATCGTTTTTTAGTAGAAGAGGAAAGGGTGAGTTTAGAAAAAGATATAACTGATCGCGACAAGTACGGACGTCTGTTGCGGTATGTTTATGTTGGTGAAATCATGGTGAATTTAAAATTAGTGCAAGAAGGTTATGCAACTTCCTACACCTATCCGCCTGATATAAAATACCAAGAACAGTTTATGGTGGCAGAGCAACAGGCACGGGAACAAAATAAAGGGTTGTGGGGTAATTGTAAATAAGTATTAATCAAGAAGGATTGGTAGAACTTGCAGTATTTATCTACCTTTGTTAAGATGTTTTAATAATAATAAAATAAATAACAAACAAAAAACGGAGGGCAAAGTGAAACATTGGTCTTTAATAAATACATTTGGGTGGATAACACTACTCATTGTTGTGTTAGTACTTAATTACAATTATCAAAAAGATATTGATAATCTAGTAACAATTAGCCAACTGCAAGATTCTGTGCGACTGGTTCAGGAAAAATTTACAAAGTTACAAAACCAAACCTTTTTAACGGGTTATCTAGTACCAGAGAGTATAACTTTTTGTGATTCTACCTATTTGCTTGGTAAAAGCGAGTTTGGTCAGCGTGTTCAAGCTGGATTATTGAGCAATCTTCAGCGGAGAGGCTCTTTGATTACTTTATGGCAGCGTATGGGAAGGTTTTTCACAATGATTGAGAAAGAACTCGCTAAGCAAGCACTACCCAGCGATCTAAAGTATTTGGTGGCTTGGGAGAGTTGGTTAGATCCTCGCGTTTATTCAGCTAAGCGCGCCGCCGGTTTAATGCAATTAACCAAAGAATCGGCCAAGGACCAAAAATTAGTAGTTAATAAATATATTGATGAGCGTTTAGATCCTATAAAATCAGTGCCTGCTGGCTTTAAACATTTTCAGCAAAATTACCTTCAGTTAGGTGATTATCTATTAGCTGTTGCTGCTTATAATATGGGTGCTGGAGCGTTGAATAGTAGAGTTAAATCGCAAGGTATTGAAGACTACGTTTGGTTGAATCTTTATCAGGAAACCGAAAGGTATCTGCCTAGTATTTTAGCTCTTAAAATAATTTTCAGCGACCCAGAAAAATATTTGCCAGGTATTCTAGCGATTAAGCAGTTTGAGCCTTACTCAGAATTAAGTGTGAAGGAAGTCAGGTTGATGCAAAGATCAACTTTGCGAAAACTGGCAGAAATAGCAAGTTTATCATGGCTAGAATTCTATCAGTTAAATCCGCAATTTTTGGGTAGATATCTGTTGCCGGCTGGGAAGTATCAAGTATATTATCCTAAAGAAAAATTAGTGTTAAAGACCTCTGAATATTAGAGGTCTTTTTTATTTACCTAGACACCTGTAGTTAGGTTGCGGGTTTTATTTGACACTATTTTTAAACCTGTTATAATGTTAATATAATTAAATAGCCACAGACAGTAGGTTCTTTAAGGATTAAGTCTCCGCCCGATGCGGAGAGCCTACCGAGGCAAATAGTCCGCCATAGGTGGACTAGTAGTAGTCTGTGGTTTACTACAGATTTTTTATTTTTTAATAATTTTTAATAATATATGGCAAAAACAAGACAACAAAAAGAAGCTTCAGTCGCCCAAGTAGTTAAAATGCTTGAAGGAGCAAAGGGCGCTGTGTTTGTTGATTTTACTGGTTTGAAAGTTAAAGAGATAAGTGAGTTGCGGCGGAATTTAAGAGAACAGCAAATTGAATACGAAGTGGTAAAAAAATCTTTATTAAAAAAAGTATTGGAGCAGGTGAAGTTAGAGGGTGTTTCTGTTGAACAGTTTAGCGGCAGTGTTAGTTTGGCAACTTCTCCAGCTGACGAAGTGGCGGCTGCTAGAATTATTGCGGCCTTTGCAAAAACTCACGATAAGATGGCAGTACTGGGTGGTTTAATGGATAAAAGTTATATTAACATCGAGCGAGTAAAGGCTTTAGCTAATCTTCCAGGCAGGCAAGAGTTACTTGGCCAAGTAGTAGGCACTGTCTCTGCTCCAGTCTCGGATTTTTTGCGAGTGTTAGCCGGAAATTTGCGGGGTTTGGTCCAAGTAATATCAGCTCTATCTAAAAAAGCATAATTTATAATTAATTTGGTTGCTTTAGCAACCACCTCGACTATGTCGGGGTTAAAGCTAAGCTTTAAGGAGAAAATTTATGTCAGAAGAAAAAAAAGAAGTTCAAGTGCCAGAAAAGTTTGCTAGTCTCGTTAGTGAGATTGAAAAACTTTCAGTACTAGACCTTTCAGAACTAGTAAAGGTTTTAGAAGAGAAGTTTGGCGTTTCTGCTGTAGCTCCAGTTGTATCTGCTGCTGCACCAGCCGCTGGAGCTCAAGAAGCTCAAGAGGAAAAGTCTACTTTTAATGTGGAATTAACTGAAGCTGGCAGTAACAAAATTGGCGTGATTAAGGCATTACGAGAAGTAACCCAGCTTGGACTTAAAGAAGCCAAGGATTTGGTTGACGGTGCTCCTAAAATGGTAAAAGAGGGTGCCACTAAAGAAGAGGCCGACAATATGAAAAAGAAAATCGAAGAGGGTGGTGGTAAGGTTACTCTCAAGTAAACAGTCGATAGAGAAGCGAGAGTCGATGAACATCGGCTCGAAGTCCGCCGCAGTCCCGCCTTGGCGGGGACAAAGGGGGAAAGATAGAGGAAGCTGGTGGAAAAGTTACTTTAAAGTAAAAAATAAGATACCAAAAAATGTCCGGCCGGACATTTTTTGACATAGTGTTTTTTTACTTCCCCAAACTTATAAATAAGTGTTGGGGTAAATAAAAAAGGTCGCGATGTTTCGCGACCATAAATATTATATAGAACAAGTTGCTAGCTTATTTAAGCGTTCCGGTTATCTCTAATGTGCGTCTCTCTTGGGCTGTGCGTACAAGAAATGAGATTGATTTGGTATCGTATTGAATCCCGTCAATATAAACAGTGGCTTTTAAATAAAGCGAACTGCCAAATCGGGAAGCTCCTTCTACTGTCAGCTTAAATGTATTGTCAGAATAGAGTTCTGCTTCTCGGTAGCCGCTGACCGAGTCGGCAACTACCGTATCTCCGCCCGTGGCTGTGTAGGTGACCTTGTAAAATATAGAGACACTGACTTTCCACTCGTAGCCGATAATGTGTTTGGTTTTTACTGGTGGCGAGTCAGAACTTCCGGTAGGTCCTTGTTTGGATTTGGAACAGCTGACAAAAACAAACGATACTAACAGGACAATAGAAACAAAGGTGAAGATTAACTGTTTCATAGGTTTCCCCTTTTTTATTGTGTTTTTTGGTTTATTGGAAAAAGCAATTTATATTTCAAAGTTGGTATTTGGTGCCAGTTTAGTATTTTTATTATATATAGTCAATAAAGCAACTAGTAAGCAACTAGGTTTTGAATTAAGTGATTTATTAATTCAAGTATCTCTGTCCTTGATAATCTAAACAACTCAACTCACATTTCTGTTGAGTTGTAGCAAACTGTTTTTCCTTGTCACCTAGGGGATTTTATTGTTCGTACTCTTTTATATCCACTTGATAAACTTTGTCGTCAGAAAGTAAGTAGAGTAGTTGACTGGTTTCATCAATGGCTATGTCTTTAATTCTTTGTAGAGTAGGGAGGAGGAGTTGAACTATTAGAGTTCCTTTTTTATCAATAACAATAATTCGCTTTGTTGCTGGTTCCAAAATATATAAATAATCCTCTTCTGATGCTGTTCTAATTTTAGTGGCATTATTTATCGCTGGATTTATGGCAGCAATACCAAAATCTCTTTTAGAGCCACGGATATATTGCTCTATACTGTTGCCATTTCGCAAAACATAGATGGCTCCGTCTACTGTTAGCGAGGTGGCGTCCGAAAGTTCTCCTTGATCAGCCCTTAACCATTTAACTGGTGAGGAAACAGTAGAATCTACTATAGTAATACGATAAATGGTGGTTGGCTCACTGCTTAAAAAATATAAACGTTCACCATCAAAAGGGTTAGCATCCACAATATTTGGCAACTCCCTAGTAATAATCTCAGCGGTTTGGTTCGTAAAGTTCACTAATGCGGGGGTATTAATACTCGTGTTAATAATGGCACTATCTTTATTAATAAGATAACTGGCGGTAATAGGACTAACTTGATTTGGTAGGGAAAATAATTTTTTTGCTTGTTGGTTTTCTCCTGTGATAGCCAAGAGGCCGTTTTCCGATACGGCAATCAATTCATCAGTCCACAGTAAACTTTGCCAATTAGTTGTTTTTAGAGTGGTTAAGTCCATTACTAGCATTGGTTCATTAATAGTTGCTTGCTTTAGGACCCTCAAACCTAACAAATTTAGAGTTTTTTGGGTTGCTTGATATTGCTGTTTTTGTTCTTTATTGCGTTGGGGTAAGGTGAGAAGTAATGCCCTAGCTTCATCAAGCAAACGCGCTACTTTAGCATCATCATGATAAATTAAGGAAGCTTCTATTTCACTTTGCTTTTCTGAAATACTGGAAAGTATCGCTTGGTAATTTTTGGTTAGATTAACAGCTAAATTTCCCTTACCAGTAGAAACAATACTATAGGCAAAGATAAACACTAAGACAATTACGATAGTGGCCAGAACTCGGTAAACTTGGGTGAGAGAGCGATAGCGTCTAATACTTTTTTCTATTAGATTAGTGATTAGGTCCTTAATTTCTGATCGCCGCCAAGGTATATGGATATTGGAAATGATGTTCTTACTTTTTTTTAGCGCTTTAACTAGGAACGCGGTTTTACTTGGCCGGTATTTGGTAGGGGCTACCCTAGGCAGCTCCTCTTCTTCCAGATTGATATCAGACGTGACACTACGAGAGTGTGAAGGTAATAGTTTATTAAGTCCCGACTTAAAATAACCCCAGAGATTTGGCTTTAGGATACCTGCAGTAGCAGCCTCGGTTTTTATTAGGTGGTCAAGTGAGTCTGCTTGGTTGATTTCTGGTCTACTGCCAGTTTTTAAGACAATTAAACTTACTGGAGGTTGTCGATCTAAGTTACTAAGGAGTTTATTGAGTATAGTGGTGGCCATTCCTGGTGCATTTTGTACAATAATTTGCCTTAATTTTTCAACTGAAAAAAAATCTAGTAACCCCGGATTAGTGAGTAGCAGCGTTTCTCCATTTTTTAACTGACCACTAATTAGTTGTTGAAACAGAGGTCGCCGAGCTAGTGGACCAGTATCGCCGCTGGTTACTACACTGGTTTTAACTATATTGGTAAAACGAGTTAGCGAGACAACAAAAGCTCCTGCTGAACCAATAGTAGAAACACAAATTTCTGGAGCACGAAAAAAAACCATCGACAGATGATAACGCGGTGCTTGGGGATTATAAGGATAAGGTGTTAAAAGATGAGTAAGTAATTTATTCACCTCTAACAAGATACCCTCTAAAATTTCTTCGGCTGTTTCTAACTGTTGCGGGGCTTCTAACCAAAGCTCATCTATACGCGTCAGTAGAGCCGCACCAATACCTTGAGCAGTAGCGTAAGGTAGATTTATTTCACCGACCAGCAACAAATGACTAGAGTCTTTAGTCCAGACATTTGCTAGGGCCGGCGTCTCAGTACTTTCTAAAGCTAAACGTGCCAGTTTAATAGTAGATTGTCGGTGATTAGTAGGCATGAAATATTGGTAGCTTATTTTACGACGATAACTTTACCAGCACGCCATATATTCTGTTGCGATTATTAGATTACCGAAGAGTGAAAATAGTAAATTTATGGTAAAAAGGGTAAAAGTGCTTCCCTAATGGTGTAGTGGTTTACCTATTTCCTAAGTTTCAGTATACTATAAGTTAGTGCTATTAGTAAATGAATCAGTAAAGTTCTAAAATTATATTTTTATGCTTGAACAATTATTTGGTTCGCGAACACGAGTAAAATTATTAAGGTTATTTTTAGTGAGTCCCGACACTGCTTTTTTCGTTCGGGAGATTACCAGAAAAATAGACGAGCAACTTAATTCAGTGCGCAGAGAGTTAGCCAATCTATTATCATTGGGTTTAGTTACTACTGTTGCTCAGGGTGATAAAAAATATTATCAACTGAATAAAAAGTTTGCTCTAGTAAAGGAGTTAGGTGATCTGCTTTTGAAATCACAAATTTTGCTGGAGCAGAATTTTATCAAAAGCATGAAAGAAACCGGCCGACTACGTTATTTATTGTTAACAGGCTCCTTTACTGGCGTTAAACATTCACAAACTGACGTTTTAATTGTTGGTCAGGTTAATAAAGCTATGTTGGTGAGTGCGATCGAACGATTTCAGCGGCAAATTGGTAGGGAGATTAATTATACTTTACTTTCCACTCGTGATTATAACGAACGCCGCAGTATCGGGGATAAATTCTTACTGACAGTGTTAAATAACCCTAAAGTGGTAGTAGTTGATGATTTGGGGCAGGAAAGTAAGAATGAATAATATGTAATGTGAATAAGGTTTATAATCTGAGAACTTAATTATATTATGATTAATATGCCTGGTCTATTCAGATTTTGAACCTAGGGTTTTTATGTTATGTCTTTAGTTCAAGTTCATACCTTATCCCAAATACTCGGCGGTTTATTGTTGTTAATCGCCGTAGGTAGAGTAACTACTTGGTATTATCGAGAGGCGGAAAGATTAGTGAGTGCGACTCTCATAGCTTTATGATTCTGTTTATTGATAGTATTACAAATAATCAACTTACCTTGGCTCTGATCCTAGGTAAGAAAGTAGTAGCTCAACAAACTGTACTGGGTGGGGGAGTTAGTGAAAAGTTTTTACCAAGCCTTAATCTTTTTTTAAAAAACCAGAAGATAAAAACTACTACCATAAAAAAAATTGTGGTTGCCGTAGGTCCGGGTGGTTTTTCTCATACTCGAATAGCAGTAGCAGTTGCTAATACCTTGGCCTTTGCTTGGCGGGTTCCAGTGGCTGCAGTGTCAACTGGCTTGGATTCTACTCAATTAATAAATGAGCTATCTAGGCTAAAGTTGAACAAAATAGTTGTGCCGATATATAAATATCCGGCAGTTTAAATGTTGAGATACTGGGTGTAATCTAGCCTGAGTTACTATATTATATTCGGACGACCGCCCGAATATGATAATTTTTTTATTTGTAGAGATGGCTAAAAACTATCTTTTTATTTTTTTATTGGGAATAATGTGCTCAGGAGGCTATTTTGCTATATTTGACACATTAAGGTCTTTTAATTGTAACCAGTTATCTTGACAATAAATTGACACACTTAGCTAGGTGGTGTAAAATGGAATAGAAGTGGGTGAGTGTGGATAAAAGTGGGGATAAGTTACACTTTAAGTGGATAACTAAATTTATTAGGACACAATATTTGACGACCCGACAATTTTTATGCCCCGATATACAACTTCGCTCAAGCAAGTCTCGAATACGCAAAATCAACGGTTTTAATTCATTTTATGTACAATCACTTTATAATAAGGTTAATAATTAATACCAAGCTCGCTTAATTTTTGCGAGAGGAGTTGATATACGGGGTATGTTCATAGGTGAATATCAGCATAGTATTGATAATAAAGGCAGATTACAGGTTCCAGCTAAGTTACGTCGGGAATTAGGCCAAGGAGCAGTAGTAACGCGGGGAATAGATAATTGTTTGTTTCTTTACTCCAAACAGGCTTGGCTGAAACTTGCCGATAAGCTTTCGAAATTACCAATCGGAAAAGCATCTACTCGTGCCCTGGCAAGATTAATGTTGGCCGGAGCAATGGATGTAGAAATTGACAATCAAGGAAGAATGTTGGTGCCAGATTATTTAAGGCATTATGCCAAATTAAAAAAATCAGTAGTAGTGGCTGGTTTGTATAGCCGTTTAGAAATTTGGGATCAAGCCAACTGGACGCAATATAAAAAAGGAACTGAAAAGACTAGCGCTTCGATTGCTGAGTCTTTAGGTGACCTTGGTGTTTAAGCGCAGAAGCTATGCCTACTCTTCATCAGCCAGTTCTGTATGAAGAAGTTATACAGGCACTTAATTTACAGCCTAACCAGAAAGTGATCGATTGTACAGTTGGTGGTGGAGGACATGCATTTGGTATTTTAAAAGCAATTGGCCCTCATGGTAAACTAATGGGCTTTGATGCCGACCCTAAAGCCATAACAGTTACCAAAGACAAATTAAACAATTATAGCAACAGAGTAATTTTAATTAATTCATCATTTAGTAAATTACAACATTATGTCGATCGTTACCGTTTTAAGCCTGTGGCTGCCATCCTTTTGGATCTTGGTTGGTCAACCGACCAATTGGCTGACACTAGTAGAGGATTTTCTTTTGAAAAATTTGGGCAATTAGATTTGCGCTTTAATAGTAACGCAGGTCAAAGCGCTAGAGAACTATTAAATAACGAGACAGTAAAACAGTTAACTTGGATATTTAAAAAATTTGGTGACGAACCGCAAGCTGCTGCTATTGCCCGCGCTGTTGTTAAAGAACGCCAAGTAAATAAATTTAACACCACTGACGATTTATTAAGAGTTGTAGCTCGGGTAAAGGGAGGTAAACGTGGACGCCTGCACCCCGCAACCAAAGTTTGGCAAGCTTTACGAATAGCCGTCAACCAGGAATTAGAGGAACTTCAATCAGTACTACCACAAGCAGTGAGTGTACTAGAACCTAGTGGACGTCTGGCTGTAATCAGTTTTCATTCAGGAGAAGATTCTATTGTTAAGGATTATTTTAAAAAAGAAAGCAAAAACTGTCTTTGTCCACCTGTTCTACCAGTTTGTCGTTGTGAGCATCGGGCACAATTAAAACTAATTAATCAAAAGGTAATAAAACCAAACTTAACAGAACAAACACAAAATCTCGCCTCTCGTAGTGCTCGTTTACGCATTGCGGAGAAAATATAAACAAAAATACTATGCCATCTTATTTATTAAGCTCGCCTAAACATACAGACGATAAAAGTAGCCCTAATAAAACACGCCGTTTATGGGGTATAACTTTAGTTACTGCTTTGTTTACTTTATTGGTTTTTTATGTTATTCAGACTAATTCTCTGGCTACCAAAGGTTATGAAATTAGGGCCTTAGAACAGCAAGTGAAACATTTAGAAAAGACTTATGAGGAATTTGAGATTAAAGCGTCTGAATTGCAATCACTTAAAAAGGTAGAAGAAAGTAAAGATTTTGATAAGTTTGTATCAATAGAACGAGTAGAGTATTTAGCCGGAACTCCAACTGTCAGCGGCGTAGCTATAAAGCCTTAAAGCCATGGCACCCGTCGGCTCGGGTAACGGCAATTACTTTAATCGGAGACTAGCTTTTATTAAGCTGGTTTTTTTATTAGGTATTTTACTTATTTTAGTACGACTGTTTCAGTTACAGGTCATAAATCATAATTGGTATGAGGCCTTAGCTTCGGGACAGCACGATATTCTAGCCAACTTAGTTCCTAAAAGGGGAGATATTTATATTCAAGATAAGTATGCTAGTAAAGGAAGGGTCTCAGCGGCAATTAATAAGGAAGTTAAATTACTTTATGCTATACCTACAGAGATTACAAACATAGATCAAACAGCGAGTGCTTTGGCTCCAGTACTAGGAATGGAAGATGAAGAATTAAGGATAATTCTAGACAAGCCAGGCGATCCTTATGAGCCAATTAAACATTATCTTAATGATCAGCAAGTAGAGCGTGTGCAAGAGCTAGGTTTGGTAGGGATAAAATTTTTACCTGAGTCTGTCCGTTTTTATTCACCAATACCAGGGCTTGGTCAGGTTTTGGGGTTTGTTGGTTTTGTTGAAAACGAGAGACAAGGTCAATATGGTATAGAGGGTTTTTGGCAGGAAGAATTAGCAGGTAAAGAGGGTCGTTTACGGGCTGAGAAAGACGTGGCTGGTAGTTTAATTGCATTAGGAAAAAGAGATATTATTCCGGCTAAAGATGGCTCTGATCTTGTATTGACTATTGATTACAATATACAAACAACAGCTTGTACTGAACTGAAACGAGCAGTAAAACAACATGGCGCCGATAGCGGCAGTTTAGTTATTATGAATCCGGAAAGCGGGGCGGTTTTGGCGCTTTGCAATGAACCAACCTTTGACCCGAATTATTATAATGAATCGGAGGATATTAAAGTTTTCACTAATCCAGTTGTATCGCATTCCTATGAGTCTGGTTCTGTGTTTAAGCCAATAACTATGGCAGCAGCTTTGGAACATAATAAAGTAACTCCCGAGACTACTTATGAAGATACAGGTGAAGTAAAGATTAGTCCGGAAACAATTAGAAATTCTGATGGTGAGGCCTATGGCAAACAAAATATGACTAGCGTGTTAGAGAATTCATTAAATACTGGCGCTATTTTTGCCATGCGCCAGGCAGGAGCGGATAATTTTCGTCAAATAGTGGAGGCATTTGGTTTTGGCGCCCTTACTGAAATTGAGTTACCCACTGAAGTCAAGGGTAGTATTAATTCGTTGTATGATGGTAAAGAAATTTATTTAGCCACCGCCTCCTTTGGCCAAGGAATATCTGTTACCCCTTTACAATTACTAACTGCATACGCCGCTATTGCCAACAAGGGCAAGTTAATGAAGCCGTATATTGTCAGTGAAATAATTTCGTCAGATGACAGTAGTGAGTTGACCAAACCACAAGAGGTGCGTACAGTATTATCATCCGCTGTTGCGCGCACGCTGGCTGGCATGATGGTTAAAGTGGTAGAAGGGTCGCATGGCCGGCGAGCGGCAGTGCCTGGTTATTTTGTGGCTGGTAAAACAGGAACTGCTCAAGTGCCGCTGACTGATCGAGCGGGCTACGACCCCAATATCACCATTGGTACTTTTGTTGGTTTTGCGCCGGTTGATAATCCTCGTTTTGTGATGTTAGTGAAGATTGATAACCCTAAAGATGTAAAATTTGCCGAAAGCACAGCGGCGCCAGTTTTTGGCCGAGTGGCTAAGTTCCTGCTAGACTATTTAGAGGTGCCACCCGAGCGTGAATTATAAGTAATTAGTTATGAAGAAGATACTCCAATTGATTTTAAAAATATTAGCGCGGGCGACTATTGCAAAATATCAGCCGCGGGTAATTGGTGTTACCGGCTCAGTAGGTAAAACTTCTACCAAGGAGGCGGTGGCGGCAATCTTAACTACTAAATACACAGTTAGGCAAACTAGTAAAAATTTTAATAATGAAATTGGTTTGCCTTTAGCCATCATCGGTGCCAAGGATTCAGGTTGCCGTAACCCTTTGGCGTGGCTTTTAATATTTTTGCGCGCCCTGAGACAGTTAATTATCAGGAATAGGAATTACCCTCAATTTTTAGTGTTAGAAATGGGCGTAGACCATAAGGGTGATATGGATTATCTTTTATCAGTGGTAAAGCCCGAGGTAGGGGTAATTACCACGGTCTCCGAAGTGCATTTAGAGTTTCTGGGCAGTATTGAAGGAGTAGTTTTAGAAAAAGGCAAGTTAGTTAGGGCTTTAACCAAAGATGGAGTAGCGGTTTTAAATTACGAAGATAAGCACTTACACAGTCTTGTTAATAAGACAAAGGCACGAGTTATTAGTTTTGGATTTTCGCCTGAAGCACAAGTTTGGGCTGACGGAGTTCAATTAAGTAAATCTTCAAGAGGCGAAGTGCAAGGATTGAGCTTTAAACTTCATTATGGTGGCAGTACCACTCCCTTGCTTCTGCCTGGACTATTAGGACAGCATCAGATTAATATTGCTTTAGCCGCCGCTGCGGTTGGTTTGGGTTTAGGGTTAACTGCGGTTGATGTGTCAGCTGCCCTGCGCAAATTTGTTTTTCCCCCCGGACGCATGAAATTATTAGCAGGCATTAAGCGTAGCTATTTAATTGATGACAGTTATAATTCATCTCCTCTAGCTTTGAGTGAAGCTTTAAAAACGCTGCATCATTATCCTATTAATAAAAGCGGAAGACGTTGGGCAATTTTAGGAGATATGCTGGAACTTGGTGCTGATTGCGAATCCCTGCACCGTCAAGCTGGAGCTTTAGTACAAGAATTAGGTATTGATTTTTTGATTACTGTTGGCGAGCGATCACGCGATATTGGTCGGGGGGCCGGCGAGGTTGGATTTAATATAGATCGTTATGCCCATTTTACTGCTGGCGATGAAGCAGCTGAGTATGTTCAGGGAAAATTAGCTGAAGGAGATGTGATATTGGTGAAAGGTTCGCAAGGGGTTAGAATGGAGCGAGCGGTTAAGGAATTAATGGCTCATCCGGAACAAGCTGAGGAATTGTTAGTAAGGCAGTATAAACCATGGATATAACGTTATTTAAAAAATTATGTCAAAAATTTTAGTCAC
>JBDRTU010000004.1:0-8939 GCA_043823825.1 Patescibacteria group bacterium
CCCTGCTCTTTTAGCATTTTCTCTGTTTGATAAACCACACTATCTGCCTGATTCTTCATATCTACTAATTCACGACGCTTTTTATCATCACTAGCATGAACTTCGGCTTCTTTTTTCATTTTTTCCACTTCATCTTTAGAAAGCCCGGATGACGCAGTAATGGTAATATGCTGTTCTTTATTTGTGGCTTTATCTTTAGCTTTAACATTTAAAATACCATTGGCATCAATATCAAAAGTCACTTCAATTTGTGGCATACCTCGGGGCGCTGGTGGAATGCCATCTAAAATAAACCTGCCCAAGGTTTTATTGTCGCGGGCAAATTCGCGCTCGCCTTGCAGCACATGAATTTCCACACTTGTTTGTCCATCAGCCGCTGTGGAAAAAACTTGAGTTTTAGATGTAGGGATTGTAGTGTTGCGGTCAATTAACTTTGTAGCTACATTACCTAGAGTTTCCAAACCTAATGATAATGGCGTAACATCAAGCAAAAGCACATCGCGTACTTCGCCTTGCAACACACCTGCCTGCACAGCTGCGCCTACTGCTACCACTTCATCAGGATTAACAGTAACATTTGGTTTTTTACCAAAAAACTTTTCTACAGTTTTAAGTACCAACGGCATTCTAGTCATACCGCCAACCATTACTATTTCATCTATATCTCTAGTAGACATTTTAGCATCATCCAAAGCTTTTTTAACTGGTTCTAATGTTTTTTCAACTAAATCACCTACTATTTCTTCCAGCTTGGATCTGATCAACTTAATCATCATGTGCTTGGGACCAGATGAATCTGAAGTAATAAATGGCTGATTAATTTCTGATTCAGGTGTAGTTGAGAGCTCTATCTTGGCTTTTTCTACTGCTTCTTTAATACGCTGAACTGCTAACGGATCTTTGCTTAAATCAATTCCTTGGTCTTTTTTATACTCATCAATCACCCAATGAATCAAGCGCTGGTCAAAATCATCTCCGCCCAGGTGCGTATCACCATTGGTTGATTTTACCTCTACGGTGTCAGCTGAAACCTCTAGAATAGAAATATCAAAAGTACCTCCTCCTAAATCATACACTGCGATTTTTTGGTCTTTTTTCTTATCAAAACCATAAGCCAGTGCTGCCGCGGTTGGCTCATTAATAATACGCTTAACTTTTAGCCCGGCAATTTCACCTGCGTCTTTAGTTGCTTGCCTTTGTGAATCATCAAAATAAGCCGGCACAGTAATTACTGCTTCGGTAATTTTTTCACCCAAACGCTCTTCTGCATCAGCTTTCATCTTTTGTAGCACCATAGCAGAAATTTCCTGCGGACTATAATCCTTACCAGCCATTTCAACTTTTACCCCATCGCCTGACTGCTTTATTTTAAACGGCAACACTTTTAAATCACGCTTCACTTCCGGGTCGTCCCAACGACGGCCAATAAGGCGCTTGATAGAATACAGAGTATTGTGCGGATTAGTAACGGATTGGCGTTTAGCAAGTAACCCAACCAAACGCTCACCTGATTTGGTCACTGCGACAATAGAAGGCGTAGTACGCGCACCTTCTTTATTTTCTAAAACTTTTGGCTCACCACCCTCAATCACTGCCATGCAGGAGTTAGTGGTGCCTAAATCTATTCCTAAAATTTTCGGCATATTTTTATGTAATTTAATAATTAAGATAATCGGGTAAACCTCCAAAGATTTTTGAGACTTACCTGATCGTCCGAGAAAAACTCGGACTGATCGTGTTTTTAATCCTTAACCTCAACTTTAACAGTTTTTGGTTTTGCCCTTTCCTCTTTTGGTATAACTATTTTCAATACGCCTTTTTCATAAGTGGCTTTGGCTTTATCGCCATTAACAGCAGCCGGCAAAGCTACTGAACGGTGAAAAGAACCAAATCTTACTTCTTTGCGGTAATAATTTTTTTCATCTACTTCACTTTTTTTCTCTGACTTGCCTTCTAAAGTCAACACATCATTCTCAATTGAGATATTGACATTATCAGGGTCAATACCAGCCAACGGTGCTTCTACAACTACATCGTCTTTAGTCTGATACACATCCAACGCCGGTACAAAATTTGACATTTGGGATAAACCAGGCCAATCTTCAAACCATTTGTCAAATTCATCTGTAGCTGAAAACATTGGTGTCCAACGAACAATTGCCATAATATTGTCTCCTTCTTGATTAATTATTAATAGGGTCCTAATTTAGGAAATCAAGACCTGCCTGCTTAAATCTCTTAAACAGGCATGTCCCGAAGGAGGAAGTTATTCTTCCTCCTCCCGGTTTTCATCTTTGGCTTCATCAATGGGCACTAAAGGAACATTGCATTGTGGGCAACGTCCACGGTACTCATCGGTATAGCCACATTCGGAACATATATATTCCATAGCCTTTTAGTTTAGACAATGAAATAATTAATTATTAAAGTATTATCCGCTAACGATTTTAACTCTGGCCGCCTGCAACACTTTATTATGAAGCATAAACCCAGTTCTTAATTCCTCCACAATTGTACCAGGTGTCTCGCCAGCTCGTTCTACTTCTTCGGCTGATTCGTGAAGCTCGGGGTTAAATTTTTCCCCTATAACTTCCATTTCCTTAACGCCGTGATAAGCCAGCACCTGTTCCAGTTTAGACTGTATTTGCCTAATACCTTCCACCCAATCAGACCCTTTTGATTCTGCTGGCAAATGCTTGAAGGCGTGTTTGAAATAATCAACTAAAGGTAGTAGCTCTCGCATCAATTCTTGGTTTGCAGTGACAATATATTCTCCGATTTTTTGCTCGGTTTCTTTTTTGAAATTCTGATAATCAGCACGCGCTCGCTGCCAACCAGTCAAATACTCGGCGGCCAGCTTTTTGTAATCGTGATCGGTAGCTGGCACCGCTTTTGTTTCCTCTGATTCTGGATCATCTTTAATTAATATATTTTCTGACATAATTTAAACGCCCCACATTACTTTCATAATCCATGCGCCAGGGACCTAAAAAACCAATAATATTCTTCTGTCTAGGCCAATTGTAACTGGTAATAACAGTAGCACATTCATTACCAAAAGGATTATTATTTCCAATTCTTATTTCAACTTTATCAGCAAGGGTTTTATAAAATTTACTCATTGCTTCATCTAAGTGGTCAATTATCTTACTCATTGATTGCACCATATCAATATGGGAGAATTCTGGCTGACTAAATAAATTTGATAACCCGGTGTAATAAACATTATTATGGTCAAATCCCACTACTACTGCCTGACCGGAAAATTCAGCCATTATTTTAGCCAAACTTTTCAAATATGAATTAAAATCGCCAACCATATCTTTTTGTAATTTATTTAATGCTTTTTGTTCAGTTTGGCGCGGATCTTTTGGTTCTAAAAAATTACAAACATAATATTGATATGCTTTAGCAGTGGGAATGCGACCTGACGAAGTATGTGGTTGAATTAAATAGCCTTCTTCTTCTAAGCTCGCCATTTCATTACGAATGGTAGCCGAGGAAACTCCCAGCTTTTTCTCTAAATGTTTAGAGCCAACTGGTTCTGCCTGCTTAATATAACTTTTGACCAACTCTCCCAATAGCTCTTTCTGCCTTATTTCTAGCATAATTTCTTGATTAGCACTCTAAGCACGAGAGTGCTAATTTCAGTTTAAAATAGCCCACAAACTGTGTCAAGGGTTCCATTTTGTTGACTTTCCCACCTTTCATGGTAAGGTAAAAACAATTAATAAACACAGTTCATTAAAAAATCAATATTACTTATAAGGATTGCCACATGAAAATCTTAGCTGTCGTTGTTGTTTGTCTACTGTTTTCTACTAGTTGTATATTTACTCAAACCACAGATCCGTCGGGTGTGGAATTCTTATCAGGAGGCCAAGCTTGGCTAAACTTTCGCCATCGTGCTTTTAAAGTATCTGGCACCTCACGATTTATCAATGAAAGCTTTGTTGGTGATTTTTCTTTTGAAGGCCAATACTCTTTAGTGAAAACCCCCCGCTGGTCATTAAATTTAGGATTTGGCATTCAAAACCTCTACGGCGGTTTTAGGGAACGTCGTGCTATTATCTATGCTGTATGTTACTCTATTGATTTGTATTGGACTTATTCTCTCTGGACAAATAAACTGGATTTGATTTTATCAGCTTGGCATCAGAGCACACACTTGGCTGACCCGATTAAACCAAAAACCCAAGACGAGGCCTGGGAGTTCTCTCGCCTTACTATAGATGTTGAGGATATCAACCTTCTTCGTTTTGGCTTTATCCTAAAAAATCATAATAACTTTTGGAGCGGTGGTCTTCAACCAATCAGGTTTAAATACTTCTTACTTGCAGAACCCAAAGAAATGTTTAAAAACGATTCTTACGAACGCTATCAACGCCGATTGTATTTTAATGCTGGTTATACTGGCTGGAGAAACACCAATCACCGTTTGGCTATTTACCTAATTGGCGAAACTGAAATAGATACCCGCTACACCATCAAATTACAATACTCTACAAAACTCAACGAAGATATGCGCCTTGACCGTTGGCAAATTTTCTTAGCCTACGAAGGAGGAATGGGTAAACAAACCGTAACCGTAACACCGCATTCTGGTTTAACACGAGAATGGTGGTTTATTGGAGCAAAAATATTCTTTTAAAAAAAGTAACAAAATAAAGAGACCAAAAACTACTTGGCCTCTTTTTTATTATGATTATTCGTAACGCAACGCCTCGATAGGATCTAAATCTGCAGCGCGACGTGCGGGCCTGCCCGCCAAAGCTCCCTTAATATCATGCCTAATTACGTTAACTTACTCATACCTTAATGCTTCAATAGGATCTAAATCTGCAGCGCGACGTGCGGGATAAAGACCAAAAATTAAACCGGTAGCAGCGGAAAAACCAAAAGCTAAAACAATTGAATACAAGGGTACAGAAAACTGCCAGGCGAATCCCAACCAACCAGCAGCTAATGATATTAAAAACGATACTAAAGCACCAATAATGATTCCGCTGATACCACCCAAACCCGTGATCAACACCGCTTCAACTAAAAATTGCCTTAAAATTTGTTCGCGTCTTGCGCCGACCGCTTTACGTAAACCAATCTCAAAAGTCCGTTCTAGCACAGAAACATACATGATATTCATTATCCCTACCCCACCAACTATTAATGAGATAGTGGCTAATGCAACTAGCAAGATAGTAAGTCCACCAACTATAGTATCAAAAATAGCTAATACATCTTCATTGGAACTAATAATAAAATCATCTTTATCTGGTTCGTCTAAAGGAATATTATGCCTGACTCTTAGTAAATAAGTTATATCACCAACTGTGGATGTTAATTTGCTTTTATCTTTATATTGAGTAGAAATAAAAGTTACATAATCAATGCCGAGTAATTGTTTTTGCATTGTTTGAATTGGAATATAAGCATAAGTATCAAAATCAAAGCCTATAGCCGCTCCCCTAGACTTTAAAACGCCAATTACCTTAAAATTTCTCTGCTTTATTTTTATAAACTGTCCGACTGGATTAGTATTACCAAACAAATCCTCTGCTACTTTACTACCTAGCACCACTACCCTAGCCAAACTGGCGTCTTCTTCCTCAGTAAAAAATCTTCCTTCTGCTACCGTAGCTATGTCAAAGTCCACAACTGAAGCAGATGATCCTAAAAAATTGATGGTCTTTTTAGTCCCTGGGCCCGTAACCACTGCTTGTCCAATTTGCCCAGCATAGCTAGTTCTAATATTGGGATGTTTTTGGATAGCCTCCATGTCATTAAGGGTTAAAGTGGTAACAGTAGCACCAAAACCACGAGCCTGAGCCTCTTCAGTTTGACTAGTGAGTGAAGGAATTTTAATTTCTATTTGTAGTAAATTACTACCCCAAATTTCAAGCTGTTCCACTAAATAACCTTTAACTCCTTGTCCGGCTGAAATAACAATTATCACTGCGGAAATACCTATAACAATACCAAGCCCGGTTAGTAATGAACGTGCCAACTGTCGTCGGAAATTATTTATGGCTAATGATAAATAATTATTCAAATTCATATTATTCGTATCTTAAAGTCACAACTGGATCAAGTGAAACAGCGCGTCGGGCGAGCCTGCCCGACCAAGCTAACTTAATATTTAGCTCAATTAACATTTGCTTATTCATACCGAAGGGTATCTACGGGATTAAGTTTAGCAGCGCGGCTGGCTGGATAAAAACCAAAAATCAAACCAATTAAGCCGCCAACACCCACTGCCACGATAATAGATGAAGGCGAAACTATAAAAGACCAGGCATAGCCCAAACTTTTAGCTACTACTGCAATAAGAGCTGATAAAACCGATCCGCCAACAATACCAATGATTGAAGCCACACCAGTTATGATAAGCGTCTCTACTAAAAACTGATTTAGAATATCACGCCTGCGAGCTCCTACTGCTTTACGCAGTCCAATTTCTTTAAAGCGCTCAGTAACTGCCACTAACATAATATTCATTATTCCAACACCGCCCACAAGCAAGGAAACAGCAGCTATCGCGGCTAAGAAAAATTTAAAGGCGTCAGTAATATTGGTTAGTAAATCTAGTGCTTGTATTGCTGCTCGCACAGAAAAATCTTCTTCTTGAGCTGTATCTATATTATGTTGTTCTCTTAAAACCGCCCTTATCCCCTGTAAAGTCTCATCAACATACAAAGCATCGTCTACTTTTACTCTAATCACAGATAAATGCCGCCGACCCAACATTATTTTTTGAGCTGTGCTAAGAGGAATAAAAACCTGCTTATCTTGGTTGGTAAAAGCCACGGTACCACGAGGTTCCAACTCACCAATAACCCTAAAAGTCTCTCGGCCAATCTTGATATTGTTGCCAACTGCTTCATCGCCTTGAAACAATTCTTCAGCTGTTTCACTGCCCAAAACTGCTACTCGCGCTAGCCCAGAGTCTTCCTCGGAAGTAAAAAATCTACCCGCCCTAAGCTCAATGTTTTCTATATGAGGATAAGATGCCTCTACCCCCATATAAGCGCCATAATCAATGGAACGATTTTGATACACTATTTTACTACTACCAAAAGCATAACCCGAGGCTGCTAAAATATGGCTGGTGCGACTATCCTCTAGTAGCGCTTTTACATCATCATTAATTAGAGTTTTGACTTCAATACCGTATACCGATGCTGGCGGCCCGTTTTCATCTGAAGCTCCTGGTAAGACACCAATAAGATCGCTACCCAAACTATTTACTTGCTCCAAGATTAATGATTGAGCACCAGCACCAATGGAAATAATTAGCACTACCGATCCAATACCAATAATCAACCCTAACATAGTTAAAAACGAGCGCAGCCGATTAGCACGCAAATTTGTAGTGACTAGTTTTATAATCCCCCTAATCTCCATAAGAGTAAGGCAATTACTTTAATTCTCCACCTATAGCTTTTTTTCTTAAACTTTCGGGTACCGGCTCATCATCTACTAGTTGACCGTCTTTAAGGCGCAAAATTCTTTTAGCGTGATTAGCAGTATACATTTCATGAGTCACCAAGATAACTGTATGGCCCTTATCCTCATTCAAGTCAAAAAGAATTTTCATAATTTGCGCCCCTGATTTAGAATCTAAATTACCAGTAGGCTCATCAGCAAAAACTAGTGAGGGGTTATTAACCAAGGAACGGGCAATGGCTACACGCTGTTTTTCTCCGCCTGATAATTTATTAGATAAATAATCCGCTCTATGATCTAGCCCCACTGCCTTAATTGCTTCCTGCGCCCTGCTAATGCGTTCCTCTTCCTCTAGGGGGACATACAAAAGCGGTAATTTAACATTTTCTAAAACGGTAGTTTTGGATAGTAAGTTAAATTGTTGAAAAACAAAACCAACTTTAGTCAACCTAAATGCCGCCAACTCATCATCACTTAAACCACTAACGTCGCGCCCTTCAAACCAATACTGACCGCTAGTTAATTTATCCAAAAAACCCAGAATATGCATTAGGGTTGACTTACCAGAACCAGACGGGCCCATAATAGAAACAAACTCTCCTGGTTTAATCACAAAGGAGATATCATTAAGCACTGGCGTTACTACCCCGTCGTTCTCGTATTGCTTGGAAAGCTTTTCAACCTTTATCAGTTCTAATGCTTTATCTTCCATTAGTTTTTGAAGTTACTACCAATTCTCCTGCTTGTAACCCTGCAGTAACTTCTACCAAACCATCATCTCCTTTTAATCCTAAAGTGATCTCGCGGGTAGTTAAGTCTCCTTGTTCTAGCACCTCTACAAACGGTTTATACTCGGAATCGTATTTCACAGCCCGAAGTGGTATTACTAAAATCCCCGACCGGTTGGCGGTCGAAACATCAACATTAGCTGTCATCCCAGGCTTAATTCTTTGATCAGAATCATCAAATGCAATAGTAACCTCATAATAAACTACATCGCTAATAACTGTAGAGGCAGGATCAATAAAAGTAATGTGTCCGGAAAAATGTTGACCAGACCCAAAAGCATCTAAAGTAATATCTACATCTTGCTCATTAGCCAATTTAGCTACATCTGCCTCGGGTACTTGTACTTTAATTTCAAAATTTCCCTCTGCTAGCAGAACTAAGACCGGCGTAGCTGAAGAGCTTGTTTCGCCTATCTGATAATTGACTTTAGTTATAGTGCCAGACACCGGTGCCATAATTGTTCGGTCTTTTAAATCACTTTGCGCTTTTAATAAATTCGCCTTAGCTGAAGCCACCGCAGCCTCGGCGCCAGTCAAATCATAGGAACGCGCTGGCGCCTTTTTAAGCGCCAATTCTGCCTCGGCTTTAGTCAATGCCTGTTCTGCTGAACGAACCGTTGCCTCAGACGCTTCTACTTGCTCTTTTTGCGTAGTGAGTGCCGTTTGATAAGCGGCATAATTAGTAGCGTAGTTAGCATGAGCTTTATT
>JBDRTU010000005.1:0-6989 GCA_043823825.1 Patescibacteria group bacterium
AGCATTCTGGCTGAATGTTCAGAAGCATCTGATTCAAGTGTTGCTTGAAAAACTTGCATTTCTAGTAATCTTGGCAACAAATCATCTAAAACTGCTTTTGGTGACGGTTCAAAAATATATTCATAGTTATAATTAGTTCCTGGTTTGTCCCTTCGGGACACCACCCGCAGGGTGGCCTCGTTTTGGGATTCAGTTTTTGCAGTTGACAGCCTGCCCTCGCCCAAATACTCATCAATTTCTTTAGTCAATGGTAACAATTGTTTTAGTCGTGGTTTTTGCGATACTGGAGATACGAAATCAGTATAAGCCATTACCACCCGATCATACTTCCCTGCCATATAATCAGATAAAACCATTTTTGCTAAGGGAAGAATTTCCTCTATTTCTTTAGTAACATCAGGTTTAGTAAATTCTGCCACCACTGTTTGTCCGCGCCTAACTAGTATTTCGCCACCGCGTTTTCCTACCACAAACAAATCCACTTGAGGAATGTTATTGCCGCCACTTATATTAGATACATATTGTAAAACTCGCTGGGCTACTACTTGATTAAAGGCGCCGGCTAACCCGCGATTAGAAGAAATAACAATTAAACCGACGCGCTCTACTGGGATTCGCTCAACTAGCAATGGATGAAGTGCTGATTCTTTCTTAGACGCTAGTTGAATTAACATACCCCAAGCCAGAGTGGCATAAGAGCGGGTAGATAACACGCGCGCCACGGCTTTGCGCATTTTGGCAGCTGAAACCATCTCCATAGCTCGCGTTATTTGGCGGGTATTTTTAATGGAGCGGATACGACGCTTAATTTCTCGTGTAGCTTGAGGCATAATGATAAAATTCAAATTTCAAAACTCAATCCGCCAACTGGCGGACAAAAATAAAAAATTAGGACATCATTTTCTTTACTTCATCAACCACGGTTTTAATCGCTTGTTCAATTTCTGGGGTTAATTCTTTTTTATCAGCAATTTGCTTTAATACTGGTTTACCTTTTAAATAATGATGAAACTTGTTCTCAAAATCAGAAATTTTGTCCGTCGGGACCTCATCTAGCAAACCATTAACCACCGCGTAAATGATGGCGATTTGATTAGCTACTGGAAGTGGTTCGTACTGCCCTTGTTTTAAAACTTCAGTAATACGTTTACCAAGTTCCAGTTGTTTTTTAGTAGCCTCATCTAAATCAGAACCAAATTGGGCAAAAGCGGCTAGTTCACGATATTGTGCTACATTTAATCTTAATTTACCTGCCACTTTTTTCATTGCTTTAACTTGCGCGGCTGAACCGACACGAGAAACTGACAAACCAACGTTTACTGCCGGCCTAATGCCTTGATAAAACAAATCACTTTCTAAATATATTTGACCATCAGTAATAGAAATTACGTTAGTAGGAATATAAGCCGAAACATCACCGGCTTGTGTTTCAATAATTGGCAAAGCAGTTAAACTTCCGCCACCGTGATCTTTGTTTAACTTAGCTGACCGCTCTAATAGCCGAGAGTGTAAATAGAAAATATCGCCCGGGTAAGCTTCACGACCTGGTGGACGCCGCAACAATAAAGAAATTTGCCTATAAGCCACGGCGTGTTTGGATAAATCGTCATAGACGAGTAGAACATCTTGCCCTTTATCCATAAAATATTCTCCAATAGCACAACCAGCATAAGGAGCTAAAAATGATAGCGCAGCCGGATCCGAAGCACCAGCCACTACCACTATGGTGTAATCCATAGCACCGGCTTGTTCTAATTTAGCAACAAGTTTCGCCACTTTTGACTCTCTTTGAGCAATGGCCACATAAACACAAATTACATTTTGCCCTTTTTGATTAATAATAGTATCAATAGCCAGCGCTGTTTTACCAGTTTGCCTATCTCCAATAATCAATTCGCGCTGACCCCGACCAATCGGAATCATGGAGTCAATCGCTTTAATGCCAGTCTGAAGTGGAGTATTTACAGATTCGCGAGTAATAACTCTGGGCGCAATTTTTTCCACTGGATAAAAAGTATCCGCTTTTACTTCTCCTTTACCGTCCAAGGGGTCACCCAGTGGATTTACTACCCTACCGACAATACCCTTACCAGTTGGTACAGATAAGATACGGCCAGTAGATTTTACCGTGTCGCCCTCCTTAATCTCTACATAATCGCCTAAAATCATCGCTCCAACCAATGACTCTTCTAAATTTAACGCCACTCCAAAAACGCCTTTGGAAAATTCTACCATTTCTCCGGCCTGTACATCGGCTAAACCGGCAATTTTGGCAATGCCGTCGCCTACTTCTACCACGGTTCCAACTTTTTCTCCAGTTACTTCTGCTTCAAAAGTGGATAACTTTTTAGTTAGAGTTTTAATTAGACTGCCTTTAGTGATTTCGCTCATACTTCAAAATAAAATAATAAATTAATTTGCTAACTGATAATAAAGTTTATCTATTTTTCCTTTTAAGCTTAAATCAAAACGTACGCCGTTTATGGTGACGACTACGCCTCCCAATAAATGAGGTTTAGTAAGCCAAGTGATGGTAAACATTTTAGTTGGGGAAATCTGTTCCAATTGTTCTTTAATCACCTGTTGCTCATCTGGTTTTAGTTCCCTCCCCGTTATCACTTCAACTTGTGGCTCGCCGGTTGACTCGTGCCAAATCTGATCAATTTCCTGAATAATCCGTTTACGCCAACCAAAATGTTTATTCTTTAAAACCATCAACCAAAAATCACTCACGATTGTCTCTAACTTACTGGGCTGCTTTAAAGCCTGGACTACTAATTGTTTCGCATATAACCGTGGGGTCTTTTTCATATTATTTGTCCTTGTTTCCGTTCTGGCGGTTGGCAACCTCTTTAACCGCTTGCTCAATTAATTCCTTGTCTAAAGTTGGAGTTGTAATTTTTGCTAATACTTTTGTAGTAGCTTGCGCCACCAAGGTAGCTGCTTGCAGCTTAACTTGTAGCATCATTTGATCTTTCTCCACTACAAATTTTTGTCTAACTTCAGCCACTGCCCGTTCAGCTTCAGCGCGCACCTTTCGCAAAGTCTCCTGTCGTTCTCGCTCCGCCCGGGCCTCGGCCTGTTTTTGGATCTCCTCTGCCCGCAGCCTAGCTTCTTTTAACACCTGTTCTTTAGAAACCGCTAGCTCTTTAAGTTCTTGCTCAATACGCTTCGCCTCAGTTAAACTAGCTTCAATTCGCTCTCGTCTTTTTTCTAGAAATTTTATAATTGGCTTATATAAAAATTTATACAACACTAGCAAAACAATCAAAAAGTTAACTGCCTGCGCCAGTAGTAACTTCCAGTCAATACCTAATTTGCCTAAAAGATCCATAATGTGTAATCAGAGTAATTAGTTTCTAATTGCAGTTCAGGAATAATGATTCCCGAACTGAATATCAGTACTAATTAAACAAACTTAATAATCAAAGCCATTACCAAAGCGTAAATTGCAATCGCTTCGCAAAAGGCGATGGCTAAAATCATCGCTGTTTGCACCTTAGTGGTAGCCTCAGGATTGCGGCCAATTGATTCCATGGCTTTGGAAGCTAACATACCAATAGCTAAAGCAGGAAACATACCGCCAATAGCAATAGTCGCTCCTGCAATAATATTTTTTACAGCTTCCGCGCTAAGTGCAGCCTCGGCGGCCACTTGTTCTACAGCCATAAAATTATCCATTCTCTCACGCCTACTACTCGGCGGCTATTTTTTTATTTAACGCCGCGAGAGTCTCTTGAATGTTAGTAATTAATAAATGATTTTTAATAATAAAAAAACATTTAACGACCACCAACTTTAATTTTCGGCATGCTGAACAGTAGCAATTGTTAAGAACACTAAAGTCAACAATGAAAAAACCAAAGCTTGAACTAAACCAACAAAAATCTCTAAGAATATAAACGGTAAAGGGGCCAAGTACGGAACTAAAACCGCCACTACAATCAACAACACTTCACCAGCAAAAATATTTCCAAATAATCGAAAGGAGAAAGAAATCATTTTAGCCACCTCTGATACTAATTCTAAAAGCCCAACAAAAAACATGGTAATATTTTGAAAATTAAATTTCTTTAGAAAATGAAAATTAAGAAACTTGCCCGTCTGCTTAAAAAATCCAATGGCGACAATACCAAAAATCTGCGTTCCAAGCACTGAAATAATAGCGATGGCTAAGGTGGCATTTAAATCAGCTGATGCCGAGCGCAAAAAAGGGACTAATACTTGGTGTCCATTATGAACTTCATTAATACCAATGGAGCCAACGCCTGGTAACAACCCTATCCAATTGGAAAATAAAACAAAAAAGAAGATGGTTGCGACCAGTGGAAAAAATTTAACTGCTTTTTGTCTGTCGCCGGTAACGCTTTCAACAAACTTTAACGCTCCTTCAACTACAGCCTCAATCAGATTCTGAAAACCAGTTGGTGCTTCTTTTAATTTTCTACTATGTAACACTAAAGTTATGATAATAAAAAAAATAGAAAGTATCAGTGCTACCAAGATAGAATTGGTAATAGCGAAACTTCCTAAATGAAATATTGGTTCTGCAGCTAATGATATATTCATATGTTATCTTTTTTTTCAGTTGGTTTATTTAATTCTCCTTGACCAACAATTTTTTTAGTCTTGCGATACACCGCCCAAGAAGAAATAAATACTGACAGTGATAAACCTACTAACAATAACCATGGCTCTGTACCCCAACGCTTATCAAGTAAACGCCCAGCCAAAGCTAAAATTACTAAAGGTACTGCTATGGTGTACCCCAACTCCCAGGCTAAGCCTAAAGCCCGCCAGAGTGCTATTTTGCTTTCGTTGTCACCCATAGCTTTTATTATAGCGAATTATTAAATAAACGAATACTAAAAAAACCTCAAGGGGGCATTATATCCCGTTTTAAGGCAGGCGTCAAGACATAAAAAACTTTTTGGCTAAGATTAGAGAAAAAACAAAATACTCACATCAAAATATTACAAGTTCACGTTGTCGTGGACCATTAAATTCAATCAAAATTACCCTTTGCCAAGAGCCTAATAATAATTTTCCATTCTTAACTGGTAGAGTAATAGATGTTCCAATAAAGCTTGATAAAATATGATCCGGGGTGTGTTTTGGGTTATGCGGATGCCGAAAATTTAATTTAGGAATTATTTTTTCTAAAAAATCCAGTAGATCTAAATCTGTACCAGGATCCAGATCTGCTGTCGTTAAGGCACAGGTAGTATGTTTTAAAGACAAATGACAAATTGAATCTTTTTTATTAAGATCCTTATTAATCAAATCAGTAATATCAATAACTTGCTTGTGTTCAGTGGATTTAATAATAATTGTTTTCATATTGTTATTTTATTATAAAACCAATTTAAAAACAAATAAAAAAACCGAGTAATCGCTAATAACAGAATAGCCCCAAGATTATAATATAATTATTATAATTATCTATTATTATGACACCCGGTTTATTAATTAAAGGTAGTGATGCGCCTGTATTTTAATTAATAAGGAGCCGCAGCAAACATTGCCGCTTCGGAGGGAAAGCGCATCACTATAATTAAAAAGAACCTAATTAGACCTTAATATACAATTCTAATCTTGTCAACAACTAAAGTAGTAAACAATAAAACCGAGGTTTGCCAACACTGAATTCAGTGTTCTCTAATTCCACCATAAGTTAAAGTCAACCCTCGGTTTTAAATAATATTTTTTATTATAAAAAAACGCTTTTATCGTACCTTATCACAAAGCGTAAAAAGTGTCAAGACTATCAATATACCCCGATTTGCTCGACATCGGGGCTTATTGATCTTTTTAGTTAGAATAGAACTTCATCCCCGCCTGCCGCAGTCCGATTTTTATCAGGACAAAGATGGGTCAACTATTAAAATATTTAATTATTCTTCTTCAATCTTTGGCTTGTCTAAAACCAATGGTTCAACCTCGGCAGCCTTGCCCGAAATTCTTAGTACATCTTTATCAACCTTGCCAAATTCTTTATAAGCAGAATTATACATATTAACAGTAGTCCCTAAATTATTGCCAAGTTTTTTCATATATTCATCATAACTTGATAAATGCTTAGCTAAAGCCTCAACATTTTTTCTAATCTCTTTAGCTGACTCCTCAATCTGCAAAGCCTTTAAACCTTGCAGCACAGTTTGTAAATATGCCAAGAAAGAAGTGGGTGAAACAATGATTACGTGTTTTTCTTTAAAAGCATATTCAATTAAATCCCTAGTATTTACTTTTACAGCCCCTACCTGTGCCACTAACAAATCATAATAAATCGCCTCATGCGGAATAAACATAAAGGCAAATTCCATTGTTTTTTCTGCTGGCTTAACATATTTGGCTGTTTCATCTATGCGCGCCTTTAAATCTGCCTTAAAAGTTTTTTCTAAACGCTCACGCTCTACTTTATCGCGTTCTTCAGCTAAACGATTATAATTTTCCAAGGAAAATTTAGAATCAATTGGGATAATTCTGTCTTTTACAAAAACCACTGCGTCTACAATTGTACCGTCTTTAAACTCATATTGCATTTGATAACTACCAGTAGGTAAAACATTTTTTAACAGGGTTTCTAAATAATATTCGCCCAAAATTCCCCGCTGTTTGGGATTTTTTAAAATATCCTGCAAACTTTGTAATTGATCAGCAAAATTAACCACTTGCTTATTGGTTTCATCTAATTTAGTTAACCGCTCGGTTACGTCACGGATAATCTTAGCCGACTCTCCAAACTGCCGTTGCATGGCTTTGGTAGATTCCCCCAGCTTATTATCTAAAGTTCTGGTAATCTCATTAATCTGGTTTTGCAGCATCAGCAATGAATTGTTGTCTCCCCTACTACCACGCGATTTTAAAAATAAAAATAAGGCGACAAACCCTCCTAAAACTATAATGGATAATATAATAAATTCTATACTCATATTAATATTATAGCAGAATTTCAACTCTTTGTCATTGATCTATTTAATCATAAAATA
>JBDRTU010000006.1:0-19635 GCA_043823825.1 Patescibacteria group bacterium
ACAAAAGTGGTTATTTGAGTTTGCGATATTGTTGATACACGCTTGGTGTTAGGGTGGTTAAAGTAACTATCCATCCTGGCAGGCGAAGTTCTTGTATGGCTTGATTAAGCAAATCAGCAACATCACGATTATTAATCCAGATGCTACGCTGCAACAATATAAATAAAAGCCGTAGGTTCTAAAAACATAGATTTAGTATTTGTCAAAAATAATTTGACATTTTTTTGATATAATTTAGACTTATATTGCTTATTGTTGATAACTAGTGTAGAAAAGTTTATGACAAAGAAAATATGAATAAAATAGACCAAGTTTTAGCTAAATACGGCCTATCTGATAAAGAGGTGAGGGTATACACAGCTTTATTAGAATTAGGTCCAGCGCCGGTTAGAAAGATAGCAGGGAAGGCAGGGGTGAACCGGGGCACTACATATGATATCTTAAAAAGTCTCAAGGAGCAGGGGCTTGCTTCTTATTATCACAAAGACAAGCATCAATATTTTGTAGCCGAGGATCCTAAAAAATTATTTGATGCCTGGCAAACCAAAATGGATAATTTTGCAACATTAAAAAACGAGCTAAAGGAGCTAGTGCCTCAATTGCGATTTTTGGCCAAGGCAATACAAGAACGACCAGTAGTCACTTATTATGATGGCTTGTCGGGCATTAGGATAATTTTGCAAGATGTTTTAGACCAAGTGGGCATGCAACCAGTCAAAGAGTATTATGTTTATTCGTCGGCGTCGGTTAGAAAACATTTATATGCTGCTTACCCGGATTTCACTGAACAGCGTATTGCTCAAAAGATAAAAGTGAAAGTAGTTGCTGTAGGAGCAGGCGGAGAAATAGTGGAATTGGCAGAACGCAAATGGTTGACAAAAAATGAATCGGCACCAACTTACACTCTTATTTATAGTGGACGGTTAGCCATGATCTCAACAAGTGATGAAGGGTTGCCCGTAGGCTTGATAATTCAAAATCAGGGTATTTACAAGACGCAAAAGTTACTTTTTGAATCGTTATGGGCGAGGATTTAAAAAATAAACTGCAAATAGAAATAAAGTCAAGTACGTACCGAGTTTCACTTAAAAATATTAGTTGAAAAAAATAAAATAAAATTAAGTTCATTAAAAAAAGGAGCAAATAATGTGTGGAATTGTAGGTTATACTGGTAAGTCCGCAGTGCAGGGCGTACTTAAAGGGTTAGATATTTTGAAATATCGCGGGTATGATTCTGCAGGTATTAGCTTGATGTTACCCTCAGGTATCAAAATAATCAAAATGGCGTTGCGCCGTGGGAATTTTCAGGAATTCTATAAGAAGGTTAAGGAACAAACAAAGAAGTATGACTGTATGAATGCTATTGGGCATACGCGGTGGGCGACACATGGAGATCCGTCTGTAATAAATGCTCATCCCCATCAAGATTGTACTGGTAAAATTTCCTTGGTTCACAATGGAGTGCTTGAGAACTATCGTGAGCTTAAGAAGAGTTTAATTAAAGAAGGCTGTCGGTTTGCATCCGACACAGATACCGAGGTCATTTGCCACTTACTTGAGTTTAAACTTCGTAAAACTAAGGGAGACATTCGTCAGGCGATTAGCGAAACTGTTCGTTTGCTACGCGGGACGTTTGGTTTGCTCATACAGCATGCTGATTACCCTAGTATGTTGATTGGAATGCGTTTAGGTAGCACGTTGTCATATATTCAAACTAGGGACGGAGCATTCATGGTGGCTTCGACTGCAGAGCCTTTCTGTGGTTATGCCAAACGCTGTAAACACTTACGCGATCGAGAGATTGTCATTATTAATAATAACAAAGTCGAGGAACTGTCTTTTACAAACGATAAAGTGAGTATTCCAACCGTTACTTTTGAAAATTCTATAGAAGAAGTGGGGCTCAATGGATTTCCTCATTTTATGCTGAAAGAGATAATGTTACAGCCCGATGTTTTAGCAGACACATTACGTGGTCGCATAAATGTAGATACAGGAAAGATAAAGTTGGGTGGATTGGAGGCAGTGCGAAAGAAACTCTTGCGGATTAAGCATTTTTTCTTTATTGGATCTGGTACCTCATATCATGCAGCTTTGATAATCGCGCAAATGTTTCGTAATCACTTGGGTGTTCATGCTGAAGCTAAGTCATCGGCAGATGTTGCCTTTGATAACATTTTCGCAGGTTGTGAACCGAGTAAGGTAGCTGTCTTTGCTGTATCTCAATCCGGAGAAACAGCTGATCTGCTTAAAGTAGTGCGGGAGTTGAAGATACATGGTGTGCGTTTAGTGCTCGGCATTGTCAATTCAGTCGGTTCTACGCTTTCCCAGCTTAGTGATGGCGGCGTGTACTTACGGGTTGGACCAGAGATTGGAGTAGCTTCTACCAAAGCTTTTTCCGGGCAAGTACTTGTTGGAGTAATGATTACACTTTGGTTAGCAGAGCAGTATGGAATAGCCAAAGACAGCGCTATTGCATTAGTGCGATCCCTTGATAGAATACCGAATCAGCTTAAACAAGTATTAGCACAAGCTGAACAGATTAAGTCGCTTGCTAATAGGTTTAAGCAACGTCCAGGGATTATGGTGCTCGGCTCAGGTTATCACAAGGCCACGGCTTATGAAGGTGGTCTAAAGGTAGCTGAGGTCGCATACGTTTACAGAGAAGTTCAGTCTGCGACGGAGATGAAGCATGGTCCCATTGCACTTATTAACAAGGGACACCCCGTTATTATGATAGCCACTCAGGATAGTCATCGTCCGGCAGTTATGAACAGTATTTCTGAAGTAAAAAGCCGTGGTGCATTTGTGGTAGGTATATGTACTAACGGTGACAAAGAAATGGCAAGTCAGGTTGACCGTGCGATCTTTATTCCTAAGGCACCGCCAGAGCTTTCAACAGTATTGGTTTCAACCATACTCCAGCTTATGGCGTATTACCTCGGGGTGTTGCGGGGGAATAATGTGGACTTGCCACGAAACTTGGCCAAGTCCGTAACTGTATAATAATAGTATAATATCAAAAAAATACAATAAGCCGATCATTATAACGATCGGCTTTTATATTGCTTGCGCTTATAAAACAGAGTACACTGGTACCATGCGAATGTATGCTGATCTGCATATCCATTCTCGTTACTCCCGCGCTTGCTCCCCTAAATTAACTTTAGAAAATATTGATTTATGGTGTCGCATTAAGGGACTCAGTTTAGTTTCCTGTGGAGATTTTACGCACCCTAAGTGGTTTGCTGAAATTAAAGAAAAATTAGAGCCCCAAAGAAATGGTTTGTATCGCTTAAAGCCAAATTTAAGAATTAAAGACCCGCGCTTTAAAGAAAGTAAATTAGCTGATGTTTATTTTATTATTGGTACAGAACTTTCCTGTATTTATAAACATGCAGGTAGCACGCGGCGTGTACATCACTGTGTTTTTGTTCCCAGTGTCGAAGCATCTGAACAAATTAATAACCATTTAGCAAAAAGAGGTTGTAATATTAGAGCTGACGGGCGGCCTATTTTAGGATTATCATCGCAGGATTTATTAAAGATTATTTTAGAGGTGGATAATCGTTCTGTTTTGATCCCGGCTCACGCTTGGACTCCATGGTTTGCCATTTTTGGCTCAAAATCTGGCTATAATAGCATTGAGGAGTGTTTTGGAGACATGTCCAAACATATATTTGCTATTGAAACCGGTTTATCATCTGATCCGGCAATGAATTGGCGCTTGTCAAAATTAGACAAAGTGGCTTTAGTTTCACATTCCGACGCTCATTCCCTTCCTAATTTAGGACGCGAAGCAAATATTTTTGAAGGAAGTGAATTGTCTTATGACAATATTATTCAGGCAATTAAAAAAGGCAATCCCCAAGCAGTAGCAGCTGGTGAAGACAAATTGTTGCCGTTAAGACTTGTTGGCACTATAGAATTTTTTCCGCACGAAGGACGTTATCATTACGATGGTCATCGTGATTGCCAAGTAGCTTTAACTCCTCTAGAAACAAAAAAACGAAAAGGCATTTGTCCTAAATGTGGCCGTCAATTAACTGTAGGAGTGCTTTATCGAGTTGAAGAATTGGCTGATCGCGAAGAAGGATTTATCCCACCTAAATCAGTATCTTATGTATCATTAGTTGAGTTAGATAAAATTATCGCCGAAGCTCAGGGGGTTAAGGGACGACAATCTAAGACTGTAGAAGAGGTATATTGGGGCTTAGTATCTAGCGGTGGCGGTGAACTTAAACTGCTTGCAGAAGCACAATTAGAGGCCATGGCCAGCTTTACTGATGAGAAGATAATAGAGGCCATCAGACGTGTTAGGGCTGGTAAATTACACATTAAACCAGGGTATGATGGCGTTTATGGTGAAGTTAAAATATTTGGTAAGGATGAGGTTTTAAAGGGGCCACAATCAAGCTTGTTTTAAAATCTTTTCTAATAACAAAACCCCACGCTTTTTAGATGAGTGTGGGGTTTGTTTAAATCGCAAAAAAACTAATACTACCTTTTCTTTTTCTTACCACCCTTCTTCTTTTTGGCCTTTTTCTTTTTTGCCATAATCTCACCTCCTCTCCCATTGAAAATGGATTCAAAATGAAATAATAATGATTAATTCACTTTGTTCAACTACTTAAAGTATAAACTAAAAAAATAATAATAACAAATTATTTGTCAAGTGCCGTTACATATTGAGAAAAAATAAAAAGTATTCTCTTCTAAGAGTAATGTAGACGAAAAAATATTTTAACTGGTGGAACGTTCCTTTAATTCAATATGGTGGACCTAGGCAGAATCGAACTGCCAACTACGCGTTGCAAACGCGTCGTTTTACCACTAAACTATAGGCCCAGAGACTAATTATTGAGCTAAACCACTAAAGAAAGGACTAAAGGCAGCTTGCATTATTGGCTGCCAAATATTAGTCATAATGCCGAATCCGAGGATGATAATAAGGATACCAAGAAGTTTAAAAAAGATTCGCGAGCCGCCTTCCGCGCCAAGGTGTTCTTCGGCCCAGGGTATTCGACCAAAATTAACCATTAACCATTCGGACTTCCAGACCAATAAAAAGCCAATAAAAGAAATTATTAGGCCTAATATAAATCCTCCCAATGTCATAAGTTAATTGTTAATAATTAATGAGTTTTACTAAATAGAACTCGGAGTGTTCTTAATGCCAATTTTAGCGTATCTCGCTTAGAGAGACTATTACCCCGTTTGAGCTGTGTGGTGGAACCGGTAGAATCTAGTATAATTCTCTGTTGCTCATCACGGGGCGAGACTGCGCTTTTTCATCTACTTTCCCCGTGGTGAATGATAATGAGCTTTACAGGATTGGTGGACGCTGTAGGACTCGAACCTACGACCTTCTCGGTGTAAACGAGACGCTCTAACCAACTGAGCTAAGCGTCCTTAAGTTTTTTGATGTTATATTGTTAGCGCGGCACCAATTAAGAGAAGTTGTAAAATAGTAATTAATACACCAGCAATTTTATTAATTTTAGGCCAGACCATCAAATAGCCATCTCTTCCCTTGTGCCTATAATAGACGTTTCCGGTAAATAGGTTAAATAATACCCACCAGAGTAAGGGCGGAAAGATAAAACCGCCAACTAAAGCGAGAAAACTATTAAAGTTGCTTTTACGATTCCAGGGGACTAAATTATAGTCTTGATATGTTATTTGCATAATTTATAAATTTCTACTGGTGCCCAGGAGAGGATTTGAACCTCCATGGGATTGCTCCCGCTACCACCTCAAGGTAGTGCGTATACCAGTTCCGCCACCTGGGCACAATTCTATCATTGATTAATACTTTTAAAAAATTCACGTCCAATACCAGATTTTAAATATAATTCTTTTTTTCGTGCCAATTGTCTGTTTGGTAAATTTTCGCAGTAAATGATTTTGAAGGGGCGGCGAGATCTTGTTGAATGAGTCTTTCCATCATTATGTTCTTTTAGGCGCCGTTCAGGGTTAGAAGAAAGTCCTATGTAAAGACGACCGTCTTTCTCACTTTTTAAAGCGTATACGTAAAACATTTATTTTATTAGTTATAGATCAGTGCGCCTGCCTGCCGGCAGGCAGGTATACCAGTTCCGCCACCTGGGCACAGATATAAGTGAAGTTGTTATCAAGCCTGAAGTCGGATAGAAGCTCCTAACATCTTAATTTTATTATTAAGCTATTGCTATGCTTTAGCCACTTTTTCCTTGAGTTTTTTACTGTAAGAGCGTAAGTATGGCAATTGGGCACGATTCACTTTATATTCCTTAATCACCTCAATATTATTAATGGTTGGTAAGTGTAATGGGAATATTTTTTCTACGCCAATGCCATCTGAGATTTTTCGCACGGTTATGGTTGCTCCCATACCAGTTCCGCCTCGTCTGCCGATTACCATACCCTCAAAAACCTGAATACGTTCCTTTTCTTCCCCTTTAGCGTTAAGTTCCTTAATTTTTTGATGAACACGAACTAGCTGCCCTGACTTTATAGCTGTAAAATTCTTGTTACTAATTGCAGTTTTAGCTTCTTCAGACATAATATTTAGAAATTATAGTTATTATTAAAGCCTAAACGATGGTGATTAATCTACGTTTAGGGCTACGTTAGAATAACTGTTTTTTATCTTTTCGTCAAGCCTTTGGTAATGTGACGTCTAATGATGGCAGCAACCCTGTTAACAGTTTGGTTCAGCTTACCCCAGTGATTAACTACGATATAATCATAGTTCTTCATTTGTTTAAGCTCATGTTGAGTAGTGTGCCAGCGTTTGTTTTTTTGTTGATCAGGAATATGGGAAGACTGAAAAATTCGTCGTTTTATTTCCGCTTTAGATTCGGCTGTTATAAAAATTGTTACGGTCTTAGGATAACGTTTTCGCAATTGTTGCGAGCCCTGAACATCAATTACCAGCACTACATTACTCCCTTGCTTTAGCGCGTGTTCAACCGGCTGACGCGGGGTGCCATAATAGTAGTTGTGGACACGGGCCCATTCCAGTAATTTATCTTGTTTAATTAATTTTTTAAATTCGTTCACAGTACAAAAATGGTAGGTAGCTAGTTTATCCTCTAGTCTACGTGGTCTGGTGGTGGTAGTAATAATTCTTTTAAGAGATAAACTAGGTAAACGCACCAGTGCTCTAGCCACAGTACTTTTTCCCACTTGTGAAGTGCCAGAAATGATAAAAAGTTTACCTGGGCGTTTTTTCATCTTAGTGTGGTTAAATAATCATTAAGCTCTTTTGGTAAAGGAGAGGTAAATAATTGTTGTTTACCTTCTAAATCAGTAAAAGCTAAAGTAGAAGCATGTAAGAAAAGTCGCTTAATTTTTTTTACCGAGCGGCCTTTAGTAGGTCGGTATACTTTATCACCCATTAAAGGGTAGCCCAAAGCTGCTAGATGAGCGCGTATCTGGTGAGTGCGGCCAGTTTCAATCTCTATTTTAAGTAAAGTAGTATGTGAATATTTTTTCAAAACTTCAAATTTAGTAATAGCATCAATACCTTCCGCGTTTTTGGGGCGAGCGGCTATTTTACCATGCTTAGTTTTAGAACGCGCTAAGGGAAAATCAATAATTCCAGCAGGACTAGCTATTTGCCCCATAACTAATCCCGTATATTCTTTATGCACCAAACGTTCTTTAAATTGGTTTTTTAAATGTATAAACATTGGTTCAGTTTTCGCTATCACCATTAAACCGGAAACATCACGATCAAGCCGGTGGACGATTCCTGGCCGCAAAGGGTCATTACCTAAATCTTTAATTGTTGGGTAGTAGGCCACCAATCCATCTACTAGAGTTGGTTCATTAACACCAGTCGCTGGGTGTACCACTAATCCCTCTGGTTTATCAATCACTAAATAGTAAGTAGAATCGGCCAATACCTTAAACTTTATTTTTTTATTTGGATTAAGCCGAGGCTTTAGTTGTTCTTCAATATCAAAGCTTATTATCTCACCTTGCTTAAGCCAGCGATGTACAGTAACTTTTTTCTGATCAACCAATACTTTACCTTTTTTAATTGCTTTTTGTAGGTAGCTACGTGACATTTGGCCTAAGTGTTGAACTAGAAATTTATCTAAACGTGTAGGGGAAGATAATGCTGGTACAGTAATAGTTTGTTTCATAGCTGTTTTTTTAAGAAAGAAATGGCTTCAATTTTCGTCTTAACCTTTTTTGCCAATTGGGCTTCAGTCAACGATTTTAACAGTTTACCAATAATTGGACCTGATTTAAGTTTAAACAATTTCATAATTTGGTTACCATCAACTAGTAACTTTAACTCACCTTTTTTAGAAAGTAACGGTTTTAATTGTTTAAGTCGTTTTCGTAAGGCACGTAGCCGGTCAAACAGTTTACGCCCATCAGCTGGATTAGTAGCCCAAGAGTCAGCTAAAATCACCTGTTGTAGACTAATCCCCCACAGTGCCTTTTGATAAAAATAGCGATAAAGGGTAGAAGGCTTGAATTCTGCCACTTTACCGTGTACTAGCAGCATATGTTTAGCTACTAACCATTCTACTAATTCTGGTTCAATCTTATCGCCAGCGGAATCAAGGAAACTTGTAAGCTTTAACCGACTAATAATATCCGATACTAAGGCGGCGCCTTTAATATCATGCTCTGGTGTGCGAATCCATTTAACCCCATGTATTTCAGGAGTTTGTACGGTTAAGGGTTTACCAATGTCGTGTAATAAGATAGCTAACAATACCGAAAGTGATGGCTTTTGTTTAGGGAAAAATTGGCGCCACTCGCGGCTGCTAAAAATTTTGAGGGCTAAAAGCGTGTGTTCAAAAACATCTCCTTCGCTATGAAACTCTTTATATTGTGGTACACCATGCATGGCATATACTTCGGGCAGTAAAACTTTAATTATATTTATTTGATCCCAAAGTTTTAGCGCCTGTGAAGGATTATTCTGTAGTGATTTTAACCATTCGCGCGCCACAATTTCACGAGGTATTACCCAACTATCTTTGGTTTTAGCCACCACAGATTTACTCGCCATTTTTTTAATGGCCATTAGCGTACGTGATTCTATTTTAAAATTTAACTGACATGCAAATCTTAAGGCACGCAGTAATCTTGAATAATCTTCTTGAAAACGTAATCTAGGCGCCCCGACAGTTCTAATTATTTTATTTTTCAAATCTTTTTGCCCTTTTGTCGGGTCAATTATTTGATATGAGGTTAAATCCAAGGCTATCGCATTAATAGTAAAATCCCGGCGTTCTAGATCCTCGTTAATTGAAAGATTACTAGCAGTTTTAACAGTAAAATCACGATAACGACCAGTACCCCAAGCGTGATCAGTGCGTGGTAGGGCTACATCTATAGCTTCATTGGGCCAGCCACGGGGCGTAAATTTATATACTCCAAAAGTTTTACCAACTAAAGCCACTTTGCCTTGACCCTTAAGAAATTTTTCCAGTTTAACTTTAGTTAAACCAGAGATTACTAAATCGTAATCTTTGGTGACACGCCCAAGTAACAAATCACGCACTGCGCCACCCACTAAATATAGTCGAGCAGTAGGATAAGCATGATTAAGACGATTAGTAAGTTTCTTAATGATTATTGGTAGATTGTTTTTTGTTATCATAGTTATCTACTTATACTATACCATTCATTAGCTTTAAAGTAATTGGTATAAAACAAAACCCGCCCCGATCGGTATCGGGGCGGGTTGGAGTTACTTAGATTAACGACGGGAAACTTCTTTTTCAATTGCTTCTAACCACTTACTCGCTTTTTCTTTACCACCTAAACCAAAAGCCAAACCACCAGCTATAGCCAGCATGGCTACTAAGCCAGTAAAGAGAATTTCAATTAATCGTACTGCAACACCCAATTGGATTAAGGCCGCCATGATAGAAAAAATAACGATTGACCACTTAGATAGTGCGGCCATTGTTTTGGCCGAAGTGGTAGGTGCTTTGGAAACATGAATTGCTTTTTCCACCACATCATGAATAAATTGACCAACAATGATACCAACAGTCAGAATAATTACAGCAATTAATACATTAGGAATGTATAAAGCCACAGCAGTTAAGAAATCAGTAACTTGCACCCAACTTAGAATATCAGCTACCGCAATAAATACTACGATAATAAAAAACCATTTAACAATCCAACCTACTAATCCTGATAAGCTAAATTGCACACCAGCACTCTCTGCCTTTTGTGATACGCCAGTGCGAGACAACAAGTCGTCTAATTTAACTAATCTAATAAGTTTGGCAGCTACTCTACCTAGAGCTGCTGCTATTAGTAAGCCTACAATTAAAACAATGATAGCGACTAATAGTTCTGGTAAAAAATCGGTAAATTTATCCCACATATTTTGGAATGATAGGACGATAGTACTCGCCCAATTATTTGTATTCATATTACCTCCTTTCTAAAGGTTTTTAAATAAAGATTAATTATTAACAAACTAATTGTACCATACATCTAGGTAAAAGTCACAAAACATAAAATCCTTACTTGAGGTAAGGATTAATATGGTAGGATATCGGTGTCCTGGTAACCACGCCAAGCGTGGTGGGCGCGCCTAGACTCGAACTGGGGACCTCGTCGACCCGCCTGCCAAAGCAAATTTAGGGTATATGAATTTATCTGATTTAGTCTACCCGGTGGGCGGCACTGGACTCGAACCAGTGACCTTTACAATGTCAATGTAACGCTCTAACCAGCTGAGCTAGCCGCCCACCGGATGGGCTATAAGTATTTTTAGGGTAGAATTTACGGCAGGCAGGTAACCAACTGAGCTACGCGCCTGTATTAGTAAATTAAAAATTATTAACTTATATTTTTAAAATTAAAATTTTAGACGACGCGGTTTGGCACCTCGATGTCGGTTCATCGCATCCTGGAGATGAAGAAGCTCCCAAGGGTTTGTCGGATGGCCGTATTTGATTAGATTTCCCTTTTTAGTCGCTGTCCATCCCTTGAGTTATTTTTCTCTTTTTCTTGCCTCAATTAAAGTATTATATTGTTCGGAATAGACAATTTTAAGCGGTCATCTTTGTTTGGTGTATAGTGCCCCCTTACCTTGGTTGTGTTTGGCTTCTCTGTTTTTAATATCAGTACATGAACCTGTATATAATGATTCGTTACTGCAACGAGCTAGATATATAAAATATTTCATCGGAAATAATAGTTTATTTTTTGTCCTTCGACTTCACTGCGTTTCGCTCAGGGCATCCGACTCGCTTTAAATAGTGGTGGAACACCATGAGCGAGCCTAAGCGAGTCGAATGGTGGATGCGCCTGGACTCGAACCAGGGACCTGGCGCTTATAAGACGCCTGCTCTAACCAACTGAGCTACGCATCCAAATTCTCTTTGGAGAGCTACCCGTCTCGACTCGCCAGACTCGTCTTAGTGAGTCGGGCCTGCCCAAATAGCGATATTTATTATATAAAGAAGATGACTAATTGTCATCTATTTATATTTTACCTTATTGATTCAAGGTTTGGGGCAGCAGTTTGCGCAGATGTTCGATCACTATTTTTTCCGCTTCCAGCAAACTTTGATTGGCTAATTGTGCGCGGGCGATAGAGTGATCGCCAGTAGGATCAAATGGTTTAAGTAGATCCAAAGCGTGACGTCCAGGATTAGCCTGCAAGATAATGGAGGTTAGGCCTGGCTTCTGTTCATAAAGCAGTACAATTACACCTGCTTCGGGCGCGGTAGTAATTACTTCGTCTATTACTCCAGGTAAATCGTGTTCTTGGGCGCCACTTTTAACAAAGTCCTCGGGCTGTAATAAGAGCCATACTAATCTGCGGGAGGAGTCGCTTTTTAATCTGGCCAGCGCTCTGCCCCATAAACGTAGCATTGGTAAAGTTTTGGTGCGGTAGAGGTGTGTTACTACTTCCTCACGCCTAGCACCCAAGCTTATTAATTCCGCTGCGCGTGACAAAGTTTCTGGAGTGATGGCGTTGGTCTTAAAGCTTTTAGTAGCAGCGGTAATACCAGTATAAAGTAAGGTGGCTACATCTTCATCTAAAGCCTGAGGGTTGATATTTTTAATTAATTTAAAGACTAATTCCGAGGTAGAAGCAACATTAAAATCAACAAAATTTAATTGCCCAAAATGCTCATTAGTAATGTTATGATCGATATTGATAGTAGTTGTTTGATAAAAGAAATCAGTATTGTTATGATATAATTCCCCGAGCGATTCTAGGTCGGGAGTATCTAGCACAAAAATTAAGTCGTAAAGGAAATTTGAGGAACGGGTAGTAACATCGCTAGCGGTGAAAGTACCGCTTTTGGGTGTTAGGTAAATATGTAAGCGTTCACCTTCAACACTATAGCTTAAATCTGCTAATTTATTTTTAGTTAGATTCAGGGAAATAATAAATTTTCGCAAACTAGGAAGTTCTTTCTTCACACGTTGCACTTGGGGCAGAAAACGGTAACTGCCGGGCAGCTCCCAGCTCGAAGAGATAATTTCTACTTGTTTACCCTGTTGTTCTAAAAATTTAGCCAAAGCTAAACTAGAAGCTAAAGCATCGCCTCCTTTATTCTGTGAGAAAGTAATTAGGATGTGTCGGGCTTTATTTACTAGTTCTAATAATTGTTGTTCAGTCGTTAAGGCCATAAAATTAATAATCCAAGTACTTTAGCTAATTCTAAAAGATCTGTCAAGAATTAGACCAAAGTATTCTATTACATCAGACATTGACTAGTGTGTCAATAGAGCTTATACTGAAACAAGTCTTTATTATTAAAAAGGACCATTTCTTCCTTTCCGTAATGTAATTTATGAATATTACTGAACTAGCCAGACGTTTAAAAATTCCTACCCAACAACTAAGAGAAGAGTTGCCTAGGCTCGGATTTGATGTTGGTTTTCGGGCCATTAAAATAGATGATAAAGTAGCGGGAAAAGTGATGAAACTTTGGTCTGAGCGTAAGCAAGTTAAAACACAAGAAAATTACGTAGTGGTGGAAAAGAAATTAGGGGCGGCAGTTGAGCCAATTCGAACTAAAGAAGTTGCTATCCCTAAAATATTAACCACTCGAGAGTTAGCTGATTTACTTGGTTTACCAGTGACTACGGTTATTGGTGAGTTATTTAAGAATGGCGTGATGGCATCTATTAATGAACGCGTGGATTTTGAAACTGCCTCAATTATTGCTCAAGATTTGGGCTTTATTACTAAACAGCAAGACGAGCCAGCGAGCGAACAAGCCAGTGAACAGGCAGAAGTAGCTAATTTAACTGAGTTATTAAAGGAAGCTGATACTAGTAAACTAATGAATCGTCCGCCAGTAGTAGTAGTGATGGGCCATGTTGATCATGGCAAAACCAAATTGCTAGATGCAATTAGAGAAACCAATGTGGTGGAGCAGGAAAGTGGCGCTATTACCCAACACATTGGTGCTTATCAAGTTGAGGTGTGGCCGAAGGGCACACCGAAATCCCGAGGCGGCGAAGCCGACCGAGGGATCCTTCGACAGGCTCAGGATGATCAGACTCACCGAGTTCGTCTGATCACTTTTATAGATACCCCGGGCCATGAGGCTTTTGCGGCTATGCGTTCTCGTGGCGGGCGCTTGGCAGATTTAGCGATTATTGTAATAGCGGCTGATGACGGTATTAAACCGCAAACTTTGGAAGCCATTGAAATTGCTCAGCGAGAAAAGTTGCCGTTTTTGATTGCTATTAATAAAATTGATAAAGACGAAGCTGATATTGAAAAGCTAAAAAAAAGTTTAGCTGAGTTAAACCTATTATCCGAGGATTGGGGTGGTAAAACAATTTGTGTACCAATTTCTGCTAAGAAAAAAATGGGACTCGATGAATTATTAGAGATGATTTTGCTATTAGCTGACATGGAAAAATTTACCACTAATCCTAACCGTCCAGCAGCAGGTACTATTATTGAAGGTCACATTGATAAAGGTGAAGGCCCAGTGGCTACCGCCTTGGTACAAACTGGCACTCTTAACCGTGGTGACTATGTGATTGCTGGTAAGGCGGCGGGAAAAGTACGGGCGATGAAAAGTTTCTTAGGTAAAGATATAACTGAAGCCTCGCCCTCTACTCCTGTTAAAATTCTAGGGCTTAAAAATGCACCAGTAACCGGAGATGTTTTTAAAGTAGTCACTGAGCAAGAAGCGCGACAGAGTTTGCGTACAGTATCTTCATATCAGCGGCACTTTGCTTTACCAACTGTTAGCGCTGATTCAACCGGCGAAAAAGAAAAGGAAAACGAAGTGCCTGGACTGCATATTGTATTAAAGACCGATGTCTTGGGCTCACGCGAAGCAATTATTGATTCGTTGAAAAAATTATCAACTAGTGGTGTAGAGGTAAAGGTAGTAAAGGCTGGTTTAGGAAATATCACCGAAGCTGACATTGCTTTGGCCGAAGGGGTGGGGGCTTTAGTATTAGGTTTTCATGTGTTAGTAGTGCCCCAGGCTCAATCTTTAGCTAAAGAGAAGAAGGTTTTTGTGCAGAGTTACACTGTTATTTATGATTTACTTGATGAAGTTAAGAAGCAATTAAGTATTTTACTCAAACCAGAATTAATTCGTACCCAAATTGGCAAAGGAAAAGTACTGGCGATTTTCCGCCGTGGTAAAAAAGATACGATTTTTGGTTTAAAAGTTACCGACGGCACAGTGAAAGCGGAAACTAAATTGAAGATAATAAGTGGGTTGGCCGATGGAAAGGAAAGTTTAATTGAGGGAGTGCGTTTAGGTAAAGAAGTGGTAGGTGAGATGACTCAAGGGGGCGAATGCGGTATAAAATTAAAAGGTGCAGTAAAAATTGAAGTAGGTGACTTGGTAGAGATTTATCACGAAGAAATTCGTCAGCGACATGTTAAATAAAACACCAGAATCACGTTCACGTCGTTTATATCAGATTGATAGTTTATTACAGCACGAGTTAGGCACGTTGTTTTCCAGAATGTTAGAGTCACCACTTGGTACGCTGGTGTCGATCAGTACTATTACTGTTAGTGCTGATTTGTCATACGCCGAAGTGAAACTTAGTATTCTACCTCACGAGCAGAGAGAAGAAGTTCTTAAGGCTATCCAGGGACAACTTAAAGAAATTCAGCATGAACTTAACAAGCGTCTGCGGCTTTATCGGGTGCCAAAACTAAACTTTATTATTGACGAAACCGAAGAGCAGGCGGGTAAAATAGAATCACTACTTGACAGTTTACACCGCTCGGATTAAACTAAGTGGTCATTTATGATTACCCGTTTTGATGTACAAAAATTAGAAGCCGCCATAACTAAGGCTCAAAAAATTCTTATCGTAGGACATAAAAATTGCGGCGATGCTACTGGTTCGGTAATTGCTTGCAAGTTGGCGCTAAAAACTTTTGGTAAAGAGGCTTCCATGTTTCTACCCGGAGTGATTCCAGCGACTTTGCGGTTTTTACCTTATAGTGAGCAAATAATTACAGATGCTCAAAATATAAATTTAGCCGACTACGATTTATTATTTTGTGTTGATGCTGCCGAAATCGAAATGACCGAGTTAACAGAACAATGGCGGCAGCGGCCCTTAAATTTAGTTACTATTAATTTAGATCACCATCTTACCAATCCTTCTTATGGTGATATCAATGTAGTTCACAAAGAAGCATCGGCTACGGCAGTAATACTTTACGATTGGTTCAAACAAGCAGAAATCTCTGTTACTAAAGCCATGGCCACTTGTTTGCTGACCGGCATCTTAACTGATACGGGTACTTTTTCTAATCCTGGTACTACTACTATGTCTTTAGCAGCTGCGGCTGAGCTATTACTTACAGGTGCTTCTGCTTCCCGAGTGATTGATCAAATCGCCCGTAATAAATCAATTAACGATTTAAAATTATGGGGACGCGCTTTGGAACGATTGCAAGTAAATAAAGAACTGCAATTAGTTACCACAGTAATTACTCAAGCTGATCTGGATGAATTAAAAGTAGATAGCGAAGCATTGGAAGGAATAGCTAATTTTTTAAATGATTTATCTGGTTTTCGTGCCGCTTTGGTATTAAAAGAACAGGGTGACGGCACTATTAAAGGCAGCTTACGCACTACTAGAGATGATGTAGATGTAGCTGAACTGGCTAAGAAATTTGGCGGTGGTGGCCATAAAAAAGCCGCTGGCTTTACAGTGAAGGGTAAATTAGTGCATACTACTGAAGGGTGGAAATTAACAAACTAACCCAAAACAAACCAAAGATTGTTTAAGGCACTAATTTTTTGTGCCCATTTAAATCTGAATATAAGATAAAATTCACTGTAACCACACTTTTAAGAAAGGGGGCAAATATGCCCGTAACAATTATTGCTGGCGCCCAGTGGGGCGATGAAGGAAAGGGTAAAATCGTAGACCACTTAAGTGCCGATGTAGATATTGTTGCCCGTTACCAGGGTGGTGCTAATGCTGGCCATACGGTTGTGATTGGTGGCCAGACACATGTACTTCATTTAATCCCGGCTGGAATTTTTCACCCGCACGTTACCTGTGTTATAGGTAATGGAACTGTCATTGACCCGGTGGCCCTGATGAACGAGATTCGTCAGTTGGAGGTGTTAAAGATTAAAATAGCCGGCCGGTTGTTTATCAGCCATAATGCTCATTTGATAATGCCTTATCACAAGTTACTCGATGAGTGCAGGGAGAATAGTGGTGGGCAAAAGATTGGCACCACTGGACGCGGTATTGGACCAGCCTACATCGACAAATTTATGCGGGTTGGTATCCGCATTGTGGACTTGCTTGATAGGGATCTTTTCAAAAAAAAGTTTCGGGAGAATATTGCGGAAAAAAATAATATTCTCGCGAAAATTTATGGAGAGACCGAGTTGGATGCCGATAAGATCACTCAGGAATATGTGGAATTTGATAAGGCAATAGATCCGTACATCACGGATACGTCAGCATATCTTCAGGAGTCTCTAGCTGGTGGCAAGAGTGTGCTGGCGGAAGGGGCGCAGGGAGCGTTACTCGATATTGACCACGGAACTTATCCTTTCGTGACGTCGTCAAATCCCACGAGTGGTGGAGCTTGCACAGGATTGGGTATTCCGCCAACGGCGATAACCTCAATTGTCGGAGTGGTTAAAGCTTATACCACCCGCGTTGGTAATGGGGCCTTACCAACAGAACTAGAGGATGAGTTTGGCGAGAAGTTGAGAGATTTGGGTGGTGAGTTCGGCGCTACGACAGGACGGCCACGACGGTGCGGGTGGTTTGACGTTATGCCTGCAAGACATAGCGTAATGGTGGATGGTTTTACCAGAATCGCCGTAACTAAGTTGGATGTACTAGATAGCTTTGAGGTGATACAGATGTGTGTGGGTTATGAGGTTAACGGCCGGCGATTAAAAAGGTTTGTGACCGATGACAAAACTCTAAAGTCAGTCAAACCTATTTATGAATCTTTTCCAGGCTGGCAAACTCCGACCACGGACGTCCGAGACTATGAGGCACTACCTAAAAATGCTCGTAATTACCTGGCCGCCATGGCTAAGTACACCGACACTCAAGTGGATATGGTGTCGGTCGGTGCTCGGAGGGATCAGACGATTATCAGGTTCTAAGATTGTTTTTTTCAAAATTAAACATCTTTAATTCCGCAAGGCGTAGCTTGTAATGTGCGCCTTGCTTTTTTTAATTAATTTGCTATAATCTAACTTACTATGAATCTTATACCAATGGTCGTGGAAAAGTCGCAAATGGGCGAGCGAGCCTATGATATTTATTCACGACTTTTAAAAGAACGGATAATTTTTTTAGGTGATCCGATTAATGATAATTTGGCCAATACAGTAATTGCCCAATTATTGTTTTTGGAAAGTCAAGATCCTAAAAAAGATGTAAAACTTTATATTAATTCTCCTGGTGGTATGGTAACCTCTGGTTTGGCTGTTTATGACACAATGCAATATATCAAATGTGATGTAGTAACTATTTGCGTGGGTATTGCTGCTTCTATGGCAGCGATGCTGTTGGGTGCCGGCGCTAAGGGTAAACGGTTAATTTTGCCTAATGCTGAAGTAATGCTGCACCAAGTAATGGGCGGAGCCGAAGGGCAAGCAACTGATATTAAAATTCGTGCTCAACATATTTTAAAAATTCATGAACGATTAAATAAAATTTTAAGTCATCATACTGGTCAGCCTTTAGCTAAAATTGAAAAAGACACTGACCGCGATTTTTTTATGACAGCCGAAGAGGCCAAATCCTACGGCCTAGTGGATAAGATTATTAAGTCGTTGAAATAATTTTTTACTACCAATAGTCATTGCGAGTCCCGATTAAAATCAGGACGAAGCAATCTCTCCAGATTTACATTACCAATTCATATGTCATTCCCGTGAAAACGGGAATCCAGAATTCCTTTTAAGTGTCATTACACCGTCAGATGAAGGGAATCTAGAAACAAGACATTAATCAGTGATTTTTAATTCGTATTTGTCCTCTGCTAGTTGTCGGGGCGGATTTTTGCTTTGACAAAAAGGCCGAGTTTTAGTAAGGTAAGGTAAATTAAGATAATAAAAATAACGTAAAATAACTGTTTTTTGACAATTTTATAGGAGATTTAGTAATGAGAAATTTCATGAAATTATTAAGGGTAAAATAGGCTGAAGGGAAATTTGTCTGCGTGGGTTTGGATAGTGAGTTTAAAAAAATTCCCAAAGCTGCACACAAGAGCGACAATGAAAGTCCTCTTAGTGTCGCCAATACTATTGTCGCTTTCAATCTGGCGATTATAGAGGCAACCAAAGACCTAGTGTGTGCTTACAAACCAAACATCGCTTTTTATGAAGGATATGGTGATGAGGGAATTGAAGCCTTACGACGTACTTTTTCTATGATCCGCGTTGCGGCACCAGATGTTCCAACGATTCTAGATGCTAAGCGGGGCGATATTGGTAATACAAATAAGGGTTATGTTGCGGCGGCATTTGAATTTTTTCAAGCAGATGGCGTGACTGTTAATCCATACCTTGGAGCTGAGGCGCTGAAACCTTTTTTAGAAATGAAAGACAAGGGCATTATTGTACTCTGCCGTACTTCCAATAAAGGGGCAGACGAGTTTCAGAATTTGACAGTTCATGTTGGGGGCTCCATATTATCTCTTTATGAATATGTAGCCAATCAAGTATCACGTCCTTGGAATAAAAACAATAACTGCGCCATCGTGGTAGGGGCAACTTTTCCCCGTGAACTTGCTAGAGCGCGGCTCATTGTGGGCGACTTGCCTATACTTATTCCAGGTGTTGGTTTTCAACAAAAAGATATTCCAGTAGAGCAACAAGTAGAGCAAGTAGTCACTGCTGGTCAAGATAGCCACGGACAGGGAATGATCATTAATTCTTCACGCGGAATCATTTTTGCCTCAAGCGGTGATGATTTCGCCGAAGCTGCCAGACGGGAGACATTAAAACTTCACGAATTGATAAACAATTTCAGAAAGGTTGGGTAAGTGTATGAACAAACAGATGGCAAAAGAGGAGCTGTTAGTGCTTCCAGTTAAAGATTTACTTCCGCTTTTGAGCAGTGGCGAGAAGCTGATTCAGATAGCCAAGACTTTGGGCGCTTTTTGGACCTATGATTATAAATCGGCTGAAGAAGGTCGGGTGGGTA
>JBDRTU010000007.1:0-16199 GCA_043823825.1 Patescibacteria group bacterium
AAAAAATTAGAAAATTTAAAAACAAATTTTTATTAACAATTACAGTAACTTACCTAATAAATTTATAAATTATTTTTAAAGGTCGGCATTCCCCAAAAGGGGGATGAATTAAGTGACTTGCCTTATCCTAAATTGGAGGAAAGGGTGGGCAAGGCCCCTGTCTTAATGGAATTAAACCTCCTAAAGAGATAGGGTAAGTTACTTAATTAATAAGTGTTCGCCGAATACAATTGATTAAAAATCAAAAGTGTAGGCGAATTAAAGAAAGGAAAAATTATATGTTAAAGAAAGGTTTATTAACTTTAGTAGCAATAGCAGTAGTAGTTGCCATGATTCCAATGTTTGCCGCTTTTGAAGCGCACGTGGTAAACGTAACTGCTAAAATTGAGAATGCTTTGACGGTTGATACTGCCCCGATTGAGTTTGGCACTGTATTCCCAGAGGAAGTGCTTTATCATGACCTGCAAATGGACTTGAGTGGTTCATTTGTAGAACAATCTGAAGCTGATGAGGTGACATATGTAATTAAACAAAAACCTAAGTGCTGGAGTGATGATGATCAGGTTTATGGTCGGGTAATAGAAGTGGAAGATCAGGGTGAATTCTTTTTTGAATGTATACAATCAGACACTGCTTCAGACTACGAAATGCTACCAGTGCTCTGTCCTTATCTTTCCAAGAATAAGGCGAAAGGCGAAAGTGATCAAGACGGTAGTATTGATGCTTTCCACGGCAATATTGCCTGGACACCAGAAGATACTGAAAGCACAAAAGTTAGTGGTAGTTTATCGCAACTTGCCCTAGATATTGAAGACAGCTGGGTGATTGATTTACATGTACCTTGCTTTGCTGGGTCTTGCGCGCAAGATAATGTGATTCCTGAAGAGTATCAGGCTGATCCAACACTAGAGCATGAAATTTTTGGTTGCGACCTTTGGGTAGAAGTAACAGGCGTAAGTCGAATTCCAGTATAGTAATAGAAATCTTAATAACTAGTAGTATTTTGGCGTAATTCGCCAAAGCGCAAACTGGAATTATGATTAAGAAATTATTACTTAGTTTAGGTGCCCTGGCTTTGATTGCCTTAAGCGTACCTTTGGTAGCTGGTTTTGAGGCGCACGTGGTAAACGTGACAGCTCATATTGCCAATGCTTTAGTTGTAACGCCAGATTCGCGTGAATTTGGCACGGTTTTTCCGCAAGAATATATGGAAATGGGAGTAACTTTATCCTTTAGCGAATCATTCTTGGATGAAGAACAAACCCATGCTGATACTGTTGAATATATTATTAAGCAAAAGCCAAAACCCAAGCCAGAACCAGACAGGCAATTGCCAATCTTAAAACCAGATTACAATATGTACTTGCCGGGCGGGCAGTTTGATGGCCAGCTTTATCCTCATTTTATAAATGATGATTTACAGCGTTCTCAATATTGCCATAGCCACCAGCCAGCTGATTTAGGTAATCCTGATGATTTGTATTACATCAACTGCTATCCGTCGCTTTGTCCGTACTTATCTAAAACTCCAGATGATTTACCAGAGCCTGGTATTGATATTGGAGTAGCGCCTTTTCATGATCCTAATGATCCTGATAATTATGCTTGGGGAATTTTAAGCAAAGGTGTGAAAATACAAGATTTGGTTGATGAGTGGACAATTGATTTGGCAGTTCCTTGTTTTACAGGGCAATGCGCCCAGGATTGGGCAGATTTTGTAGCGAGCCATAATCCTAATGCTGATGCGTCCCAGTATTCTTTGCCAGGCACGCTAGAGCATCAGGTGTTTGGTTGCGACTTGTGGTTTGAGGTAACTGATATTTATGGCGGCACCTAAAGTAATAGGTTGATTTTTGATCTCTCCTTCTTTTTAAAGAGTTTTTAAAAAGGAGGAAGACGAGGAATTAATTAACTAAATAGGGGGGAACAAATATGGAAGAAGAAAATATACAAATGAATAATGATCAACCGGTAAACGAGCCGACTATGGAATCTGCGGGGCCAACTGAAACTAGTAAGGCTGGTATGCCAAACAAACCGCGTAAAATCGGTAGAGCAATTGGTATTATTGTGGTAGTAGTGATTATTTATATTTTTGCAGTACAAGTAATGGCGGCTGATAGTTACGAGGCAGTGGTGCAAGTGATTGAGGGGGAGAATAAAATTGGGGTTAATCCTTTAACTGATCGGTTGGATTTTGGCGACATTTCCCGCGATAATGGCGCCAGTCGTTTTGTTACTTTAACCAACGAAGGCAAGATGGATAAATTCATAATGGTTTGGAAGTCGGGACAGATAGCGGAAATTATGAAGGTTAGCAATAATAATTTTGTAATACCCGGTGGCGAGGACTACCGTTTGGAATTAAATGTTTATGTGCCAGTTTCAGCGCCGATTGGCGAGTATCAGGGCCGGGTTAGAATTTTCAAATTACCCAAGTTTTGGTAAATATGGGCTGGCTTGAATATATAAAAAAATGCCGAGCAGCCAAAATTGAAAAACAGCAAGATCTTTCCCAGCAAAAAAAGTTAGGGCGAAAAATAGGAGGGACCATTCTGTATCTAGTGTTTGTACTGGCTTTAATTTACTTCACACCTAAGTTCTTGAGTTATGCCTTAAATACCCAGTATCCCTTAGCAGCCATTACTTCTGGCTCTATGTGGCCGGCGTTGAAGCAATATGATTTGATCTTTATTCAGGGAATTGACGCGCGTCAAGTTAAAATAGGCGATATCGTGGTGTATACCAATCAGAAAAAGGCCTTTACTATTCACCGGGTGATTGAGCTAAGAGAAGATACGATTGTGACCAAAGGCGACGCCAATAATGTGGCTGATAAAGCTATTAGTTACGAAGACATTGTTGGCCGATTATATCGCCTGGGTAACTGGGATGTCCGTATTCCTAAACTAGGATACATTAGCACCAGTTTTAGTAAATTTATTAATAAGTAAGGAAGATAGAATCCAAGCGTTTAATATACTGTCATTACGACAAACTGTTTAAAAACCCATTTACTGTCATTGAGAGCCCCAACTGGGTTGAGGGCGAAGCAATCTAATAACTTTAGAGATTGCTTCGTCGCAATGACAACAAACGCGTAAGTTATACAATAATAATCAAACTATGACCAAAGTTAGTAAAAAGAGTAATAAGAATGTGGGCAAGCCGCGAGCTTTCCTTCGACTCGTCAATATAGCAGGAACTGCTGTAGTGGTTTTGGTTATGGTGTTAGTGCAAACTAATATTTTTAGCGCTTTTGAAGCGCATGTGGTAAATGTAACAGCCGAACCAGAACGTCGTTGCGTGCAGTGGGAAGTGCGTTCAATGGGTTTTTGGAAGAATCATCCAGAGCTAAGAATTTTTCCGCAGACAGTAGGGGATATAGTAGTATCCAATCATGCCGAAGCAGATGCGGTGTTTGATAATTATTCTTTTAGCGCTCGCAACAAGCTGCGCGGTCAATTATTAGCTTTAATGTTTAATATTCCGTACTTTGATATTGGTGGCGTTTTGGTTCCCAATGAAGCAATAACAGTTTCGGAGTTAGCAGCCGAGGCCGCTGCCTTGCTACTTAAAAATAATCCACTAGCCACTGACTCAGAATTATTAGCAATGAAAGATAGAGTGGAAGCAGTAAATATTATTGAATTACTAATACGCTGTGAACACCCTTTATTTTTAGTTAATAAGGTTTATTATGATGTTGAATCAACGCCAAGCAAAACAAATTTGTTAGTTAACCCGGGTTTTGAAGCAGGCACCGACCCCTGGGTTCGTTATACTACTGGAGTAGGTTCTTTTACTACTGTTACGCCAGGTTATGATTCACCAGCAGCGGCCGAGATAAATATTGTTAATGAGGGTATGGTGGAGATGTATCAGTCGGGATTAACTTTGGAGGCGGGCGCTACTTACCGTTTAACCTTTTCTGCCAAGTCTAACACTGGTCATGATCTAAAGGTTTATGTGGGGCAACAAAGTTCTGGTCAAAATTATGGTTTGAATGGTTATCTTCCCGATATCACTTCAGATTGGCAAACCCTTACTATTCAGTTTATTGCAACTGGTTTTTCCGGAACTGTTAATGATGCCAAACTAAGGTTTTATACGGCACCTTATGATTATCACGGCGATATTTATTGGTTTGATAATATTGCTTTGGAAAAAGTATTACCCACTGATCGCGGCGAGGAGCCAGATAATGAGTGGGTGGAGATTTTAAGCAAAACAGAGATTCCTTATGATATTTCAGGATGGCAGATTTGCGATGCTAATGCCTGCGACGTTATACCTGCCGGCACTCCTCCTATTCCCGCTTTTGGTTATGCTGTGGTAACAGCCGACGCTTCTACTTGGGATTATTGGATGATTCCACCAGAAGTTGTAAAGATTGTTTTACCTGGCTCGGCTATTGGCAATGGCTTATCTAATAGCGCTGATATGGTTTATTTAGAGCGGCCTGATGGCAAGATTGTTGATCAAATGAATTACGGCGCCCCCAATAACGCCTGGCCAAATTACAATGCCGACGTTTGGGATCCAGGCGTGCCTGATGCGCCTGCGGGGCATATGTTAGCGCGCAGCCCCAGTGGCTTTGATACCAATAAGCCCAGTGACTGGATTTCCTTATTACCGCCTGATTTAGTTATGATTTATCCTGACTTAAGCACAGCTGTGTGGAATTGGGGCCAAAATATTAACATCACATGGATCGCTACCAACCCCAATGGCCCTGATAATGATTTAAAAATAGATGTTTACTATATTGAAGATCATAATCAAAATCATCATTTAGATTTTGAAGACGATTATGTAGTGCAAATAGCTGATCAAATGGCCAATACCGGCTTGGTTAATTTTACTGTGCCTTACGGATTCTTAGGCGATGTTTGGATAGTGATAGTGGCTACTGGGCCAGAAAATATTATGGCGCAGGCAACAGTAGTGAGCCGGCCAATTTATGATCCTTCCCCAGAATTGATTGAGCAAGATCCGGCGTCGGTTTTGGAGTATATAGGGCGACTACCTTTGCTTTGCCGTGATCCTCATCGTTTATTAGCTTCTTTGCGACAGGCTGATCAGTTAATTGCTGATGGTGCCAGGGATTTGGCAGTGAATAGATCTTTAGATGGAGTTAGTGATCTTAAAAAGGCGCTGGGCATTGAAGCAATAGAAGAATTAACCTTAGACCAGTTAATAACTATTTGTGATGGTCAAACACTTGATGTAGTGATTGAGGAAAGTGAGATTGCTACAGATCAGGAAGCCGAAGTAACTACTGCTGAGGAGGTAACTGAAGAGGTGATAGTAGAAAATGAATTAGTTGATGAATTGTTAGAACTATCTGACGAGGAAATTATAATTGACCAAGAGCTTGGCACTGAAGAAGAGGTTGTAGCTGATGAGCCAGAGACCACTGTTGAGGAGCTTAGCGAAGAGGAACTAAGCAATGAAGCAGACACCACTATCACTACTGAAGAAACAATTGAAAGTGAAGAGTTAGAAACAACTGACTTTACTGAAGCAGGGTCAGAAGAGGGGGCAGAAACTGAATCAGTAGAGACTAGTAATGAAGGCGAAGAGCTTAGTAGCCAGGAGGAAGTTACTAGCGAAGTTGAAATTGATACTACACCAGGCGTCATAACCCTAGAAGAAATAGCAGAAACAGTAGAACCCAGTGAACTTGATCAGCCAGTAATAGAAGATCCAGTTGAAGAACCTTTACTAGAGGAAGTTCCAACTGCGCCAGCAGACACTAATAGAGCCTTAAACCAGGAGCAGTCCGAAGTATCAGGTGCAGAACCAGAAGAAATAGTAGTAGCGGCACCTCCAGCACCAGAACCTGAACCAGAACCCATGTCGGACGAGGCTACGCTTGAACCAGCAGCAGACTTGGTTGAATAATTTTAGTGATTTACCCTGCTTTTTGTCTTGGCAGGGTTTTATGTAATTAAAAAGGTATTAGATGACACTATAGCGCAGTTCGGGGTGTATATTCACAAAGCTTGAAACCACCGAGCGTAAGCTCGGGGGGTTCGCTTAAATGAAATTATGAAAAATGGAATTATAAAATATTACTCACAAGGGTTTTTTACCCAGCTGGGTAAAAAACCCCAACTCGTAATTATTTAAATTTTGGCCAATACATAAAGTTAGAAGCATAAAAAACATTTACCCAGTCTTGTAGCTTAGCTTGTTTTACAAACTCAGCGATTTCGAAGTATACATCATTTGAGCTCGCCCACACACTTTGTTGTAATTTGATAAAACCGCCGTGTTTTAGTAGTAATCGGAATTGTTGACGGGCCCAGTTTTGAGATTGTGGTATATCAAAGATAACCAGAGTCGCAATTTTTTTATCATGAGGTTTAGCCGCGCGTAGTCGATGGACCAACGTGGCGGCTTTACCTTTGTCAGTTAAGGAGATTAACAATCGTTTGCCCACGCGCCGAGCTGATAAATATCGAGAGCGACGAAGTTGTCGGACAGTTTGTTGCAACATTTTCAATCGCTGTAACTTTTTAAGCTCGCTCACATAGGCGCTTCCATCTTTAAGCCAGGCGCTGCCATAGCCATGCGCTAGAGCTTTAGAAAAACCTTTTAGGTCAACAACCGTTTCTTTAAGGTTGGCAAGTAAGATTAGTAAAATTTTACTTAAAGGTTGTTTATTCATGGTCTGTTTAATATATTACCATAATTTAGGGATTTTGTTTTGCCTGCGTAAAAATCCCCACAGAAGATTTTTGATTTAGGATTAATGGATGTTAACAAGGTTTAATTCCTTAGGTTTTTTATTTGTAGTATGATATTGTTAAACTGGATTATGCTAGAAATTTGGCAGACAATTATTTTGGGAATAGTAGAAGGGATAACTGAATTTTTACCAATTTCTTCAACTGGTCATCTGATTTTAACCAGCAAGCTGTTGAATTTACCGCCCACGGATTGGCTTAAAAGTTTTGAGATTGCAATTCAACTGGGCGCCATTTTAGCAGTAGTAGTTTTATATTGGCGATCATTATTAGTAAATTGGCAGATTTTAAAAAAAATTATTATTGCTTTTATTCCCACTGCCATAATTGGTTTGGCTTTGTATCAGGTAGTTAAACAATATTTGTTAGGTAGCCATACAGTGGTGCTCTGGGCCTTACTGATAGGCGGCGCAGGATTAATAGTGTTTGAGTTGTGGTATAAAAATAAGCTGGTAAAAGTAAACGAATTAGAGGAAATATCTTACCCTCAAGCTTTGTTAATAGGTTTAGCACAGTCGCTGGCTATTGTTCCTGGAGTTTCTAGGGCTGCTGCCACGATTGTAGGAGGATTGATATTGGGCTTAGGGCGGAAAACTATTGTAGAATTTTCTTTTTTATTAGCAGTACCAACTATGTTGGCAGCGACTGGGTTAGATTTATTAAAAAGTGCTGGTAGTTGGTCATCGGGTCAATTTGGTATTTTAGCAATTGGATTTGTTACTTCTTTTGTGGTGGCGCTTTTAAGCATCAAATGGTTAATTCAGTTTATTCAAAAACACACCTTTATTTCTTTTGGTGTGTATCGAATTTTAATAGCGTTGATTTTTTGGCTTACCTTAGCCTAAATTAAGCTTAGCCACAAAGCTGTAAAAGTGAATACTTGTACCACTATTCCTTGTTGCCAAGAGAGATGGTATTTAAGCCAATTGTGTAAAGAAGAATGAAAGTAAGTGAATTTTTTTAACCACCGCGTTTTAGTTATTAAGTAGCTAGCCATTAATAGATCGGGCAACAAAGCGCCAAACAAACTGGCACTTAATAACGATAGTTGATAGTCAGGAGTAACTACTAGGTAAAGTAGGACAAAAAATACAAGTAGAATACCATCAATAATTGCGGCACCAAATAAACGCCTTAAAGCTCGCGGCGGAGTAAAGCTTTTAGTTAAAAACTCGTCGCCGTGCGGAATAAAGTCTAATATAAAATGAGAAAGCAAACTCACTAAAAAAGCAATTATCGGGTTGGGAATAGCGCGAGCAATAATTAGGGCAGCTGCGCCATGAACAGTTAAATACATAATTAAGCTTAAAACAATTGTAGCATATTATTTTTTAAAACAAAAAGAAACCCAAAGTAATTCAGGCTTCTTTTTATTGTTATAACACTATTCGTTCAAAAAAGTTTAAGCCACAGGAGCGTTACCAGTTTCACAAGCCTTGCAGAGGCCTTTGTGGGTGAAAAGTTCGTAAAGTGCAGACAAACCGATTAAGATATAAACTACCATCATTACTCCATCAGCTGAATCACCAAACCACGAACCAATATCCCAACCAAAAGCATATAGCAACCAGTTTAACCCCCCAATCATCATCAGTATCCAAGTTACGCAGTGTAATCCTTTATTACGTCCTGCCATGTTATTCACCCCCCTTCTTAAGAAGATAAATATTTAGACAACCTTATTGTTAGTATTAATGATTATTATCCCTCTTCTTGCCCCGCAGAGAACCAGCATCAGATAGTTATCCTTCATGGTTTATCCCTCTCCTTTAAGTGGGATAAGAACACCTTAATTGTAGCATATTATATAAAAGCGTTAATCTATTATAAAGTAGTGCTTGATTATTTAGCCTTTTTAACTTATGATGTAAAAGCTAGTTTTTCGACGCGGTAAACTATACGCGACGCGGGGTGGAGAAGTGGCATCTCGCCAGGCCCATAACCTGGAGATCGTGGGTTCAAATCCCACCCCCGCAACCATGAACTAGTCGCTCATTTCATTCGCTCCAATTCATGGCAAGCCGTTTGAAATGAGCTAAATAGCTATGGGCGATTAGTTCATGCCGTGTACCCGAGCACAAGTGAGTGGTTCACGGCTAAAATATATGCCGACACAGTTTTATTACGTATATGTTCTAGAAAGTTTAAGAGACGGAAAATTTTATATAGGGTCTACTAGTGATTTAAAGAATAGATTAGCATATCATCAACAAGGTAAAAATATTTCAACTGCCAAAAGATTACCCTTGACACTAATTTTTTATGAAGCGTTCCCGAGCAGAAAAGATGCCATACGAAGAGAAAAATATTTCAAAACCACAAAAGGGAAAGTAACTTTAAGACAAATGTTAAGAGATTATTTGCTATAATGCGGCAGGGTAGCTCAGTTGGTTAGAGCGAGGGACTCATAAGCCCTAGGTCGTGGGTTCGATCCCCACCCCTGCTACCACAAGAGATTTCTCGCCGTGAGAAGTCTCTTTTAGTTTGTAAATAAGCCCTAATCTTGCGGTTCCAAATCCTAGCCCCTTTCTATAGGGTAAACCATCAGGAAACAGCAACTTTTGGAACCGAGGGCGAATTTGTGGCGGTAAATCAAACCACTGCCTGCCGAGGTTGCGAATAAACTTAATGGCGTAAGTAAGAGCACCCTCTATATCAAACTGTTCAATTCTAGACTCGTTCATAGATATTTTTGTAGCTGCAATTTCATTATCTACTTCCTGCCTGCGTTCTAAAAATTCTTCTTTAGTATAAGAGCTATCCTCTCGCATTTCATAAATACGTTTTCTTTTGGTTTCTAAGAGAGCGAGCTGCCGCTGGTACCTTTGTGCCGCTACATCAAATCCCTTGCCTTGTTCCTCCCATAAATCTAAGACCGTCTCTTTGAATACAGCCAACCATTTTTCATTAGGGGTAATGGTCTCTAAATACCGCAAGAACTCTGTTTCCAGGACTTTCTTAGTAATACTCTTGCCGAACATTAAACACTTCTTATTTTTGCAATGATAGTATAGATACCGGCCGCCATTGCCACGCGGGGCGCTACCTGTCAGTGGCACAGCACAGGTGGCACAAATAACCGTTCGTCGTAGTGGAAACTCCGGGTTATACCTTTCTCGCTTAGCAAGTCTGGATTTGCCCGAGCGGACAAATTTAATTTGTTCCATTTCGTCTTTAGTTATCATAGCTTTATGCAAACCATCAATTTCTTCGCCAGTCCAAGGATTAACCAAAGTGCCAGCATAGAACGGTAGATACCGGCCTAACATCCTATCAATAAACTGGTTAGGTGTTTTACGGCCCCGCGCTTCCTTAAAACCCCATTCATCCATCAAACCAGCAAGCTCAACTTGAGAACACAACCCTTTAGCGTATTCTTTTAATGCTCGTTGAATAATGGGGAACAACTGCTCATCAGGTTGGTCTGGTCGTAATTTCTTTTCCCGTCGCTTAGTCCAGTTACCAGGCTTATAGCCAGGCGGCGGGTTCCACGGCCAAATACCTTGCCTTAACCTGGCGAGCATACCATCAGTGCAGCGTTGTTTCCGTATAGCGTTATCAAATTCGGAACTGCCTGCTAACATCGTTTCAAAAAATTTACCAACCGGACTGTTGCCGATGGGTTCACTAACTGAGTGCAATGTCACACCGTAATCAAGCAGTATTTTCCGGACGTAAAAATGGTCTTCGGTATTGCGAGCAAACCTATCAACCTTGGCTACGACAAACGCCTCAACCTTACCTTTATTCTTCCGGCAATACTCAATGGCTCGTAAAAATTCACCTCGGTCGGCTGTTTTAGCCGAAGCCCCTTCCTCGCGAAACAAAGCCAACACTTCAATACCTTTATCCCGGCAGTAGTTACGACAAACCTCCTCCTGAAAATCCAAGGAAGTTCCTTTCACTTGCTCTTCGCTTGATACTCTGGTGTAAATTATACCTTTCATAAAAAACCTATAAGGGACGGCCTGGTTGATCCAACGCCACCATGCCCAAGAGGGATAGTATTGCTGGCAGACCGCCCCTTATGGGTAGCAATTCGGTACAAAAATACCTCTTGGAATACATATAGACGTGGATCAACATAGTTATTATAGCATCATTTTTAAGATTAAACAAACTAACGATATTTCTTATTTAACCGCATTGTTGCCTCCATAAAACCCGTCTCAAATTTTCTACTTAATGCAATGTACCGTTTGAATTTTCTCGTGGGCTTACCGTTATAATAAACCCGTTTAACCTTGTCTTTTGCTTTATCTACATCTGGAATAGAAGCAAATCCTTTATATCTACCGCCGTACATTTGTGATTGATAAGCAATCTCTCCGCAGTGTCGGCAGCCAAAATACTTGCCAATAAGGTAAATAACGCCGACCCGGCGTCCGCAATATTGTCCTCCCTTAATCAAAGGACATATAAACCAGTACCGTTGACCCCCATAATTACAATGAGTGGTATCAAGCTGAATCTTAAAATCCATGTGGTTTTTTTCACCTGTGGCCAAACTAGTATGAGTGTATATGAGCCCTATATAAGCTGTTTCTTCGGGCGTGCTCAAACTATTTTTATGCAAGGAAAAACTTACACTACTCTTGTTTTCCCTAGAACCATAAGTCCAGGTAATAATGCCAGCCTGATATTCGCATGGCTTTTTAAGATAGCCCTGCTTGTTAAGCCAAAATATACTCAAGGCTTGTGATTGTTCTGCAATAGCTTTAGACATAAAATTATTAATTATCAGCCGAAATCATTAAAGAAAGTGTTGGCGAGGGTGGCAATTATCTCATTTTTTTGGCTTAGATAAAAGAATTCTCGGCTACTACCGTATAGCACCTGTTAAAAGCGGTTTTTTACGAAACGAACCCATTTTTAATCCTTAGAGACATCAACATCTATCGCCAGTGGTGCCGGCGGTTTTGCTCCCGCGCGAGCGGCTTGAATGCGTTGCAATTCGTGCAGTGCCTTGTAAGTACTTCGTTCAATAGCGGTTTCGTAGCGTAGCAGTATTTCAGTATCTTCATTTACAATCATTTCTCGTCCTGCCATTCGTTCGATTTTTTCTTTTGATGAGTATTTTAGGTTAAAGCTATCAGATAGTTGCTCTTCCCTTTTTAGTTCCATCACTTTCCGTTCAACCTCCAGAAATCTCCGTAGCCGCCAGATATTAGCAATAATTCTATCCGTTAATATCAATTCAACCTCACCTACAGGCTTTATTTCAGCCCTAATGCGTTTACCCAGCTCAATAAGTGACCCTTCGTCTTCATTGTCAAGTAAAACCTCTTTACTCAATATGCCGTGTTTAAGGGCATTGTACTTACTAATCTCCTTACCTTCTTCAGTCTTAACGCCGCCGAGCTTGGCGTTTTCACGGTTTGCTTCTAATTGTTTTTGTGAGATTTCTGACATAGTATTTTCTTAGATTAGTTTTTAAGATATTTCCTACACTTCCTACACCTCCCCGTTTTATTGACTTGGATTAGGGTTTAATTTGGTGTAGGTTTTTGGGTGTAGCAATCTTTGGTGTAGGTAAGTTATACACCGTTAAACTCCTACACCAGGACTTACACCCATTAAATCTTCAATATTAGTGCTATTAGATGCCACTAGTGTAGGTGGTGTAGGAAAGTATGTGGCATAGATGCCCTCGACCTTTTTCTTATCAAACAGATAGCATACCCCTTCTCTTGACCTTGGTTTTTTCTCCGATGATAGGTTGAACTTCTTAATGGTCCAGCCGACATCAGCTGCTTTTTGGCGCACCGTGGTTTGTGGGGAAAACATATCCTCGCTCATCAGCTCACTGATTTCCCTAGGGGCCAGTTCCAACTGTTCGTCGATAGTGGCACCAAACCTCGTGAGGATGGCTTGGATAACCGCACTTTCAAATTCGGATGGCTCATACTCGGCGAACCCGTACTGGGACCTAAATCGCTTCAGCGCCTCTGGCACCTCGTCAGCCGCCCCCAGGCAACACAGCATGCTCTCAAACGGCAGCCATAGCTCAAGTTCCCTGCCGACGACCTCGGGTTTTTGCTTGTAGGTGATCTTCTTGACGAAATAATCGGTTGCGATGTCGGAGTAGTGGTGGATCAGGAACCGATAGAGTTTGCTCCTAAGCGCCGGCCACAGCGCTTGGTCCTCCTCTGGGTCAAGGAAATTGTGTTTACTGCGCAAGAGGGGAATAATCAGGCACCGATCCCGCAAGTCTTCGGGCAGCTCCTTGATTGAGGCGAATACCTTGGGGCTATAGGTTTCAAGCTCTAGGACGTCGCGCTTGCCTTTGTCTATAAGCATGACACGGCGCTTGCCCCCGCCTTTTTTGTAGGAATCGGCTAAGTTATGAAGTAGATCCTCATATCCTTTCTGCAACAACGAGTCGCCTTGGTCGACAAGGTAGGTGCCACGTAGGGAGTCCACAGTATCACCCAGGGCAGCCAGAGTCGGCCGCGCTTTAACTGCGTTGAAGCATAATTGGCGCAGGAGGCCCAAAAATTGGCTTTTACCAGACCGCTTGGGCGCTTTAGGGTTGAGGAAGGGGTAGGCGGAGAAGATGGGGTAAAAATACGTGCCTACGACCCACGCCGCCACCAGCGAGTAATCAATCTCTTTTTCCAGTTCTACATACCTTTTGAGAGTGGCTTTAAGCTCTTCAAAAAGTTCTTTAGGTTTACATACGGCTTCTGGTTTCAAGGAAGCATAGTCGTCCCGAAACTGGTTCAAATCGCCCAAACTCCACCGTTCCTGTAGGCGGATGAGCTTACGCCCCCGCTTTTCCAGAAAGTACTCTTTGCCCTCAATAACAAACGAATCGTCTTCTATTATGCTGATGGTTCCGCTCCGCACCATCAAGATAAGATTTTTATCCTCTCCCGACTTAGTTTTGTAGCGGAAACCAAGGATTAGGATGTCGTCTTTTATATCGAGCGACGGATGGAGAAATTCTCCTGCGAATCCCTCAATTGCCGTTTGGTTTGGTATTGTCATAGTAATATAATTAATAATCTTCTAAATTTAATTAAATTTTGAGCGATCAACGCTGCTGGGGTTTGAACTCGTCCTCCTTTCCTCTTGCCACTTCGCAAAAATAACCTCGGCCAGAGCACGGAATCCATCACGGATTTCTTCTACTTCTTTATCCGAGAGTGTAGGGTCATTCAATAGTTGCTTTGTACGCTCAATGCTCAACATATTTATTTAATCAGAGCTGAAGATTTGATTTTTCAACCGTTTAATCTGATTAAAGTAGGTTTGGGCATCTACCGAAGATTTGAAATCCCAGTATTTTTTAACCTCGGTGTCTATTCCATCGCCCCGCTTCAGAATAAAAAGCACTTTATTCCTCACAGCTTTGTCCAGACCGACCAATTCAAAATTCTGGCAAAGCAAATAACCGCACAACCCAATGTCATGCGAGTAAAAATAATTAGTTGCGTCATCCAAAGGAGTATAGGTGTATTTCTCTGGCTGACCGTTTTTTTGCGTTTTTTGGGTCATATAATTTTTGTTAGTTAATAATTTGTTGCAACCCTCTACTCACAGATGGCGAATTTCACGATGTTAACTTGAGAAATCAAAAAACCCCCCATTTTGTGAGGAGTTTCTGTGAGCTGAACTGCTTAAAAGTTAAAGGCGAATTTCGCTACTCGGCTTCATATACCTGCGGGGCTTGTTCGTCCAAGTATTCTTTTATCCCCAAATCATCTTTATCTTCTCTAATGTCAGATTTTTTATTCTCGGTTTGTGGTGGTGGAATTAAGGTAATCTTTATTTCGTAAGAATTAACCCTTCTCTTTTTTGACGGAGAGTAATGCTTATAAGGATAAAATGGGTCATATTCCAGCGAGAAGTACCCCTGAAGTGATTTTGCCAGAAGCTCTTTTTGTTTTTTATATTCGTCTTTTGCTTCTGGGTCTTTTAGGGTCAACTCGCCGCCAACCATCGCTAATACCTTCAAAAATGCCCACACTTTACTTGGACGAGGATTATTACCCTTGCCAACCCAATTCATATCCTTATAACTGACATTGTGCTGGAATTGCTTTACTTGAATAGATACGGCTTCATTAGTCAAAAATTTAATGGTGAAATTCTCCCATATTGTGCCCGCCGGCAGTTTATGAGGAAACTTGTGCTCTCTATTTTCTTTTTTTTCTGGCCATGCCACAATTTCAACTTTCAATGGTGTTGGAATACCAAAAAAAGGAGTGAGTTTATCTTGAGCGATTCTGCCACCCTCAGTAAAAAATTCATCTTTTGTTTTTATCGGAGTCTTAGGCGACGGTAATTTGAAGTAAATCCTACTTAAGCTTCCTGTAATATCTCGTTCCAGATTAAATCTGAGTTTTTCCTTTAAGAATATCCCCATAAGTTGGATTTCAGGAGATGGAGATTGTAAGGCATCATACAGTAATTCTGCTATTACTTTGTCATCCTCGGTCTCTTTTAGATAAATTAGGAAGTAGTAGTAGATTGATTTTTCAGTTTCCGTTTTGGCGTTCTTTATATGCCTTTTTATATCGTCCAAGCTAAAGCCCAAATCAGCAAGTGGGTCTAGCTGTTCTTTAATGTAGGCTTTATAGAAAAAAACTAATGGCCTTAAAAATTTTGCGTTTGTGTCAGTGATTATTCGATTAAGTTCGGTTTGAAACTCCGAATGATCTTTGGCAAAAGTTGGAGCCGAGAGAATTTTTAAAAGCCAAAATCTAGCCCATTCAGTCAGTGAGTTTTTACTGTAGATTTTCCAAATTTTTTCATATTTAGATTGAATAAGTTTTTCATCAAGGTTATATAAGAACTTGCCTGATTCAGATAGAAAGAAGCCTATGTATCTGCAAATTAAATAAATTAGCGATGGTCTTTTTGGTATTATTGCAATAAGGTCATCAAGGATTTCAGGGCTTCCAAGTTTCTCCCCAGCCTTAAGGTAGTATTTTAGTCCGCTTATATCACGCTTAGCAATATCCTCCCCTTGTTTGATTTTTCTGAATATTCTTGGGAGAGTTTTACTGATTTTAGCTATTTTCTGTTGCGACGTTTCGTTAATTTCTCCGTAGTCATTATAAAACTTATGTTCCTCAATAATTTTGGTATCTTTGAGTTTTTCTAATTTTGTTTTATCGTTAAGCGTCAAATGATATTGCCTGAGGAATGATATAATTTGGTCAATAATTTGATTTGCCCTATCATCGCTTTTCGCCATTATCACCATATCGTCGGCATAGCGAAAATATTCAAAATCGCCGGTGCTTTTCAAATCGTTAATAAAGGTGTCAAGCGGGTAAAGAAAGGCATTTCCCAGTACATGCGAAGCATTTGCTCCTTGTGGAATACCCAGACCCATTGTAGGATTTTCTCCCCAAGCTTTTAATTGTTTCCCCAAAATGTTTAATAACTTTTCATCCAGTATCTTAAACTGTTCTCTTAAAACTTTAATTAAGG
>JBDRTU010000008.1:0-2419 GCA_043823825.1 Patescibacteria group bacterium
CCAGAGCCATTCATTAAGCAAGAAATCAACTTTAATGAAATTCAGGTTGGTCAACAAATAACTGTCATAGCTGAACAAGACATCAAAGAAATAAAACAATTCAAGGCAGTTGAGATAATAGTGCAGTTTGCGCCGGGTGTGGTGTAATAATACTACATTATGAAAGAGAAACAATTTATTACAAAAGAATATTTAGATGAAAAATTTAAAGAGCAAGCACAAGTCATTGTTGTGGCTGTTGATGGTGTTTTGGATAAACGTTTAGAAAAAACAGAAGAAAATTTAAAAAAGGAAATCAACAATGTTCAAACATTAATTGATGCGTATGTTAAGACACAGGAAGATTTTAAACAGGAATTTACCATAATAAAAGAAGAAATGAATAGAGTAAAAGAAATTTTAAAAGAAAAATTAGGAGTAGAAGTTAATGTTTAATTAATTTTTATGACCAAACAAACAAATCAGACAATTATATATTTTTCAATCATTGTTGTTGCTATTGCATCAATCTTTTGGGTTAATGGTTTAATTTTAGCTTGGTCTCCGCCAAGTGCTTCCCCGCCTAACAGCAATGTTGCAGCTCCTATCAACACATCAGGAACAGCCCAAACAAAGTCAGGGTCTCTATATGTTCAAGGAAGTGAATTAGGAGTAAATGGAGAACTCTATGTTTGCGGAAGTTCAGGCTGTACCCATTTTGCTTACGATAATGGAGGAGGTACAAACTACTTAAGAGGCCCAACCTATTTTAACAGTGTCTTATATGATGAGAATAATCCTGGTTATTATGTAGATCCAGCCAGCACGAGTAGGTTAAACTACGGTGTTTACGATAATCTTTACAGTTATGGATGGATGCAATCTGCCACTGCGATGTACGCGCCAGCTTTTTACTATAGTTCGGATGAAAGTTTAAAGAAAAATATTTCAATTATACCAAATGCCTTGGACAAGGTTTTAAAACTAGAAGGAGTTTCTTTTGAATGGAAAGACAAGGAAAAGGGAGAGGGTGTTAATATTGGTTTTATTGCTCAAGATGTGGAAGAAATATTTCCGGAAGTAGTTTCTACAGATGCTAATGGCTTAAAATCACTCCAATACGGCAATTTAGTAGCGCCTTTAATTGAAGCTATCAAAGAGCAGCAGAAACAGATTAAAGAGCAGCAAGTACAGATTGATGAATTAAAAAAAGAAATTGAAGAACTGCGAAAATAAATAGTGAATGTTTAAAAAATATAAAAGATATAAAAGATATAAACCTTTATTAATTTTAATCACGTTAAGTGTTGCTATATTTTTTGTGGCTGGAATAAGCTATGCTTTAGATTCCTGGAATACTGGATTTCGCATAAATACAGAAACTAAAAATGTGTATGTTGGTTCAGCACAAACTTGCTACAAAGTAACAAATACAAGTGGTAATTCCTACTTTATTCCAACCAAGACAATCGCCGAGTGGAATGCTTTCAATGCCAACAAGCCTGCGGGAGTAACGGTAAGTGGTTGCGCAGAGTGTCAGTATAGTGTAACTAATCCTTACTTTGTCTGGTTTACCTTGACTCGTCTGACTAGTCCATATACTCAAGACGGATTTGTTTATTGGAACGGTATACTACGAACAAGTCTTTACCTAAACAATACGATTACTGAATTCGTTCAAGATGGCGTTACATATATCAGGGGCGCTCTCAAGAATCATTACGAGGACAGAACTTTTGCTAGGGACTACTATGAAGTATGTAGAATTGTTGATGGTTGCGCTTCACATGACTATGCGAGTTGTTATGGAAATGATATTTATTGGTATGATTCTTGTGGGAACAGAGAAGGTATTAAACAAGATTGCGTTGGTAGTGAAATATGTCAGCTTCGGGAGTCAATTTCTATTTGTGAGGCGCCTCCAACCTGGCACTGTGGTTCTTCTTGCAGTACTATGTGTTTATGGACCAGTACATATACCATGAAACTGGGTGCTTGTCCTGGGGCGCCATGTTCACCGTCGGAAGGAACAAAATATGCAACATGGGGTTATAACGGTTCTGGGTCGTCGCTTGTGCTTACGGGCGCTTGCGGTGCCGCCAATTTGTATTGGTGCCCTACTTGCCCTGAATCTTATCCAGGCTGTGGAAATATTTGTCGAATATGTCTGCGGTGTATGAGTTCTTGTTATTGTTATTAGTTTAATATTAATAATTATAAAACAACTATGCCCAAACAAACAATAACAACAATCATCATTATTGCCTTAATTTTCTTTGGCATTGGCTTTGCTTTTGCTAATTATTACAAATCAGGCAATAATACATATCAAGCTGGCTGGGAAGCAGCCAAGCAAAGATTAATGGAAACTGGCTATGCCCCAACAATGGAAGACATGGAAATAACATTTGTTAATGGAGTTGTTCAGGAAGTAAAAGAT
>JBDRTU010000009.1:0-5832 GCA_043823825.1 Patescibacteria group bacterium
ATCTGTTCCTTGTTTTATTAGAACCCGCGTACCGTAACTTTTTGTTTTAGAAACTGTGCCAGCTGCGCTGACTTTATCTCCCAGAGTAAGCAATGGCCATTCTCCGTTTTGAAGATATAATTGTATACCAGATCCAGCCAAAAATAGGTCTTGGCCAAACAAACCAGGTTTTACCGCCACAGTCCCACTGGTTTGTACTTTAGTGCGCGAAGCATATAGTTTTATTTTATCAGGATTAATATAATAGCTTAAAGAAGAGTTAGTTTTAGAAATAGTTCCAGTATCAATATTATTTGATTCATTATCTCCAGTTACAGTAATAGTTTTTATTTTCTCACTAACAGCACCGGCTGTATCAGTTATTGTAAGTTTTAGTAAATATTTACCCGCCTTTTCATAAATATGCGTGGGTGTGATGACAGAGGTAGTATAACCATCCCCAAAATCCCATAGAAATGCTAACGCATCGCCATTAGGGTCAACTGAATCAGATGCATCAAAAACACTATGTTCACCGGTTTTAAAATAATCTGGTAATTCCCAATAAATAATCGGCGGTTTGTTAATAGGTGAGATGATGTTTGGCTTGCCTGGCGTAACTATTGTAGACCATAACCATTCATCACTATCTGTTCGCGTCCAAGATACTTCTTTGGGTGCTGGGCTTTTGTAACTAACAGTGGCAAAAGTTTTACCAGCTGGATTACTCAAGGTTATTTTTTCATTAGTACTATTATTCAGGGCGATTTTTGTAATTGGCCGCGGCAGAAGAAAAATTCCGCTCGGATTTATAAAAGTAGAGGCGAAGTCATTATTAGTGACAGTGTAAGTAGTAATATCGTCAGCAATTGTCCACCCTTCTAAATTAACTGTGTCGGCAGATAAATTTATTAACTCAATAAATTCTTGTTCCAAGTCCCCTAAAGGCGGATTGGGATACAGCTCGTTAAATGATAAATTACCTGTTTTTTCTTGAAGATTTATAATCGGCTCATCAGCAGCTGCCGCCAGCTTATTTGGCGAACCAGGGGTTGCAGTGGTTTTAGAAAAGTCATTAGCATCACTATTAGTATCAACACCATTAGGCAAACGTCCAATACTTAAAGGGTCACTAGCCGCAGGCGCGTTGTCTCCGAGGTTACCGTCATTCCAGTTGCCATAACTTACTTGATCAATTATTTTATCTTTAAATTTGAGGATAATTATGTCTCCACTATTATTCAAGTTTCCTTTAGGTGCGTAAAAAACAGCATAACGGCTGGCGTCATGTGTTCCTAAACTGCCAGCCAGTTTGGTAACTGCCACACTACCTTCAGTAATAGTCCAATCATTTAAATCAATAATACGGTCAGAGCGGTTATATAACTCAACCCATTCCTGACCGCCATCCGCCGGGTCAGCCACTAATTCGTTAATTACAACTTCACCCTCTTGTGGTTCAGATGGTGGAACAAACAGCGAAGATGATTGGGGTGGCTGGGGTGGTAGTTGTTCTGAAATAACCACTCCATTAATTGCTTTAGGCGTGCCTTCCACTTCAATACTGGTGGTAAAGGTAGAACTAGTGAGGCTAACACGTTCCATAGTTTGTTTAGTAGAATTATCGCCAGCTGCCCAACCACTGGAATGATCAATTACTTCAACTAACGTGCCGGTCGTATCCTGCAACTCCAGCCGTTCACCGCTGTTTCCTAAGGCGCCAGTATAAATTTGATCAGCAGCAACACCAGGAACAGTATCATCACTGGTCCTTTCTAGTAAGAAAAAACTTTGCGCCAGAATTGTTCCAGACAAAGTAATTGAGGGTGTACCATCGGCTGCCACCAACACCCAACCAGTAAGCTCAATATCGGCCGCCGTAGGATTGTAAAGCTCAATCCACTCGTGATTAGCTGAGATGGTAGTGCCCATCCAAGCAACTTCGTTAATAACTACACTGGCTGTGGCATGCAATTTGGTAGGTAAAATAAAAACCCCACTTATTAAGAGGAGGGATAAATACAAAAGGTTAATAATTTTAATTTTTGTTTTCATTGTTAGTGAAGTGATATCTTCATTATAGTTAAGGCCTTTATTCTTGACAATGTGCTAGAATTAAGATAGAAAAAGATGATGCCGGGGTGGGGCGGATTGTATAAAGTAAGTCAACTGCTTGGCTTACGAACCACGAGACGGGCGAGCCGATGCCGGTGGCCGGCGAGCCCCGGAGGAGCCACTTACTTTAAATGAAACAATAATATGCCGGGGTGGCGGAATTGGTATACGCGCATGGCTTAGGACCATGTTCCCGCAAGGGATTGGAGGTTCGAGTCCTCTCCCCGGCACCACTAACAGAAATACTTAAATTTCTGTTTTTTGTTTTACTCTTGTTCTTTTCCTTGATCTGTTGTAATTTACGATAGAAGAGGTTAAGTAGTAGCTTAACCTAATTTGAACCTTGAAAATCAATAAAGGAGATGGTAGTCATGGATTTACTTTCGTTGGAACTCGTGGTTGGATTAACAGGACTATTTATGTTTCTTATAGGAATTGGCCTTGGGAAACTATTCGACACAACCAAAAAAATTCGTAAACTCGGGCTTGATCGACCCCTGAATTTAAATTTTACTGAGCAGATGGTATTGTATTTTCATTACCCCAGTATATCAATACCAATTACTTTTGCTTTTTTCGGCGGATTAATGATTATCGTATCAGTGGTAATAGTAATCATAGGTATGGCTCAGAAATTTTTTATTTAGACAAGAAAATAGAAAAACAAACATTAATCAGTCACTATTTAAAGTGGCATCATTTTGCACATTAATAAAAAGGAGGTGCCTTAATATGAAAGCATGGGTCTTTCCTGGGCAGGGAGCCCAGTTTGTAGGAATGGGTAAAAATCTATATGACGATACCCTGATTGGAAAAGAATTGTTTGAAAAAGCAAATAAAATTTTAGGGCTCCGGATTACAAGTTTAATGTTCGAAGGAACAGATGAAGACTTAAAAAAAACAGAAGTTACTCAACCTGCAATATTTCTACATTCAGTAATCCTTGCGGCCACTTTTAGTGATAAATTTGCCCCAAATATGGTAGCTGGCCATTCTCTGGGAGAATTTTCTGCCTTAGTAGCAGCTAAAGCATTATCATTCGAAGATGGGTTGCGACTGGTAATGGTGCGCGCTCAAGCCATGCAAAAAGCCTGTGACGTCGAACCTTCGACTATGGCAGCTGTTCTGGGATTAGATGATAAAGCTGTAGAAAAAGTGATATGCTCTATTAACGAAGTGGTTGTTCCAGCCAATTATAATGGCCCTCAACAGATTGTGATTTCAGGTTCACTAAAGGGAATAGAGATTGCCTCTCAAAGACTAAAAGTAGCTGGTGCTAAACGTATCATCCCTTTAAATGTAGGTGGAGCATTTCATTCCCCCTTAATGGAGCCAGCGCGGGTTGAATTGGCAAAAGTTGTTAACCAGACTATTTTCAATCAACCAACTTGCCCCATCTATCAGAATGTGAATGCAAAACCCGCTACCAATCCAGCTGTTATTCGTAAGAACTTGATTGCTCAATTAATCTCTCCTGTCCGTTGGCATCAAACCGTGTTGAATATGATTGCGGACGGTGCAGATACTTTCATTGAAGTAGGGCCTGGTACTGTGCTCCAGAACCTGATCAAAAGCATTGCGCTGCGGCATATCAAGGTTTTAAGAGTTAGCTCTTTTAATAAGTAGAGATACTAGATAAACTAGTATCTCTTTTTTATTTGACTTTTAGCCTTTTAGTGATAAGATGACATACTACAAATTAGAAAAACAAACATTAACTAGCCACTAATATCAGTGGCATAATTTTGCACATTAAAAGGAGTAGAGTTATGAAAAAGAAAATAGGAATGAAGGTTCCAACTGATCTTGGCGGAGCTGCAATTATTTTATCTAAAATAGCAAAGCATCAAACTGCTATTGAGCATGAGGAAGTATGCCTTAACAAAACAATGAATCGTCTGCGCGCCAAAGCACAGCCAAAGATCAATAAACACCAGCAGGCAATTCAGAATTTACTAAACAGCTTATTTATTTTTGCTGAAGAGAATCGTAGCAAATTGACTTATTGGGGTAAACGAAAGTCAGTAAAAATAGCAACCGGCTCTTTTGGTTGGCGTTTAACTCCTATAGCAGTAACAATTCAGAATGCTGCAGAAATTATTCAAGAATTGAAGCGACGCAAATTACTTAACTTCATTAGGATTAAAGAAACTGTTAATAAGGAAGCAATTCTAAAAAGACCGACACAAGTTGCTGATATACGCGGTATTTCTATAAGCCAGCGAGAGGAATTTAGGGTTAAACCAAGCAGGATAACTGTTGAGATTGTTTCCGGAATAAGAATATCCAAAAAAAGAAGGAGGCTTAACAAAGCAACTGTTAAATAAACATTAATTATGTTGTAAAGCTGTGTCAACGGACACGGCTTTTTATTTTAGGCGACGATAAATAATTTTAGTGCTAAAATGTAGCTAGCTATGTTGGGTATTGTTTTTGCCATTGGTGCTTTAGTTTTTTGGGGATTTGGCGATTTTTTTATACAAAAAACCACGCGCGAAATTGGCATTTTTAAAACCATGTTTTTTATTGGACTGGTTGCCATACTGGGGCTTTTTCCCTTTGTAAAAACAGAGTTGTCAATCGTATTTCAGAGGCCAGAAACCTTTATTATACTAGGTTTAGCAGCAGTGGTCGCGTTCTTAACTGCTATTTTTGATTTCAAAGCTTTAAAAGAAGGCAAAATCGCTGTAGTAGAACCAATTATTGGAATGGAGTTACCAATTACTGTCATTTTAGGCGTAACCTTGGCGCATGAGCAGTTAAGCGCGCTGCAATATATTATAATCTTTGCTATTTTTATTGGTATTGTTTTAGCAATTACTGTTAACCACAAGCATTTGCATTATCATAAGCGTATTTTTGAAAAAGGAGTAGTGATGGCATTGTTTGGCGCTATTGGCATGGCCTTAACCAACTTTTTAATTGGCACTTCATCGCAATTAGTTTCTCCTTTAATGGTGATTTGGTTTATACATGGCATGTTAGCGGTATTTACTTTTGTATATTTGTTAACCAGTGGGCAGTTTAAAAGTCTTTACCAAAATTTAAAAAAATATCCCAAAACTATTATTACTCAAAGCGTGTTAGATAACGCTGGTTGGCTTTCTTTTGCTTCAGCTACTACCCTATTACCCATATCTATCACCACCTCTATTTCTGAAAGTTATATTATTCTGGCATCACTGTTAGGTATTTATGTGAATCGGGAAAAATTAAAGCGCCACCAAAAAATTGGAATCGCCCTGGCAGCAACAGGAATTATTATTATGGCTGCTATCACGGCTGGGTAACCTTATATGCAAATTGAATTTGAGGCGAAGTTTACTAAAATAGATAAAGAGAAACTGCGCGGCAAACTAAAAGCTATTGGTGCCAAGTTAGTAAGGCCTGAATTTTTAATGAAGCGAGTAGTTTTTGATCCCCCGGTCAAAATAAAAGGCGGATGGTTAAGAGTAAGAGATGATGGTCAGAAAGTTTATTTAAGCTTAAAAGTAGTTGATGGTTCCGGAATTAAGGATCAAAAAGAAATTGAGGTAGAAATTGGAGATTTTTCTATGGGTTGTAAAATTTTGGAAAGCATTGGTGCTCGTAGAAAAGCATATCAGGAGACTAAAAGAGAAATGTGGAAATTGAGTGAAGTTGAATTTGATATAGATACTTGGCCGGGCCTTAATCCATTTTTGGAAATTGAAGGAGAAAACGAGAAGCAGGTAAAAGATGTTGCTAATAAATTAGGTT
>JBDRTU010000010.1:0-3575 GCA_043823825.1 Patescibacteria group bacterium
CGGTGAGCTTTGGGTTGTGCTATGCCAAAATGTTTTGCTAAATAAGCCAAGCTGTAACTAGCTACAAGTACTTTACTCCGAGCTAATTCTAAAGTATCAACAGTGGGATTATTTAAAATTGGTAAACCCAGATCTTTTAAATGCTTGTTAATAAACGACAAATCAAAACCAATATTATGGGCAACTAAAGTTGCGCCTGAAGAAAACAAAACAAAAGCCGGAATTACCTCGATTAATGGCTTACCAAGGTCTGCCACAATTTTATTAGAAATACCGTGCACTGCTTGGGCTTCTTTATCTATTTTTACACCTGGATTTACTATAGTATCAAACACATCAACAACCTGGCGAGAATGAATGCGCTGCGCTGCTAATTCCACAATGGCATGGCCTTCTTCTGGTTTCATGCCAGTTGTTTCTACATCGAAAATTACATAATCAGTATTATCGCTAAACATAGCTCAACGGTAGCGGATTTACATCTGGCTGTCTAGTTTATAAAAATACTTTGTTAAGAGTATACAACCTAAGAACTCTTGTCTCTCGGCCTACCTTTTGTTTACCGATTAAACATAGACATCACGCTCTAGCTTATTGTTTACCGTTTAAACATAGGCATCACACTCTAGCTTACTATATCCTTAGTATGATAGTCCCTACTATCATACTTAATACCTGCTGGTAGTAGAGAGGTAAAGTTAGTGAGCTTAAAACTAAAATCGTATTTTAAACCCACCTAAGCAACGTTCTTCGGCAAGGCAACTGGCGGAATCAACCTCGGTATTACCTAATCCGCCGAAGTCCCACTCACAAACGAGGCGACAGCCGGATATCTATCTGCCTGCTGGCGTGATGGTTTTATACAAAGGAGGATAAAAAAATAGAAAAAATCTACTAAAAACCTCTAAACCTGTGGATTATTACTGTGAACAAGGTGTGTATTGGCAGACTTGATTTAGAGGACTTAGCACAGTAAACTAAATCACACCTATCCCAGTAATATAACCCTACTCAGCCTTGCCTACTACGACATATAATATTTTATCCTCCAATCTAATGAATAAATTTTTAAAATCATATTTAACTAACCCAGCTGGTTACAGCCAGCGGGATTGATATACTGGGTATGGCAGAGCTTATAGAAAAATTACCACCGCAAAATCTAGAGGCCGAAGCTTCAACTTTAGGTTCTTTATTAATTGATAAAGACGCTATTGTAAAAATAGCCGATCTGATAGATCCAACTGATTTTTATAAAGACATCAACGGGCAGATTTTTCAATCAATGATGGAACTATATGAAGAACGAACCCCGATTGATGTTTTAAGCTTGGGCAGCAAGCTCCAAGAAAAAGGAATTTTAGAAGCAATAGGCGGGCACACTTATTTAACTGAACTCACTAACATCGTGCCCACGGCCAGTAATGTGGCGCACTATGCTAAAATTGTGCAACGGAAAAGTACTTTGCGGAAACTACTTCGGTCGGCTAGTGAAATAACTTCTATTGCTTATCAAGAAAGTGATGATGTAGAAGAAGTGCTAGATAAAGCCGAGAGTAAATTGTTCAGCGTTTCACAAAAATTTTATAAACAAATATTTATCCCGATTAAAGAGGTTTTAACCGACGCTTTTGACCGCATAGACGATCTTCATAAAGAAGGTGGAAAATTGCGGGGTATATCCACAGGCTTTACTGACTTAGATAATTTATTAGCTGGTTTACAAAAATCAGACTTTATTGTTTTAGCCGCCCGACCCTCGGTTGGTAAAACTACATTAGCCCTAGACATTGCCCGACATGTAGCAATTAAAAACAAAATTGCTGTTGGTATTTTTAGTTTGGAAATGTCTAAGGAACAGCTAGTTGATCGCCTGCTTTGTTCCGAGGCTAATGTAGATTTATGGCGCATGCGTACGGGTAAACTTTCGGACAAGGAAGATGATTTCCCGCGCATTGGTCATGCTATGGGCGTGTTATCAGAAGCTCCAATTTTTATTGATGACTCTGCCACAGCAAATGTTATGGAAATTCGTACTAAAGCTAGAAGATTACAGTCTGAACACGGTGTCGGGCTTTTATTAATAGATTATTTACAATTATTAGAAGGGAGGAATACTGATAATCGCGTACAAGAAGTTTCAGAAATAACCAGAGGTTTAAAAGCTCTTGCCCGCGAACTTAATGTGCCGGTGCTTGCCATGTCTCAGCTAGCTCGCGCTGTGGAAATGAACAAACCAGCCATACCAAAACTCTCACATTTAAGAGAATCTGGTTCTATTGAGCAAGATGCTGATGTGGTGCTATTTATTTACCGTAAAGCAGCTGATAGAAATTACCAGTTAGATGATATTCCCGAAGAGCAACGGCATTTGGCCGAAATCCACATTGCTAAACATCGTAACGGGCCTACTGGCTTAGTACGCTTATTTTTTGATGAAAATAAAGTTACTTTCCGTAGTCTAGAGAAAAACGTCCAAACCAACTAACCCTAATTATCCTTACATTTTGAGTTTTAAATTTTAATTTTTCTATTATGGCAATTTTCTCTAAACTTAAGCAAATTAAAGACATGCGGCAGCAGGCCAAGGGTATTCAAAGTACGCTCTCTCAAGAACATGTAGAAACCTCGGCTGCCTGGGGTAAAGTTAAGGTGGCTATGAGTGGTAATCAAGAAGTAGAAAAAGTAACTATTGATCCTGAGTTATTAAAACCAGAGAAAAAAAGTGAGCTAGAAGGAGCAGTAAAAGAAGCGGTGAGTGATGCTATTAAAAAGGTACAGAAGATTATGGCCGCCAAAATCCGCGAACATGGTGGTTTAGAAAAAATGGGGCTGAAGTAATGAAAAGAGCAATTATTATTCACGACTGGGAGGGATATCCCGAGGAATGTTGGTTTCCCTGGCTTAAAAAAGAACTGGAAGCTAATGGATTTAAAGTAGATGTACCAGCCATGCCTAATAGCGCTAAGCCGAAAATGTCAGAATGGATGCCCTACTTAAGTTAAACAATCAACACGCCAAATAAACAAACTTGTTTAATCGGCCATAGTCTGGGCTGTATTACTATTTTAAGATATCTAGAGTCGCTGCCTAAGAAGCAAAAAATTGGTGGTGTTTTGTTAGTTGCCCGATTTTCTGATCGTTTAAAATATGATGAGTTAAGTAATTTTTTTACAACTCCTATTGACTGGGTGAAAATAAAAAAACATTGCCCTAGGTTCATAGCTTTATTCTCTGACAACGACCCTTATGTACCAATTGCTAACGCTGAGGTTTTTAAAAAAAACTTAGGCGCTGAAGTTAGTATTTTAAGTCAACACGGACATTTTTCTGGACCCGGAGACAACTGCACTAAATTACAAGAAGCTTTAACAGCTTCCCTAAACTTAACTACTTAACCCCTCAACATGTTGCGTTTTATGTCCAAGTAGACCAAAAACGCATTTCGTACACAGAAGCCAGTAGAGCCAAGTAAATCTAGATACTTAACCGTAGAACCATTCGTACGAATGGTTCTAAAGCTTTATTAGCAATAAAAAAATCCGTCCCGATAAACTCCGAGACGGATTGTTGAA
>JBDRTU010000011.1:0-7746 GCA_043823825.1 Patescibacteria group bacterium
CTTTAAAGTCAGCGGAGTTTTTTTTGATTCTTCTCTTTTTTTCATACAGAATTCCTCTAGATAATGTTTGATATATGTAAAAGACCTTTTTTAATAATATAAAGGAGTTTAACTTTGGTCAATGGTAGTATTTAATAAAAAATCTATTCTCATCGGTTGACGATTTTTACTTTTAATTTCATAGTAGAGAGATTCTGATAGCGCGTAAAGTGTATCAGTCATCGCTACTTTCTAATTTGCCTAAATTAGAAAGTAGCGAGTATTTATAAAGGATGCAATTGATGCCATTGACTTTTTAATCATTCCATACTATGCTTTATTAGCAAAATTATTTATATGTAGAAATGTAGTCGAGTTTCGTTAATATATCTAAATTGGCAATTATATTATTAATATAAGTCTATGAATGGTGTTATAAAGAAAAAGACCGAAAAGGGTTTTGGTTTCATTACCCCAGAAGGTCAAACCAAAGATTTATTCTTTCATGGTAATTCTTTAGTGGGCATTACTTTTGAGGAACTTCAAGAAGGAGATGCTGTCTCTTTTGATACTGAAGATTCGCCAAAAGGGTCAAACGCGGTCAACGTAAAGAAAGTATAATATTCTTTTTAAAAACTCTCCCGATGCATATCGGGGGAGTTTTTTTGTTTAATAGCTGGATAAGAATTCATACCCCCCTGTTGTTCAGAAAGTTATAGTTCTACTTGATGAAGATGTTTTTAAGTAAATAAAATCCCAATCTGACGCTCGCTACATCATTTACCCTAAACCAACTTCCAAGGTTAAAAAAGGAATACCAATAATGATATTGGCTAGTATAAGCACTAAAATAAAAGCAGTACCTCCGTGTTCATAAGCTAGAAAAGAAAAACGCCACAAGTTGCCCAGTCCGGCAGCTGAACCAATGGCTGCTAAAATAAAAATCCAGCGACTGGGCCAATATTGCCTTTGTGCAGTGTCCATATAATTTACTATTAATAATTATCTATTATTAAGTATATTAAGTACTAATAAATTTACCAACCCCAAATTTTGTTTCTCAAAGTTATAAAAATCCCCGGCTATTATTAGATAGTCGGGGAGGTTGAAATAGAGATGTTACATCGCGATATCATGTCGCATTTGCATGCCGCCGTCGAAGTTGATTCTATTTGCGGCAGCGTAGACCCGATCGTAAGCTGAGCTTAAGTCCTTGCTCTGGTATACTATTGTCATCACACGACCACCGTTGGTTAGTATAGTGCCATCCGGCGCTCGTTTGACTCCGGCGTAAAAGAGAATAGCGCCAGCCCTCAGAGCTTGCTCAACACCTGTAATAATTTTACCAGTCTCGGCTTTGCCGGGGTAACCAGGTGAGGCCAGCGTTAGGCCAATTACACTCTCATTGTGCCACTCAGGTGACAGGTTTTTTAGACTACCATCACCTTTCGCTGCTGCTAGTAAAAGATCCAACAGTAAGTTACCTTTTAAAAGCGGTAGAGTTACTTGTGTTTCTGGATCACCAAAGCGGCAGTTTAACTCTAGCACTTTTGGGCCATCATGAGTCATCATCAGGCCAAAGTACATTGCCCCCTGATACAGGATTTTATCATTTTGCAATTGTTCCAAAGTGGGTTTGACGATTTGACCCATGATTTTATCAATCATATCCTGATCAAGAGGCGATGGCGCATACGCACCCATTCCGCCAGTCATGGGTCCCTGATCATCGTCATTTAGGCGCTTGTAGTCTTGCGCCTGTATCATCGGTATAGCAGTATTACCATCGGTTATGACAATAAAGGAGCACTCTTGTCCATAAAGTCTTTCCTCAATCAGAACACGGTCACCAGCAGTACCAAATTCCCGCATGACAAGAATTTTTTCTATTGCCTTTATAGCTTCCTGGTGATTGTTGCAAACTATCACTCCCTTGCCAGCTGCCAAACCATCAGCTTTGATCACCATACTGTCATTGGGAAGATTTAGGATTTGATCTCGTGCATCAAATAGGTTGGACGTTGTAGAATATGCTGCCGTAGGTACTCCAGCCCGCGTTAACAGCTTCTTACACTCAATTTTACTACCCTCCGTAACTAAAGTAGCTGTTTTTCTGGGACCGAAAATGGCGAGTTTTGCGGCAATGAACTGATCGGCAATACCTTGTACCAAAGGTAACTCTGGGCCAATAATAGTAAAATCACATTCATTTTTTTGCGCTACTTCTAGGTAGCTGGCTGGATGATCATTAACCGGTTTTACACATTTAAATTTTTCGGCAATACCGTCATTCCCCGGAGAGCATATAATACTCTTTACCCTTGTGTCTTGCGCTAACTTCCATACCAAAGCGTGCTCTCGCGCACCCGAACCTATAACTAGAATATTCATAATTTCCCCTTTCAGTGAGTAGTTGTAGTGACTTGGTTTATTATTTTGTGAAATATTTGTTCTTCTTCTAGTCGAATCAGTGGCACTGGCCGTACAATTTCCTCCACTCGACCAGTAGCAAAAAGCTGAATTGTTTCCACCACAAGCTGGTGTTCAATTGGCAGTAATCTAGCTGCCAAAGTTTCGGCAGTGTCTGTGGGTAAAATATCCATTAGATGTATGCCCAGTAGCGAACCATTATCGTAGATTCCAGTTACTCGATGCACTGTTGCTTCGGTTTTGAATGTCCGATTAATAGCTCGGCTGAAGCGAAGCACAGCTTCGTGTACGGCCTGGCCATGCATACCTTTACCACCAAATCCTAGTCGTCCAGGATCTAATGGTCCGGGATGTTGATTGATAATCATATCCTGATAAGTGTTTATAACATTATCGGGAGTTTTTACAAGCCAACCCAGTTGAGCAATAAGGTCGATATTGTGTTTATAACATAGTCGAATAATTGCCCGTCCAAATTCCACTTCATCACCGTTGTAGTCTTGTTTAAGTTTAATTACTACAGTAGGTACCCCCAGAGTTTTCGCTTTGGCAATACCACCGCAAGAGCCACGACTGGCAACAACCAGCATTACTTGTCCGTCGATTTTGCCGCTTTGGCAGGCCTTAATAACGCGTTCCATAGTTGTGCCGCTACCGGAAATAAATATAGCGATGTGCATATCGTAATCTCCTTTTTTAAAGAATATCGTTTTCGTTTTTTATTATTTTATTTGTCTTACCTTAGCATTATGCTTCCATTTTAGCAAACAATAAAATCCACTAACTATCAATTAATAATCAGATGGATGAAGCTAGGTAAGATTCTGTTTAAGGTATGGAGCAGACCATACTACACTCTAGGCGCCGCTAATTGTTTGATAGATTTTTAAATGGTCCTCCACAAGTGCGTGGATCAGATATTTATCTTTTACTGTTTTATGCGCCTGCTTACCCAGCCGTTTTGCCAGTTTGGGGTGTTTAATAAGTTGAGTTATACGTTCAGCACATTCAGTCGGAGAGTTAACCAAAAAACCATTTTGGCCGTTGGTAATTTGAATTTTTAAGCCCCCAACATTACCAGCTACCACTGCCTGACCTTTCCACATGGCTTCAGTACAAGTTAGACCAAAGCCTTCTTTGATTGATTTTTGCACTACTACGTCAGCACCTTGCTGAATAGCATTAATGAAAGTGCCATAAGTGACATTTTGTGGATAATTAGGATCGGCTAGAACAAAGATATCAGGATCGCCTTTGCACTCTTTTTTTACTCGCTGAAAAATTATTTTTGCTTCGGGATCATCTTTAGCAATAATGTCGCCTTTAAGAATTAGTTGAAGGCCCGGGATTTGTTTTTTTGCCAGGTAGTAAGCCTCTACTACACCCAAAGGATCTTTCCATGGATCAAAGCGCGAAACTTGTGCCAAAATCGGTCGCTTAATATCTACTTTTATTTTCTTAAGAAGTTGGCGGGCATAGCCAACCTTCAAAGCTCTATTTTTTAAAGCAAATGGATTAATGGCCGGATAACTAATTACTGTTTTTTTAAGCGGCAACCAAGAAGGGCGGAAAGAACTGTTACTTATAATAACTCGCTGGGCTTTATCTAAATAAGGTTTTAACCAATCTAGCATCAAGCGGTTGGGCTGGGAAAGATCAATATGCAAACGGGAGATCGCCAATATGCTGGGTGGTAAATAGTCAATTACAGGTAAAGGTTGGGGATCATGTATTACCATAATTGCCCGCCCTTTAACTTTTTCTAAATATTTTGATAATTCATTACTAATTTGGTGCAAATGGTTTAGGTAAAGTCGTTTTTCTTTAACTGATAAAGTGCCGGACTGGCCTTGCAAAAGGTTATGAATTTTTTTAGTAACTACAAAAAATTGTTCTGGAGCAGAAATTACAAGCCAACGCGAATCCAGCTCTAAGCTTCGTTCCAAGGGAACTTGGTATTTGATAATTTCCGCTACACCGCCGCCGCCAGTTGCCGAGACTGAATTAAGATGAAATATTTTAGTGCCAGCCAGCTGTCGCCCTAGTTTTAATATTTGCTGATAGCGGGAAGTACTAAACTGGGCATAGGACGCAATAGATTGTTTAGCTACCTTTGCAAAGGAGAAATGTTTCATAAGGTTATTGTAACAATTACTCATTGATTTTACCATTGCCCCGCCTTTTTTATAAACACGTCAAAAGTGTCCGGCCGGACAAAAATGACGTGGTATGTAAATGATTATGATAAAGATTATGATAAAGTTGTTATTTGTTGTTAATTAAGGAAGTTGGTAAAAAATGTTTGTTTCTTAAGCTAATAACTTTTCCAAATTAATAACTCGCTAATATCGTGGTTAGATTATTTTGTGCCAATGAACAACTAAATGGTTCATTCTTATACATATTGGGTAAATTATGTAGTTTTGTGTCTTAATATAAGGGTTTAGTGATCTTTTATTGTATGCTCTGGCAAATATAGTTTTCCTTGACTAAAATGGTAATAAATTGTGGATAACTTTCTATTGACACTACTTAGTATTGTTGATAATTTTACATAACAAATGCGCATAGCTAATACAGTTAATATAGCTAATTAGGAGGGGCCTTTAGTATAAGGCTTTCTTTTAGAATCAAAATTAAACATAAATTAAACATAAAATTAGTAAAACCAATTAATTAACCAAAGCAAAAAGAGAAGATAAGAAGCAAATTGGAGGGACTGTTCTTGATAAAGTAGCTTGTCGAGGAGTAAGAAGGGTTAACTGATTGGTTTTTAGTTTGTGAAAATCAGCGCCACGGGGAATATATTTTTAATTTAATTAACTATTTATTAACCGGAAAAATTATGAAGAAAATATTATTATGGCTAGGCATTGCTTTTTTTGTGATTCTTAGCATACCAGCGTTTTCTGCTTTTGAGAGCAGCGTGATAAACGTTTTTGCTCACATTGAGAATTCTTTAGCTGTATCTACTGGGCATTTAAATTTTGGCAACGTCTTCCCCCAGCAGTATCAGGAAAGAATTTTTTCAGTTAATTTAAGCGAAACATTTTTAAATACCGATACGGTTATTGGCGTTGATTATACTATTAAACAAAAGCCCAAACCCCGCCCGGCGAGCTATGACGAAGGCGGGCGTTTTATTAACTTTTTTGAAGCGCACCAATACTGCTTAGATAACCAGGGTGATAATCCTGCCGGCGCTAATTATGATCCAGATTATTATGATTTTTGCTACCGCACTCTTTGTCCATTTTTATCTAAACTACCCCGTGATATTCCGTCTGAAAGCGATACAGGAGTATCTAGTTATTTTCAAGGCGACCATTGCTCTGTTCCTGACCCGGAACAAGCCTTTGGCAGTTTATCTAAGCCAGACCAAGATATTACCGATATTTGGACTATTGATTTAAAAGTGCCGCCGATTGACGGATATGTGGGGCAAGATTGGCCTAATGGTTGTCCAATAATAGAGTTAGAGGATGATATGGATTTTGGTTGCGACCTGTGGATTGAAATTACTAATATAGATGAGCAATTAACTTTCTGCGGCGATAATATTACCCAGAGCCCTAATGATGAAGGAACTGGCGGACCATTAAACGACGGCTTTGAGGATTGCGATGGCACTGACGGCGTTGGACCAAACCAAAGCTGTACAGACCAATGTGTACTGGAAGATTTAACTTATTGCGGCGATGGTATTAAACAAACACCTAATGACAATAATGAATTTGAACAGTGCGACGGCACAGACGGCGTAGGCCCTCATCAAACCTGTACTAACCAGTGTACCTTAGAAAACCTAACTTATTGCGGCGATGGCGCTAAACAAGAACCAAACGATGAAGGAACTGGCGGCCCATTAAACGACGGCTTTGAAGATTGCGACGGCACAGACGGCGTTGGACCAAATCAAATTTGTACTGACCAATGTATTTTAGAAGGCCAGACTTATTGCGGCGATGGCATTAAGCAAACGCCTAATGACAATAATAAATTTGAACAGTGCGACGGCACTGACGGCGTAGGCCCTCATCAAACCTGCACTAACGAGTGTAACTTAGAAAACCTAACTTATTGCGGCGATGGTATTAAACAAACACCTAATGATGAAGGCACTGGAGGACCGCTAAATAATGGTGTAGAAGCCTGCGACGGCACAGACGGCGTTGGAGAACACCAAACCTGCACTAACCAGTGTGTGCTCACAGATTTAACTTATTGCGGCGATGGTATTATGCAAACACCTAATGATGAAGGAACTGGCGGACCACAAAATGACGGCGTAGAAGAGTGCGATGGAACTGATGGTGTTGGTGGCGGCCAAATTTGTACTGACCAATGTGTGTTAGAAGATATTTCCTGCTTTGCCGAGGCTGATGTAATGCTGGTGTTGGACCGCTCTGGCAGTATTGATGCTGGCGAGCTTGCCACTTTAAAAAATGCAGCGCTTGACTTTGTAGCTTCATTAGACCCTTCGCCAGATGGCGCTCATATGGGCCAAGCCAGTTTTTCCACGCGCGGCACTCTGGATTTGCACTTAACTTCGGTTAAGGCCTCTATTGACGCGGCTATTAATGCGCTGGTGGCTGGCGGGTTAACTAACTTAAAAGAAGGAATTTTCTGGGGCGCTTATGAAATGCGCGACAGTCACATTGAGCATGAACGGCCGGCAGTGCCCGATTATATGATTATTATTACTGACGGCAATCCTAACCAACCTACTAATGTGGCTACTGCCCGGGCGCTGGCTATTATTGAAGCCAACAATGCCAAAGCAGCCGGCATTACTATATATGTGGTAGGGGTGGGCACTGATCCTGATACAACCCTGTACTTAAAAAATAATATTGCAACCAGCGCTGCTCATTATTTTGACGCGGGCGACTTTGATGATCTGTCTCAAATTCTGGCTGATATCAGTTCTAGTTGCGAATAACTTTAAAATCTAGCAAGTACTTTAAAGTACTTTTAGATAAAACACTTTTCCAAAGGTCGAGTTTAAAACGGAAAAGCGCAAAACGGTAACTTTCCCGATCCCGGAACACGAGGACAGGGAATAATGAGCCCTAGGAGGGCAGGAAACTGAAGAAGTTTTCCTGAATGGGGCAAGTTACCAGATTAATCTTAAATTAAGAATTTAAGAAAGGAATAAGTTATGAAAAATGTAATGAAAACATTATCATTAATAACAGTTTTCTCCTTGGTAGTAGTTGGTATGAGCGCTTCGGTGACTTCGGCTAATGGCAATGTTAACACCTTGCTTAACCGCGATCAGGGCGCAGGCGCTGCTCCGATTATTAAAGCCAAGTGGGAAATGAATGGTCCTTATGC
>JBDRTU010000012.1:0-14403 GCA_043823825.1 Patescibacteria group bacterium
TGCCAAACTGCTTCACTAATTTCCTTTGCCACTTTTTGATTATCCTTTAAAAACTGGCGAGCTTGTTCACGCCCCACTCCTAGTTTAGTTTCTCCTAAACTTAAAGTATTACCACTCTTAGTTAGAACATCATACTGCAAACCTGCATCTATTAAGTCACTCGATAGTGAAATCCCCTCGTTATACATAATATCAAACTCAGCCACTTGAAATGGTGGTGCTACTTTATTTTTTACCACTTTAGCCCTGACGCGGCTGCCAAGAACCTTGTCACCCTGCTTAATTTGACCGATCCGCCTCACTTCTACCCGCACAGAAGAATAAAATTTCAAAGCCATGCCACCGGTAGTAGTTTCGGGATTACCAAAAAAGACACCAATTTTCATGCGCGTTTGGTTGAGGAAAATTACTACTGTTTTGGATTTAGAAATAATGGCTGTTAATTTACGTAATGCTTGGCTCATCAAGCGCGCCTGCAGGCCCATATGCCTATCTCCCATATCACCCTCGATTTCTGCCTTTGGTGTTAAAGCTGCAACCGAGTCAATCACAATCACATCCACAGCGTTAGAGCGAACCAAAGTCTCCACAATGTCTAGTGCTTGTTCGCCAGTATCTGGTTGAGAAAGCAACAGATCATCAATTTTTACTCCAATTTTTTTAGCATAAACCGGGTCCAAGGCATGCTCGGCATCAATAAAAGCTGCCAATCCACCCATTTTCTGTAATTCAGAAATAATATGTAAAGTAAGTGTGGTTTTACCCGAAGCTTCAGCGCCAAATATTTCTACTACTCTACCGCGAGGTACCCCACTCACGCCCAAAGCAATATCTAAAGAAAGACAACCGGTTGGTATGGCATCCACTGCCATGGCATGAGCTTCCCCCAGTTTCATTATCGCCCCTTCACCAAAACGCTCCCGTATTTGTTCAATAGCTAAATTAGCGGCTTTAGAACGCTCAGAAGATTCATCTTTAGATTTACTAGTTGCTACAGTCATAGATAGATTATTTAACTATATCAAAGGTTATCGGTCTTGGGAAGATTCTGTACTAAAATTTCCCTTGTCATCGTCACCGGCTTACTATAAGCTCGGCGAGCAGAAATGGTAATGGTATTTAATCCCGGCTGTAAGGTTACATCTTGGGTAAAATAACCATCTTCCCCCACTGCCACTCGTTCACCGTTGAGTAAAACAGTAGTACCAGCTTTGGTCACGCCATTAAGAGTTATGCTTAAAGAATCAACTACTATATTAGTAGGCGGATTAATCAACTCAAAAGGTGGTGGTAAAAATAGCCTTCTGGCTTCAATCGCTAAATAGCTTACTAATGCTACGGCTAAAATGCCAAGCGCCAACCATTTAACTGGTAACTGCTTAAAACGTGGTTCCCGGATTGGTCGGGTGGGTTGGGCGCGCTCAAAATAGTGCGCTCTCTCATCATATTCTTTAAGCAACGGCTCCACTGGTAATTTTAAAAATTGAGCATACTCTCGCAAAAAATAGCGGCCGTAACTGCCGGCAGGCAAGGAATGAAAGCTTTCTTCTTCTAAGGCCTGTAAATACCGCTCGGGAATTTTTAAGCGCCAGCCAATTTGCTTCAAACTAAACCCATGTTCTTGGCGAGATGTGCGCAAGACTTCCCCAAAAGATAAAACAACGCCCAATGATTTGGTATTAAAACGACTCATAAATTATAACTCAAAGTTCAAAATTGAAATGTCAAAGTTTGTAACGATACTGCGGCCCTGTTGGAGCTCTCGGTAACAACCTGGAACCCGAACGAGCGTTATGCTGGCGCGTGTTATGTCCTTATGTGCGTCTTGAGCGGAGACCGAAGCCTCGGTTTTTGTGCCATTTTTTAAAAAAGTGGCGAAATTTACTAGTTTTAAATAACAGACATTTACTCTAACTTTTCTTCCTCTTCTTGCTCTAGTTCCACTTCGGTTTCTGGTTCTTTATCGTCTACCTCTTCTACTTCTTCCTTGGCAACAGTTTCTGGTTCAATAATCTCTGGCTCGCCTAAACTTTTCGTTACCTCTGCTTCATAACTTTCTTGATCAAGTAATACATCGCGTGGCTTGGCACCTTCTCCTGGCCCGATAATTTGAGCTTCCTCTAATAAATCAAGTAGCCTGGCCGCTCGCGCATAACCCACTCGCAAACGCCTCTGTAACAGCGAGGCAGAAGCTTTACCCGCCCTGACTACTAAAGCCTTAGCTTCGTCAAAAAGGTCATCTCCCTCGCCTGAAACAGACAATAAACCGCCAACGGCTTTAGTAACGATCGCGGCATTAAATTCTGTCTTTTGCTTACTGCTTAAAAAACTAGCAATCCGCTCAATCTCACCATCACTAACCAAGGCGCACTGCAAACGCTTGGGTTTGGAAAGTTGAGGTGATAAATATAAACAATCACCCTTGCCTAATAGTTTTTCAGCACCGCTAACATCAATAATAGTGCGAGAATCAATGCCTGAGGCTACCGCAAAAGCAATACGATTAATAATATTAGCCTTGATTAAACCAGTAATTACATCCACCGAAGGGCGCTGGGTTGCGACAATTAAGTGAATACCAACAGCGCGAGCCATTTGTGCTAATCTGATAATCGCTGCCTCTACATCGTTGGCTGCGACCGACATTAAATCAGCCAACTCATCGATTACTACGACAATATAGGGCATATCACCGCCGTCTTGCTGAAAGGCAGTAATATTTCTTTTACCAGCCTGAGCTAAAGTTTGATAGCGACGATCCATCTCGGCTACCACCCATTTTAAGGCATTAATAGTTTTGTCTATTTCAGTAATTACAGGAGTTAATAAATGCGGTACCTCGTTATAAGACGTAAGTTCAACCCGTTTAGGGTCAATAATAATTAATTTCAAATCATCTGGTGAATTAGTATAAAGCAACGAAATTAACATACTGTTGATACACACTGATTTCCCCGAACCGGTCGCCCCGGCTATTAGTAAGTGAGGCATACTCTCTAGATCTGCAACCCAGGGTTTTCCAGCTACATCTTTCCCCAACGACACAGTTAAATTAGAGCGGCGTTTTTTAAAAGGATCACTTTCTAGAATTTCTCTTAAACCAACTGTGGCCACTGCCTCGTTAGGCACCTCAATACCAACTAAAGCTTTGCCAGGGATAGGCGCTTCTATACGAATAGGATGCGCAGCCAAGGCTAAGGCTAAATCATTGGCCAAAGAAGTAATGTTGGCTAATTTTACCCCTTCGGCTGGTTTAAGAGTGTATTGAGTAACAGTAGGACCAACACTAACTTCACCCATTTCCACTTCAATACCAAAATTCGCCAAGGCTTGTTTTATTTTTTCCATTTGTACTTTAATATCGCCACTAGTTGGCTTTCCAGAGGCCGTCTTTAAAAGCTCTATTGGTATATCAATTTTTCGCTTACTCGTTCTTACTTTAAGTAATGGCTCTTGGGTTGGGGTAGTAATCTTGGTAGCGCGTGATTTAAAAGTGGGTACTAGTTTAGATAATTTTTTTACGCTTAGCTGCCCATCTTCAACCTCCTCGTCTAACGCCTGATCGCCTTGGTCAATTTTTGGCTCTTCTTCAGGCGTTACCCTTGTTCGGGAAAACAAACTGGCTAATCCTTTACCAATAAAAGTTAAAGGCGATAGTAAGTTCTTAAGCGAGGTTTCAAATAGTACTAAGATGCCGCCAATTACTAAGGCCACTAAAAGCAAGACGCTAGCCCATAGGCCTAATATTTTGAAAAGCGGCATAAAGGCTAAATAGCCTAGCAAGCCTCCTCCCACACCACTAGTGATCTGCTCCCAACCGTCAGACGCACGCGAACCGGTATGTAATAAACCAGTAGCACCCAAAGCAATCATTATTAAACCTAGTAAATGATGAGTGCGAAATCTGAACTCTGGCTGCATTAAGGCATAAGCTAAACTTAAAAGCACAAAAGGTATTACCCAACCAGCCGAACCAGCAAACCAATGTAAAGCGCGGTGCAGCCATTGACCCAACGGACCAGCTAGCTGAGCTAAAGCCAGTAGTAAAATAAAACTGAGAGTAAATAAAAACAGCACTAACAAACCGTGCTTAGTTTCTGTTTTAAGCTTTCTTCTTCCGCTCCTTAAATCGCCATCTTTAACTTTGATTTTTCTAGACCTTTTCCCAAATAAAATAGACATAACTACCCTGTTATTGTAGCAAAAAAAAGCCTTGGATACTAACTAGCCAAACGTTTGGATAATTTAGTTAACTGATGAGGGGCATGGATTTTAGGTTGGTAACCATGATAAAAGTGGAAAGCTACCCAACCAACAATAAAAGCCATAACGGCAAACAATAAATAAGAAACTTTAAAGCTAGCCAAACTTGCCAGTAAACCAACTATAATTGGTGCTAGAACGGTAGCTGTTTTTTCAGCTACTTTAGTGATAGATGCTGCTTCGCCTTCTAAGTGATCAGGCGATAAGTAAAAGATTACTGGCCGCACTGTGATATCTAAAATCACAATAGCCGAAGACAATAAAAAGCTGACTAAATAAAAAATAGTTTGAGTGTGGATTGTAAAAAAAAGTAGCAACAAACCAGTCATTAGTCCAAAAAATATCGCGATCACATATTTTTTAGCCAGTTTCTTTAGGGTAGTTGCATAATAAACAGCCAAAAATTGTGGCAGTTGAAAAAAGATGGCTACCAAACCTATTTGAATTAGACTTAAATTCTGCTCTAATCCAAACAACGGTATAAACAATAAAAAACCAAAATTGACAAACCAGAGAGTAAAAATTATCACTATCTGAAGGTAAAAAAAGCTAGAATAATGAGGCAAAGCTTTAATAGCTTTACCCAATAGCTTACTGCTAAACAGCTCTTTTGTCAGTTTCCAATAACTTGATTGAGTTTTGGTAGTTGGTGGTAAACGTCTTTCTACTAAAAGATTGAGTAAGATAAATAAAAAGACTACTAAATAACCATAATAAAGCGGCCACCAGGTGACTACCGCCAACACTAAAAAAGTACCAAGGATAAAGCCTAGCGCATCTAAGGAAAGATAAAATGAGTAATTATAAGATTTATCTCCCTTGTAATTATGATCAACATAAGCTTGGCTGGTTTCATAAATCATTATGGAACTGATGCCATTAATTAACACTGCAACAATTAATAAGGGAACGGAGTTTAGATAGCCAGCGGCAAAGTAAAGTGCAGCAACTATTAAATATAGAACCAATGAACATCTAATTATTTGTTTATGATCAAAGCGATCGATCGCTTGCCCCAGTGGAAAGGAAACTAGCAATCCTGTAAAACCAAAAAGCGCCAATACCACGCCAGTTAACCAGAAGCTATTAGTAATCTTTTCAATATAAATAGCCCACCAAGGATCAATAAAACCCCAACCAAATGAGAAAAAAAACATCACCAAAGCCATCATCTTAATTGGCCTTGGCACTTTTTTAAACACCAATCCCAAATTGTAATGCCGCACTCCTAAAACACTCATAATAAAAGTATAGCATATTTAAAAATCCGTCCCGATCAGTATCGGAACGGATTTAACGTCAATGAAAAAATTACTCTTCTGTTGCTGAGTCAGTAGCCGCGCCACTAACTGGCTCAGTCACCTGCACAGCTAGTTCGGCCATCATCGCTCGGGCCTGAGCGGCAAGCGCCGCTTGTTCTTCTTCACGAAGTGCTCGTGCTTCTTCCCGCTCTTTATTAATTATTGCCATATCTTTAGTGATCTCTGTTTGTAAATCACCATAACCAGTGCCAGCAGGAATTAAGCGTCCAATAATAACATTTTCTTTTAATCCGCGTAGATCATCCACTTTACCAGTTACAGCGGCGTCGATTAGTACTCGTGCTGTTTCTTGAAAGGAAGAGGCTGAAAGGAAACTATCAGTGGAAAGTGATGATTTGGTTACTCCTAACAAGACCCGATCACCTAATGCTAATTTCCCTTTTTTCTTTACTTTGTCATTGGCTTCTTCAAATAAGGCGACGCTCACTATTTCACCGGGTAATAATTCAGTATCACCTGCTTCGGTCACATAGAAGCGAGAAAACATTTGACGAATGATAATCTCAACATGTTTATCATTCAATTTTTGCCCTTGAAGTGAATAAATATACTGAATTTCGCGTAAAATATATTTTTGCACTATCTCGACATCCGTTAACTGATACAACTGGGCTAAATCAATTGGCCCTTCCGAAAGCTGTTGGCCTTTTTTAACCTTGTCGCCGTCTTTTACCCAAACCGCAAAACCTAGAGGAACTAGTAATTCTTTAACTACCTCACCTTCGCCTTTAACTATGAGTTGCCGATCAGACAATTCTACCACACCCGGCGCTTGCGCTTTTACTTCGCCACCTTCTGCTGTTTTCATTAATGGAGTTTGTGTTGTCACCTTAGCACCATTTTTCACTAAAACATTTGCTCCCGCATAACGACTGAGATGATAAGTTTCTTCGGTAACACCAAGGTGATGTAAAATAATTACTTTTTGGCGTCCCCGCGCCACTACTTCTACTTGACCATCAAACTCTGCCAACACGGCGGGTTTACGAATTGGGCGGGCTTCAAATATTTCTTCTACTCGTGGTAAACCTTGTGTAATATCTTCAACCGAAGCAACGCCACCAGTATGGAAAGTGCGCATAGTTAATTGTGTGCCTGGCTCGCCAATTGATTGAGCGGCAATAATGCCAACGGCGGTACCTTGAGCAACTACTCTATTAAAGCCCAAATCCCAACCATAACATTTTTGGCATAAACCGCGTTTGGTTTTACAGATTAAGTTGGAGCGGATATGCACTAAGGGAACACTAGTACTATCAATTAACTTTGCTTGTTCACTATTAATCAACTCGCCCTTCTTTACTATTACCTCGTTAGTCTTAGGATTATTAACGGTTTCCACCGTAAACCTACCTTTCACCCTCTCCCCTAAACTATCACCAGCCTCGCTACTCTCGCCACTAGTCCATACCAACCCTTCTTTGTCGCCGCAATCTTCCTCGCGAATAACTATATCTTGAGCCACATCAATTAAACGTCGCGTTAAATAACCAGCGTTAGAGGTACGGAGAGCAGTATCGCTCAGACCCTTTCGAGTACCGTGAGTAGAAATAAAATACTCCAATACATCGAAACCTTCTTTAAAATTTCCTTTAACCGGCAATTCAATAGTTTCGCCAGCCGGATTGGTCACCAATCCTTTCATCCCCATCATTTGAGTGAGCTGCGCCCAAGAACCTCTGGCACCAGATTCAATCATAGCAAAAACTGGGCTCAAGGGGTCTAGTGTTTTGCGTGACAATTGTGTAACTTGCTCTTTGACATGGGCCCAAATTTCCACAATTTTGATATGCCTTTCGTCGATAGTTAATAAACCTTGATCATATTGATCCTCAATTGACGCCACTTGCTTATCGGCGGCGTAATATAATTCACCTCGTTGTTGCAGTTCGGGTAAATCAGCCATCCCCCACGATAAACCCGACTCGGTTAAATGGCGAAAAGCCACTTCCTTTATTTTATCAGCCAGATACGCTGCCACTTCAGTGCCCTTAAGCTCTAAGACGCGGGCGGTTAAATTCTTTAAACCTTTTGAGGTCATGGTCTCGTTGTGAAACTGCAATTCTGTCGGCAGAATGTTGTTAAATAAAATTCTTCCCACTGAAGTTTCAATTAGCTTGCTCTGGTGTCTTACCTTAACCTGCTCAGTTAAAGTAATATGAGTTGTTTGCCAAGCCATAATCGCCTCGTTAAAATTAACGAAAATCTTGGGCAAGCCCCGAGACTCGGTCATTTTAGTCATATAATAACAACCCAAAATCATGTCTTGGTGAGGTGAAACAATGGGCTGTCCAGTAGCGGGTTTTAGTAAATTTCTACCCGACAACATAATTTCTTTAGCTTCCCATTTAGCCTCTTCGGTGATGGGTACATGTACGGCCATTTGGTCGCCATCAAAATCCGCGTTAAAAGCAGGGCAAACTAAAGGATGAATTTGGATCGCTTTACCTTCTATTAATACTGGCTGAAAAGCTTGAATACCTAAGCGGTGTAAAGTAGGTGCGCGATTAAGTAGTACATAAGATCCCTTAACTATTTCTTCTAAAATATCCCATACCTCGGCAGATTTAGACTCAATTAAACGGTTAGCGCTCCTGACATTATGAACATATTCACGTTCAATAAGTTTAGAAATCACAAAAGGCTTAAACAATTCTAAAGCCATCATTTTGGGCAAACCACACTGATTAAGTTCTAAACGCGGTCCAACTACAATCACGCTGCGGCCTGAATAGTCAACACGTTTACCCAATAAATTTTGTCGGAACCGTCCTTGCTTGCCCTTTAAAATATCAGCGATTGATTTAAGCATGCGCCTTTGACCTGTGGAAGCGGTAACTGTTTTACCATGACGCGCGCCGTTATCAATCAGCGCGTCAACCGCTTCTTGCAACATGCGTTTTTCATTACGGCATATAACTTCGGGGGCATTTAACTCAGTCAAACGCTTTAATCGATTATTGCGGTTAATAATACGCCGATATAAATCATTCAAATCTGAGGTTGCAAAACGACCGCCATCTAACTGCACCATTGGTCGTAAATCAGGAGGGATCACTGGCAACACTGTCATAATCATCCAAGATGGTTTAAGACGAACGGATTTTAAGTGATTAAAAAGCTTTAATCGCCGCACTAATTTTTTATTGCGCATCGCTTCGGGCTCTGCTAGTTCTTTCTTTAAGCGAGAAATCTCTTTGTCTAAATCCAACTCTTCTAGTAATTGACGCAAGGCCTCCGCCCCGATACCAGCCTCAAAGACTTGGCCATACTTTAAAGACAAATCTTGATACTGATTCTCGGAAATTATTTCCATCACCTTCAACGCTTTAAGTTCCTTTTTAGCAATTTCGACAGCTTCCTCTAGCTTAGCCAAACGCTCAGCCTTCAGAGCGGCGATATTCTTTTCTTCACTCGCTTTTTTGGTGGCCTTAGTGTTGGGAGTTGCTGTTTTATGAAACTCGGCTTCAATTGATTTACGCTTGGCCTTGTATTCCTCATTCACCTGATCTAATAATTGTTTTTTCTTTTCCTCATCAACCGCCGTAATAATAAAGGAAGCAAAATATATTACTTTTTCTAAATCCTGAACTGACAAACCTAAAACTAAACCTATCTTGGAAGGTACTCCTCTTAAAAACCAAATATGAGAAACTGGTGCCGCTAACTTGATATGGCCAAAACGTTCACGTCTAACCACCGAACGCGTCACCTCGACACCACATTTATCGCAAATAATGCCTCGATGCCGAACACGTTTGTATTTACCACAATAACATTCCCAATCTTTAGTCGGACCAAAAATTCGTTCATCAAACAATCCTTCTTTTTCTGGCTTTTGCGTGCGATAGTTAATAGTTTCTGGTTTGGTTACCTCACCGTACGACCATTTTTCTATCTCCTCGGGAGAAGCTAGACGCAGGCGAATGGCATCGAAATCATTACCCTGCCACTGTTCTTTTTCTGGAAACGCGCTAGTCATGTTTATACTCCTTATTAACTGTCTCATTAATTGTTTTAGGTTTAGTCATTGGTTTGCCGCCTTTAAGTAATTCTACTTCTAAACCTAGACCCTTTAATTCCCGAACCAAAACATTAAAAGATTCTGGTACATTGAGCTTGCGAATTGGTTCACCTTTGATAATTGACTCGTAAGCTTTGGAACGACCTGGCACGTCATCAGATTTAATTGTTAAAATCTCTTGTAAAGTATGAGCCGCACCATAAGCTTCTAAGGCCCACACTTCCATTTCGCCAAAACGCTGACCACCAAACTGAGCTTTGCCACCCAAAGGTTGTTGGGTCACTAAAGAATAAGGACCAATGGAACGTTGGTGGATTTTATCTTCCACCATGTGATTAAGTTTTAATAAATATGACCAACCAACCGTTACTCTATGACTAAACGGTTCACCGGTACGACCATGATAAAGCACGACCTTGCCATCGGCTGGTTGTTTACTTTTTTCTAATTCTCGTTTAATCATTTCTTCTGGTACACCGTCTAAAGCTGGTGTAGCCACAAAATAGCCTAAAATTTTGGCGGCTAATCCTAAATGCGCTTCCAAAATTTGCCCTATATTCATACGAGAAGCCACACCCAACGGATTTAAAATTACATCCACGGGCGTACCATCGGCCATAAAAGGCATATCCTCTTGCGGTACAATCTTTGATACCACACCTTTATTACCATGACGGCCCGCCATTTTATCCCCCACTTGAATCTTCCTGAGTTGTGCTACCGATACCTGAATAGTCTTGATCACGCCCGAAGGCAAACGATCACCATTCTGACGCGAAAAAACTTTTATATCTACCACCTTACCATGCTCACCATGTTCTAAGTACATTGAAGAATCCCTGACATCTTTAGCCTTTTCACCAAAAATCGCGCGTAATAATTTTTCCTCGGCTGATAGTTCAGTTTCTCCTTTGGGTGTAATTTTACCCACCAAAATATCGCCCGAAGAAACTTCGGCGCCGATCATTACTATACCTTCCGCATCTAAGTACTTTAATTTTTCTTCACCCACATTAGGGATGTCTCGCGTTACCAACTCGGGCCCTAATTTAGTATCACGAATATCAATGGAATAATTTTCAATATGAATAGAACTATATTTATCCTCTCGTACCAAACGATCAGAAATTAATACCGCATCTTCATAATTTCCGCCTTCCCAAGCTAAGTAAGCTACTAACATATTTTGACCCAAAGCTAATTCGCCTCGGTCGGTGGCGGCGCCGTCGGCTAAAACATCACCCACTTCCACTTTCATCCCCTTGGTTACTAGGGGACGCTGGTTCATACAAGTGGAAGCATTGGAACGCACAAACTTACCTAATTGATACACCTGTTGATCTCCCCTGCCCTGTATCACAATTTGGTCAGATTGTACTTCTACTACTTCGCCAGCTGTTTCCGCTAACACCACTTGCCCCGAATCGCGAGCGGCTTTTTGTTCCACCCCCGTGCCAACAATTGGTGCTTCTGGTTTAATACAAGGCACGGCCTGCCGTTGCATGTTGGTGCCCATCAAAGCACGTACGGCGTCATCATGTTCTAAAAAGGGAATTAAAGAAGTAGTAATGGAAACAATTTGTTTAGGGGAAACATCCATATAATCCACCTTCCATACATAATCATAGGTTGGCTCGCCCCATTCTCTTACTTCAGCGCGGTCACGTAAAAAATACCCTTGCTCATTAATTGGTGTAGTGGCCGCAGTGGTCACATTCCGCTCTTCCTCAAAGGCGTCTAACCAAACAATCTCGTCAGTCACCCGCGGCTTAACTGGTACTTGGCTTAAAGGAAGTTGTTTTATGATTTTAGATATTTCAGAAGTAATTTTACTGTCTTTGGATGCCACCACTTTCCCCTCACCATCCTTAATATCCTCGCGCAAAATTTCTCCCACTAATACTTGGGGGTCATTTTGCAAATCATGTATTACTCGTCGGAAAGGGGTTTCGATAAAACCATAGTTATTAACACGGGCATAAGACGCTAAATGACCCACTAAACCAATGTTTGGCCCTTCAGGTGTGGCAATTGGACAAATTCGGCCGTAATGCGTGCGATGCACATCGCGTACATCAAAACCTGCTCGTTCGCGCGAGAGCCCCCCCGGACCCATAGCTGATAAACGACGTTTATGCTCCAACTCGGATAAGGGGTTAGTTTGATCCATGAATTGGGAAAGTTGTGACGACATGAAAAACTCTTTAATCGCACCAATGATCGGCCGCGCATTAATGAGCTGGTTGGGCGTAAGTGTAGTAATATCTAAAGTAGACATACGGTCTTTAATAATGCGCTCTAATCTTGCCAAACCAACACGGAATTTATTTTGTACTAATTCTCCCACTGCCCTAACTCGGCGGTTACCTAAGTGATCAATGTCGTCTGGCTCGGTTTGACTGTTGTTCAAATTAATTATTTCTTTAATGATCACTACTAAATCCTCAGGCCGCAAAATCCTAGTTTCTTTAGTGATCGGCAAATTAAAACCAAAACGCTTGTTCAACTTGTAACGCCCAACTCGCCCGAAATCGTAACGGGCAAAATTAAAAAACATGTTGTGAATTAACTGTCTAGCATTTTCTACTGTCGCTAAATCACCAGGGCGAATGCGCTTGTAAACTTCTTTTAAACCCTCGCCTTCATTGTGAGAAATGTCTTTGGCTAACGACGCCTCAATGTGCTTATTTTCGGTATTGGTATCAACTTCTTTAAAAAGTTCAATAATCGATTCATCGCTGACATAACCAAAAGATCGCAACAAAGCAGTTGCCGACACTTTGCGTTTGCGATCAATCTTTACCCAAATTACATTATTAGGGTCAGTTTCAAATTCTAACCAAGCGCCGCGGTTAGGAATAATTTTGGCACCATAATAGCGCCGACCACGTGCTTGCTCGGAGGTAAAAAAGACACCAGCCGACCGAATTAGCTGCGACACCACTACCCGCTCAATACCATTGATCACAAAAGTGCCGCGGCCGGTCATAATTGGAAAGTCGCCCAGATAAACTTCTTGTTCTTTAATTTCGCCTGTCCGTTTATTGACTAAACGAGTTTTAACTCGGAGGGCCGACTCGTAAGTAATGTTTTTAGCACGAGCTGAAATTTCATCAAACTTAGGCTCGTCCAAAAAATAATCTAAAAAATAAAGTTCTAAGTCGCGACCAATAAAATCTTTAATCGGCGAAACTTCATCAAACAATTCTTTTAACCCCTCAGTAAAAAACCATTGGTAAGAATCTTTCTGTACCGATAGTAAATCGGGTAAAGGAATAGCATCCTTAACCTCGGTAAATAGTTTACGGTTACGTAAAATTGAAGAATCGCTTGACACAAAAAATGCTCCTTCCGATAGCTTTTAGCAAATAAGGAAAGAGTAATTTATAATTTACTTAATGGAGAAAATATCCACTAATAAAAATGCCTGATAGGTTATGGCTTAATGATTTAAAGTCGTGAGTTTATCGCCCCCGGCCGGGACAAATATTAACAAAAACAAGTAGTTAAGAGTGTAACAATTATCATTGTACTTGTCAAGTTATAAAAAATCCTAATAACTAAGCTTATTCTTGCAAAAGTTATCCACAACTCCTTTCCTTATTATAATATCAAATCTTACTTTATTGCTAATAATTTTTTAATTTCTTCTTTTACAACTTGCCGATCATCCCAAGAAACTTTTTCTTGCCTAGTTACTAACCACTGCTCTGATCCTTTTCCAGTGATGACGACAGTGTCGTCGGGTTTAGCTAAGCCTAAAGCTTGAGTAATTGCTTGCCGGCGATCCAAAACTTTCCATAAATTTTTTCCCATTTCTTTACCAACACCCACAACGCCTTGGGCAACTGTTTCAATAATTGTTTGAGGATCTTCATCATAAGGGTCTTCATTAGTAACAATAACATAATCAGCATACTGACCAGCTAAAGCGCCTAGCTTAGAACGTTTATCTTTATCGCGCCCACCGCCGCAAGATCCTAACACAGCAATTAATTTATTTTTCACTTGGTTAATAGTTAAGGTTTGATAAACAGCTTCTAAAGATTCAGGCGTATGAGCATAATCTACTACTACTTTGAAGGGTTGGCCCGTTTCAATAAATTCCAACCGACCTGGCACGCCGGGAAAAGTTTTTAAAGCGCGTGCCGCTTCGGCTAAAGTAAAACCTTGACTTAGTAAATAGGTGGTTGCTGCCAAAGCATTATAGACATTAAAAATTCCGCCCAGTTTAAGTACAAACGGTATACCACTCACCTCAAACTTTATTTCCCGAGAACTGCTTGACACTATAGTAGCCTTAACCAACTGCCAGCCAGGAATTTGATTTTTTATTTTAATGGTATATAAGTAGCTTTGCTCAGCTCGAAACTTTAAAAACTTCAAGCAAGAAGGATCATCGCCATTAATCACACTTACTTTAGGAATAGAACCCGAATGCTTTGTGGTTTTTTTTCTTGACCGACCTAGGCTGGCCCACAACTTCAGCTTGGCTTCTACATAATTTTCCCAACTGCCATGAGTCTCTAAATGTTCAGGTGTTAAGTTAGTGAAGATCGCAGCATCATAGTTAATGCCTAGATGTCGCCACTGGGCAATACCTTCGGATGAAGTTTCTACCACAGCATACTTACTGCCTGCTTTAACCATCTGCCGCAAATATCGTTGTAGTTTGAGACGCCCAGGCATGGTCATTTTTAAATCATTAAGCCAGATGCGCTCGCCAATTTTAATAGTAGCAGTTGAAATTAAGCCACAACTAAAACCCAGCTCTTCCAAAGAATGGCAAATCAT
>JBDRTU010000013.1:0-3487 GCA_043823825.1 Patescibacteria group bacterium
AGTTGTTGTCCCAGCTTCATGGTTTCCGTAGCATTTTTAGTGTTCTTGATTCTTAATTTTTGCTTCATAATTCTAAAATTACCATAATTCCCAATTGGCGTTAGCATTAATTTTTTGCCAAGTATTTTGATATTTTTTTAAGCCGTTTTGCTTTGCTTCAATATAACCCGCCAGCGCGATCATAGCCGCGTTATCACCTGTAAATTCTAAAGGAGAAGCTAAGAGCTTTGTTTGAGGCAATAGCTTTACTGCTTGAGCCATTTTTTTTCGTAAAAGTTGATTAGCAGAAACGCCACCTGCTAGCAGTACAGTTTTAGCTTTTGTTTGTTTAGTTGCTTGGATTGTTTTAGAAACTAAAACATCAATTGCAGCACGTTCAAAAGAAGCACATATATCAGCCTTTAGTTTGTCCCTACGGGATATCACCCATAGGGTGGTATCACTCGTCGTTCCTTGCAGTTTTTTTAGGGTATAAAGCACAGAGGTTTTAAGGCCGGCAAAGCTGAAGTTAAGGTTTGGGCTCAAAATCATAGGTCTAGGAAAGGTAAAGGCCGTTGGATCGCCCTGTATGGCTCTATTTGCCACTTGTGGGCCACCTGGATAAGGTAGTTTGAGCATTTTTGCTACTTTATCAAAAGCCTCGCCCGCAGCATCATCTAGTGTTCTCCCAAGTAATTTTTGCGCCCCCAATTTTTTTATTAAATGTAATTCCGTGTGACCACCAGAAACTACTAAAGCTACTGCCGGGAAAGTAGTTTTACGAGTGGCGAGTGGCCAAGAACCAATGGTGAGAAAGGGGCTGACTAAGTGTCCGGCAATATGATTAACTCCAATTAAAGGTTTAGCTAAAGTCCAAGCTAAGGTTTTGGCAGTTTCCACGCCAACCTGCAACGCAGTAATGAGCCCTGGGCCTTGGGTAACAGCAATTAGATCCAAAGCAGCTAATTTTATTTTCGCTTGACTCAAAGCCTGTTCAATTAGGGGAATAATTGTTTCACTGTGCCTACGGGCCGCCAATTCCGGCACCACCCCGCCCCATTTTTTATGCAAAGAAGTTTGTGAGGCTACTTTATTAGCTCGCAATTTTAGCCGGCGAGAATTAATCTCTAAAACTGTCGCGGCTGTTTCGTCACAAGATGTTTCAATACCTAAAATTAGCATCATAGCGTTTATATAGTATATGGTACCTGGTACAATTAAAAAAGCCTACCTTAAAGTTCAAGCTAAAGAGCTGCACAATTCTAATTAAATATGCGACAAATGATAAACTTTAGGTAAGTAAGATCGCCTAAAATTAACATCATTCGTCGCTATGCAAAGCATATCACTCATAGAGCATGCTTGGGTGCTCTACAAACCCCAAGTCCACCCAGATGATATTGCTATTAAAATTGGCAAGCATCGAGCCACTGTTTACCGTTGGATTAAACAGATCAAGTTAAGGGGAATTAAAGGATTCTTGCGTAAGTACAAGCGGGCCAAGAAAGGCCGACGCCAGAGAAGAAAAACTGATCCCGTAATCAAAGCTAGAATATATACCATTCGAGAAAAATATCATAATTGTTTTGGCGAGAAAATCAAATACTGGCTGTGGCGCGATTATCAAGTTAAGATATCAGTAGCCACCATCTACCAGATTCTAGGGGAAAAGTATGAATTACGGAGTAAATGGAAGAAAAACCAAGTGTGTGGTCCTGTGCCTAAAGCTTCCAAACAACGAGAAGTTATCCAATATGACACCATAGACCTTGGCGAACTATTTGCCTTCACCAGCATCGATATCTTTACCAGAGAAGCTTATGTGGTGATACGCCCAGGTCTGGAAGCTAAAGATGGATTAGAAGCTTTAAAACAACAAATGAACTACTTTCAATTCTCAGACATGCTGCAACGCGATGGTGGATCAGAATTCAAGGCTTAATGGAACCAAGAGGCTAAAAGTCATTGCAATCGAATCAGAACCGCTCGTCCTTACAAGAAGAATGAACAGTCATATATCGAATCGTTTAATCGAACGCTTAGAAAGGAGTGTCTTGGTTGGATGAAGTACCGGAAAACCGACCTCCTAGCCACACAAGCTAAAGTTAATCAATTTATGGAGTTTTACAATAACCAAAGACCTCATTTATCCCTTAATTTACAAAGTCCTAAAGAATACTTGTCGCATTTGCGCCTGTAGAGACCGTGAGCTTGACATTATTTACTAGTTATGATAGGATGAGCTGTTTTATGAATAAAGCTAAACGCTTATTAATTATTGCCTTATTGGTAATTTCAGCCTTGCCTAACTTGGCACAAGGGGGTAATTTATATATCCGAAATATCAATGTTGATATTTTGGATAATCACCAAGTAAAGATTAGTTGGAATACTAGTCAAGTAACTCGAGGCAGAGTTTATTATGGTACCACTACTACCTATACTCAATTTACTGATGATACCAGCGCAAGTTCAACTTTTCATCAAGTAATATTGAGTAATCTTAAAAATGAGATTACCTACCATTTCCAAGTTGTAGCGGCTACCGAGGTCGAAAGGGTAGAATCGTTCGATCAGTCTTTTAAGACTATTGACTGGCCTAGTAATATTGAGCTGACCATTAGTAATATCAGAGCCACTTATGTTGGTGGTACTGCCTTGACCATACAGTGGCAGACAACACGAGAGGCTAATAGTAAATTAGAAGTTGTGACAACTGATGATTATCGTTTAAGCGATTTTAAGCGTGCTCGTAGCGCTAGTAACCGCAATCAGGTGACAGAACACGAGGTTACAATGACTCGTTTAAAGAAAAATACCAGTTACTACTATCGTGTCCGTTCCAAAACTAAAGATGGGGTAGAACGAGTTAGTGCGCCTTTTACCGTTCAAACTTTTGCTAGTGACCAAGGAGATAAAACCGATTTGGAAATAAATTCTATCGCTCCTGCTAGCTCTCCTGATCCTTTAATTGAACCTACCACTATCACTTTTCTTTGGCACACCAACCGACCGGCCAAAGGATATGTTCAGTACTGGCCCGAGATTAAAGGCGCTAAGGCCGGAAAAGTTGAGGAAGAGGGCTGGTCCACTTATGATCACAGCTTAACAATCATTGGCCTTAAATCTAGTACTACTTATAAATTTGAAATTTATGCACGTGATATTTTAGGCAAAAGAGTAACTACTAGTAAGCGTTATGTTCGCACCAATTCCTTGGCGACTGATCAGGGTATAGTGTTAGGAGTAGCTACCCCACTACCTCCGACATCACTTAATGTATATAATGCGCCTAGACGAAATTTAACATTGGAACAACAAAGAGCGTTAACTTTGCGGTATTATTTAGAAAGTGTATTTAATAAGCGGGTACCGCCAATTTCTCGCGATAATTGGTTTCTTTTAGTCCGCGCCTTTACTTATGGCGGTTATCCTGAATTCGCAATCACCCAAGCGGTAAAACACAGTGGTAAAACCGTGCACCCCACTATTCCTTGGAGCGCTTGGC
>JBDRTU010000014.1:0-13784 GCA_043823825.1 Patescibacteria group bacterium
TCAATGAATTTGAAGGTGGAGAGGATTTGATTACAAATATTAAACACTTCATTATTTTCTTCATTCGTTGGTGCAAATAAAGCACAAGTTGCGTAAATTCTTCTCCCGTCACCATTGGTAAAGAATATCTGAATCAAGCTATTTTTCTCATACTGACGATCAAAAAAAGTAGACTGTCGTTCAAAAGCTGTCAAAAAAAGTGGATCGTATTCTAAAGTTAAACCGATTATACTAGGAGGGTTTGTTTCGGTATAATATTTGTTGTTAACAAATATTGGATATGTCCGGCGGTCTCTAGTAAGACCTGTGCCAACACCATAATATGGCGGATATTTCACCTCAAACCCATTCTGTTCATTGCGGTAGGTTTGCCAACCTGCAGTGAGCGAAGTCGAACTGGTGGAGGTATCGGTTGAGCTGATAGGATTTTGCTGACTCTGTTTTTTTAAATTTTCCTGCTTTTCTAAAAGCACACTACAGCCAGCGACGATGAATAAAACAAACAATATGGCGATAATGGTAATGATTGATGAAGTAAAAAGATATTTTCTTAGATTCATATAATTAAACACTACTTGTTAAGTCTTAGTTTTTTAGTGTCATTCCCGCGCCAGCGGGAATCTAGAAAAATATATTCTGGATTCCCGATCAAGTCGGGAATGACAATTTGGTTAGATCGTTTCTCCGCCCAAGGCGGATCGCAATGACAGCGATTCATGGTCTTAATCTATTTAATAATCTAGGAAAAGGGATGGTTTCGCGAACATGAGCTAAACCACAAATCCAAACAACAACTCGCTCCAAGCCAACACCAAAACCTGAATGTGGCACGCTGCCATATTTTCTTAAATCCAAATACCATTGGAATGGCTCTATGGGTAATTTATGTTCTTTCATTCGCTTTAAAAGTTCATCATAATCATCTTCGCGCTGTGAACCGCCAATAATTTCCCCATAACCTTCGGGCGCTAATAAATCAGCGTTCAAAACGCGACTAGGATCTTTTGGGTCGCGTTTCATATAAAAAGCTTTAACACTGCTTGGATATTTTTCCACAAAAATCGGCTTGTCATACATTTTAGTTAAAATAGTTTCATCATCTGCACCTAAATCATCATTATCTTTAATATCACTCCCCTGCTGACGTAGTTTACTTATAGCTTCGGCATGAGTAATTTTATAAAATGGTGGCTTAATATTTTGCAAAGGTTTAATGTCGCGTTCTAAAATTTCCAGCTCTTTTTTATTATCAGTTAAAACTTTGTTAACAATAAATGAAATCAACTCTTCCTGGATTTTTAAATTCTCATCATGCTCCACAAAAGCCATTTCCGCATCCATCATCCAAAATTCTGTTAAGTGCCGGCGGGTTTTAGATTTTTCAGCGCGGAATGTTGGACCAAAATCAAATACCCGTCCAAATGAAGCAATAGCTGCTTCTAAATAAAGTTGGCCTGATTGGGTAAGGTAAGCTGGTTCGTCAAAATAATCAATCTTGAAAAGTGTAGTGGTGCCTTCGCACGAGGTTGGTGTTAGTATTGGCGAATCAATTTTAATAAAACCTTCATTATTTAAATGTTCATAAATCGCATTGATAATAGTATTGCGCACGCGCTGAATTGCCCATTGGCGTGATGAGCGCAACCATAAATGACGATGGTCTAATAAAAAATCAGGCCCATGCTCTTTTTTGCCAATGGGATATTCCTCGGATTTTTGTACTAAAGTTAAACTTTTGGCTTGCAATTCGTATTCATCTTTTTTAGGATGTTTAGAAACTACTCCGGAAACTATGATAGATGATTCTAAAGTTATACTTTGGGCTATTTGCCAGGATTTTTTATCTACTTCTTGCTCGCTGACCACCACCTGCACCCAACCTTGGCCGTCACGCAACTCAATAAAGTAAATTTTACCAGAGGATCGGACATTACTAGCCCACCCGCGTAAAGCCACCTCCTGCCCTGTAAAATCCTTTAAATTGTCAGTAAAAATATATTTCATGGTAAATATAATTTACCATTTTTTTGTTGTTTTGGCAAAATAAAAAATACCTTCCCATTAATCCATTGGTCATGAAACTATTTTCTTATTCGCGCGAATAAGAAAATAATCTACAGTTATTAAATATACAATGTGACTATACAGTTATTGACTAATACAACATAAAACTGCTGGTATTGAAATACCAAATGGTAAACGATAAAATTGAAAAATAAAAAGGTGATCTTATAAACTAAAATCACCCCTACATATTTTTTCAATACGCAATTTTATACTGTACAACCCAATCCTAGTGGTATAGATGGCATACGATTCTTCCTTTTTTTTCTCTGGTCATAATATAATGCTAATCCTGTGCCTAAGGCGAGACCGCTGGCTATCCATGCAACAATAAAAAGAAAAGAGCAAGAAATAAAACACCAACTAGATGAGTTACCATTATCTGCTGGCATAGCGGTAAAAATTAATAACCAACCAACAAAGGCAAAGGCAGTAAAACCTAAAAATGTTACTTTAAATTTACCTTCATCATACCACTGCCCACTAAAGAAATTCCAGGCGGCTATACTAACTAACAAAATAAAAGAGCCGGCCAAAGGAATAAAGTAGGTAATAATAGTGCCTACTATCACTGAAGTAAAAATCGCAACTATCACTTTGTTGTTAAAATTTTTCACTTTTTCCTCTCGTTGTTTTTTACGTCTCAACGCAGACATTTGTTATTGATTCTATTGTTAATTTATTTTTTATAAGCTTACACCCCATTATTCTAAAAGTCAAATCACTTACTACTAATAACGATAACTGCCCATCACGGCCTAATTTTTTATTAAATTAATACTGTTCCTCCCAATGGTTAATATCTATAATCGGGCTTTGGCTGCCATTAAGCACTGGATCAAGCGGCTGATAAGCCAAGTTACCGTCATAAGTAATACTGCAAATGCCGGTATCGACTCCTTCAATCTTTAAATGCCAACCAATCGCACCACCGATTAAAGTAAAATTAGCATTACCCAAAGTTTCTACCTCTAATTGTTCAGTTGCATATAATAAACCATTAAGTATTAAGGAAGCGTCATTAAGCTCAATTTCTACATCATCTTTACCTAAAATACCAGAACCATAACTAGAGCTATTAATGGCCACTGTTTTACCAGCACTAAGTTCTATTTCAATATCATCGCTGGCTGCCAATACGCCATTGATTGTTAAATTTTTATCTTGCCAGTTGGCAGAACCTGTGACAAAAGTAATGCCATCTAAAATTGTACCTTCGGGTAGATTGGTAAAATCAGTAGCACTATAAACTTGATCAGCTCTATTCTTGAGTGAAGTTGGTGAATTAGAATCAAAATCAATTATCGGCATGCCAATACTAGGAGTCCTTTCAGTTTGGGTAGAATTATTCAAAATAATACTAGATTGGTTATTGATAATAATATTGTTGCTAGAACTAAGCGCGGCATCATTTACTGTTAAAGTAGAGTGGCTGGTTACTTTAAAATTCTGGTTGGCGTGCAAAGTGCCTCCATTTACCGTACAGTTCCGTTCAATAGTGATATAACCGTTTTGCTGTCCGCCAGTACCGCCACCAAATACTGATTGCTCCCAGCTGCTGGCTGAATTATTTGCCCGCGCCAAGCGTGTTTTAATTACCCTCTTAGTCTGCTGCCCGCCAAGATCATAAGTGGCGGTTATAGTTACATCGGCCAAAGAAGCGTCTACACTAGTAGCGGAAATAGTATAAGCGTCACTATAATCAAACACGCTGCTGCGGGTTAGTGTTTCATCAACTAAAGTGCCACTTAAAAATTTAGCCCGCCAATCAGCGTCATTTTTAAATTTATAAATTGCCTCATGAGCACCGGCCTCAGCTAAATAATAAGTTTTGGTTGCCAAGTTTTCGCTTTTGGAAATCTTTATTTCACTGGTTGATTGCTCTAAAAAGAATCCGGCCAAAAACAAAAGACCAGTAGTAATCAGAGATACTGCTACCAGTACATAACCGGATTGAGATTTAATTGAGATTGCGTGGCGCGACATTAGTAGATAAAGTTATGGTTTCATTGTTTTGGCTAAAACTCACACTGATGGTAATAATACTGAATCCGGAAAAATCAAGCGAAGTTAAATACTCCCCCACCAAACGATCTTCTACTATTGTCTGATTAGGAGGATTGTCAAAATCATCAATATCATCATAGTAAACATGGGCGCTGGGATCTGTAGCAAAAGAATAATAACTTACCTCACGATAAAGATCGCTCCCTTCAAGATGATAACGCAAATACTGGATTGGTTCCTCGGCGATATTGCCATGGCCATCTTCAAATTGGATCTCAGCTGCTGGCAAAGTTGTAACTATCATATTGGCTTGCCGCAGCTCACGTGATAACCGATCAAGCACGGTTCGCTGATTTTGCACTACTTCTGCCCGATCATCTACACGACGCTGCGTTTGCCGAACTAAAATAAATACTGAATAAACAACTACTATTAATATTAAAGTAATAAATACAGCAATAGTCACTTCAGTAAGAGAAAAACCAGCGCACCCAGCCGGCCTAGCCGGGTGTTTATTATTAAACTTCTTTTTAAATAAAATGTGAATCATTATTACTTAAGCTTATTGCTAAATAGCAAGTTCTGGCGGGTAGTTATCATTTTTGACTTAAAATACTAGTTAATACCAATGACTTGTCCCCGCCCTGACGATTAGACCAAAAAACACTTACCGCTATTTTTTTTAAACCAACATCGCTACCGCTGGAAACCAAATTGCCATCTAATAATGTTACCTCGGTTTGCCGCTCTAAACTATAAGCCAAATCATCTGGGTCGCTAGAAAGTTTGGCGCGCGGTTCAACATTTCCAACACCCAATTCGTCATAAGGTGTAACTAATAACTGCTCTAATTTTGCTTTAGCATAAGAAGAAGCCAAACTTGTTTGCTCTGCTCCTTTATTAGCTTGTAATGAAAATGGAAAAATACTCATTACTGCCAACAAACCCACTGCTAAAATAGCGGTAGCTACCATCACTTCTACCAAACTAAAACCTAAGTAATTATTTGATTTAGTTTTAGTTAACTCGAACATAGCCCGAAGGTTTAATTTCTACGGAAACTGTTTTGGCAGCAGTATTTTGTAAGATAACTGTACCCGCTTCTACTACTGCTCCCGTAGTAGTAAAAATTATTTCATTATTTGTAAAGCCGCCACTATTTTGCCAAGTTATACCCGAAGTCAAGAGCCGCTCTTTTATTACTGTGTCGCTCCCTTCTCGCTTAACCAGATGATACTTATGCGGGGTAGCAGTAAAAATTTTAATTAAGTGCGTAGTTTGCTCACCAACTGTTAGTTGTTGAGTCAGCCGCAAATCATTTAACAGTGTTCGCGCGTCAGCTCGTACTTCAGTTGACTGTTGTCCGATCCTAAGCGCCGGTATACCAATAATAACCAAAAGAATTAAAATACCAATTACTACCATTACTTCCATTAAAGTAAAGCCGCGTTTTATCATAGTGTTAAAAGTATGTTAGGTTTCTACAATAAGTATACCACAAACGCCAAGCACCAAAACTTTAATGGGTGCTTGGCGTTATGTTTAATAAGATCGCGATTTTTATTTAATCTCGTAACGTAAAGTTACATTAACTGTAACTTCTTGCGAACCTGGTTCAATAACAGGTGCAAGGCTTAACTCAGCACCACCAAAACCCCCTTTACCTAAATCATAAATTGGCACGGCACCACCTTCATCAATAGATAGCAAATCGCCTAAACGAAAACCAGCTGCTTTGGCAACCGATTTAGCCTTGGCCTGCGCCTTGGTAATAGCTTCGGCCCGGGCTTGGTCTTCTACACTCGTTGGATCATCAATAGTAAACCTGAGATCAGACACCTGATTTGCGCCATTATCAACCACACCCGAAACTAAACCACCGATTTTAGTAAAATCCCTAATCTTAACCTGAACTGACTGGGTAACTGTGTAACCAACAATTTCTGCTGGTGGACAAACTCCACTAGCACGGCAATCATAATACTGATAACGCGGCTGTAAACTATATTGTTGTGTTTTTATATCTATGTCATCAATGTCATTTGATTTTACAAACTCAATTGCTTTATTTACTTTATTCGTATTTTCCTCCTGTAAACTGGCAATTTGCTTACTACCTTCAGTAATTACACTAAAACTAAAAACCGCTACATCAGGAATAGCCACTGATTCACCTTGACCAGTAACGGCAAAACTTTTAAAAGAAGATGGCTCGGTTGATTCTGAATAGGCCATAACATAAACAACTGCAACATAAGCAAACACTAATAGGACAATTATTAAAACAATGCCCAAATAATCTCTAATTTTTTCAGTCATAAAAAATACTGTTAATAATAAGTGCTATTATTATATCGCCAAATCATTAAATTGCCAATGCCGGAATTTTTTTAAAAAAATAAATTTAAAAAGGGAATAATTAAAGCTTTTTTTATTCTAACTCCCAGCTTCTAGTCCGCCAACTGGCGGACTATATTCTAGATTCAAAAAGCTACAGCTTTTGGTAAATAATACACAATACAGGAAAGCCGTTTGCGCCAAATGTTCCCACCTTCATCCTAACCATATATTCACCAATAAGACAAACGCCGCTATTAGAATCCTATAGAAGTTATAATTCCGCTTGTAGTTTCGTAATTAGTACTGGGACTACCACCTGCCTACCAGCCCCATGTATTATTGTATACTTTAAGATCACCATAGGCCTCTATTAAGCATCCACGAATACCAGAACCTTTATTAAATATCTTGTTATAATAATATCCGGTATAAATTTTGAGTACATAAATATAGCCGATCGGCTATATTTATGTCATTTTTGTTTTTGGGTGAGGCTGAAAAGAGTTAAAAAATAAAAAACCCCGTGGCAGTACTCGCCTCGGGGTCGATTTATTTTTCCTTCTTACTGTTTACAATAGATTTTCTCGTTGGTATTCATCCAAACTGCGGTCGGTTATCATCTTAAAAATTCTGAGATAACGTTCCGTGGTTTGACTTATAACATCAGTAGGAACTTGCAGGGAGTCAACAAACTCCAAGTGCGCAAGGTCTTCGGGATTTAACCCTTTTAGCCCGACAATTTTTTCACCTTGTTTGTTGGAGAAGAGTGTTTCGATCTGGCTTCCCCAATCACGCACTGGCTGTTTATCGTAAAACGGCGGATCCTGCCCATTCGCCATGGCTTGCTCCCACGCGCTGGAGATAGTAAAGCGGCTGGAATCAGGAGTTAAAACTTCGTCTGCCAAATACAGTTTTCCTGCCCCGTCGCGCCCCAGCTCGAACTTAGTGTCAAGAATCAATACCCCATTTATAGCTGCGTACCTATAGGCCCGCGAGTAGACATCGCTGGCCATAATCACTGGCTCACGCCCCTGCTGGTCACCTGTCTCGGCAAAATAAGCATCCACGGTGATGTTTTGGTCATGACCTGTTTCAGCTTTAGTGGAAGGGGTAAAAATTGGCCGTTCTATTTTGGCCCATTTTTTCAAACCCTCCTGCACTGGTTGACCTGCTGCGGTGCCGTGTCTCTGGTACTCTTTGAATACTGATCCGCCAATATGATGCCGATAAACAAATTCATACGGCAATATGCCCAATTTACGGATCACCAGGCTTCGAACCAAGGGTATATCAGGATATTCCTCCCCCAAAAAATGAACAAAATTATGTGGATAGTCTTGATCAGGGTGAGGAAACATGTGATTCGGTATTTTTTGAAACACCTGGGTTAACCAAAAATAGGTTAAGGCAGTAAGCACCTCTCCTTTTTTTGGCACCGTCACTGGCAACACAAAATCGAAAATACTTATCCGATCGGTCGCCTCGGTCAGTAGTAAGTCATCTCTCCCTGGTACTCTATAAGTATCCCGCACCTTTCCCTGACTGATTAAACAGTCCTTCATCGTGGGGATAATTGCCAAGTCTTTAATATTGGCTGGAATATGTGTCATTATTCACCTTCCTTTCTTTTGTTGTTTTTCTAATTGTTCTGCTTGATATGCAACTTCAATCGCTTTTACCAATGTTCTACGCTTAAGTAGTTTGGGCTTCTTTAACTTTATTACCGGTAAGTCTGCAGATACTGCAAACATACAGGCCTCAAAAAAACCGTATCTTCCTACGTAATTATTAAACACCACCCATGTTCCCGGAACTTCACTGATGCTAAGTTTAGCCGCTTCCGTATGAACGGTATTGTCGGGATCTGCAAAAGCCACACCAACTACCACCAGCTGGTCGTTTTTAAGCGTGTAACGCAAGTAAGCGTCTACCGTGCCTGTTAAATGATTGGCCCAACCAGCACCAACTATCACTACATCTACCAGACCAGACAGACGGCGACATAAATCCAACACCTTATCAGTGTTGCGATGAATGCTGGCAGTAATTACATCTACTACTTCAATAGAACCAGCTTCAACCGCCCTTTTTAAATACTCCAGACCTGGCGAACACTGACTCAGATCAGAATCCGAGCCAACTATTATTGCGATTCTTCTTTTCATGAGTTACTCTCCTTAATGAGAATTATTAAATTGACAAGGGACAATATCTCCCACGTTTGACTATATGTTTAGTGTATTTTTATGCCAATACCTTAACTTATTTTGAGTCTAAAGGCAAGTTGAATAAAAATCTCCCTTAACACTTTTTACAAATGCGACCTTTCGCGCGAATGGGTACAAAGTAAAAGGTTAAGCTAAACAAATTCCTCATTCGCTCATTCGCGCGAATGAGGGTAAGGTGGAGAAAAGTTGAACAACTCAACGGAGGAGACTATTGAGGTGTTGGAGTAAATAAAAAACCCCCAAGGTAGTGTTTGCCTTGGGGTTGATTTTTGCTATAATTTTTTTTACAACGAATTTTCGTCTTCTACCATACAAATCTCCACGGCATCGCCGAGATACTCCTCTGGCTTTACCAAAAGATTCTTTATTGTAGATGGTACCATTTCCCAGACGGCAGCTACTTCGCTATTAGTTTGAGCCATATCATCCATTACAACCACTAATGTCGACCGTCGTCTTTTAGCCTCGGGCATTACCTCCTTGTTGACGAATCGATGCGCTTCGGACAAACCAGCCTTACTCAGAGCAAGAAATAACAACTCGCTCATTACCAAGAATTTGCTTTCCCCAAAGTTTCTCGCCAACATCTCATCATTGCATTGCATCTGGGACAGTAACCGTTCTGCCACTCGTAATTGCTCATACAAATAAATGATAAGTGTTTGATAATCACGAGACGGCCGACTGTTGCACAAATCACGTCCTAAATCGCTTATCATGTTTAGAAACGGCTTCAGTACCTCGGCGGTATTCATACGATACATACCAACCATACCCTCGGCGGCCACCGGATTGCTATCTTTATGAGCCATAGTGGAGGATGTGGATGATATAGAAAGTACCTCGCCAATGCCAGACGACTGCAGAATACGCGAATCCTCTCCTAGTTGCCCAAGCACCGAACTCACAAAGTACATCTCGGTCAAATAACGAGACCATAAACGAGCATCTATAATTTGCGTTGAAAGTGATGGTTTGCCTAAACCCATAACTTTGGTAAGAAAGAATGATTCCATGCTTTCGCCGGCGTTTAATACTGTGCGCGCAAAGCACTGCGGAATCTCAAATGCATTAAGAGCCGATCCTACGCCTGTAGCGCCAGACACTTTACCTGTAAGTTTTTCTACAGCCTGGTTAGCGTGGCGTGCACTTTCCACAAAATGCCTATGAATCACACTAAGCCAAAAACCGACAGTAGCAGGAAGTGCATACTGCAGATGAGTCCGGTGCATTTGAATTTTTTGGGTAAATTCATGTATGCGTCTCCGCATCAACTCGTCCACACGATCCATAGCTGGCTTGAGCACATGATAATGTGCTTTCAAAAACATCAATGCCCTGGCCTGCTCGATACAATCATAGCTTGTCCAGCCAAAATGAGCATAGCGATGCAATTGAATAGGAAGTTCTTTCCTTAACATAAAAAGCATAGCATTTACGTCATGCCCGATTTCTGGTTTTCTCTCCAGCGTATCCATGTCCCTAGTACGCATTGAAGTTAAGGTTCGCTTGGCCCAATCTAAATCCAAGTATTGTGCGATACCTGGCGCAAAACCAATAATATCAAGAAAATGCATCCACATTATTTCTGGAATAGCCATCCAACCCACCCACTGATCATAGCCAAAATACGGCCTTAACTCATCGCGCCCATACTTCGGGTAACCTGACAATATTAAATCTCTCGGGGTGGGCGCTACCTCAAAAACGAGGGTAGAAATCAGATTCTGCCGAAAATTACCTAGAATCTTGACAACATCATGAGCATCAAGCACTCTTTGTTCTTCCATAACATCTACTCCTTACTAAAATATGAAATTTTTAAGGGACGGTTTAAGCCCTCCCCTTTGTTATTTATGTTATTTTATTCTTTAATTTATGCACCTACTTTATCGCATAAATAAGGAAATTGCAAGTACCGGTAACTTCTCAACTATCCCTTTGGTACCATTCGTACGAATGGTACCAAGCTAAATTGGTAAACCCCCACACTTACTTACAAATGTGGGGTAAATGAAAAAAGGTCATCACTAATTAAAAATATTGTAAATTTTTTTATATTTAATTATTTATTATTTGAGGTCTAGTTTGTATATTTTGTGCTGTAATACTACCATCACTATTAGTCGAACCGTTAACTATTACATTCTCTCCTACTACTAAATCATCCGGGGTGCCATCAGCGCTCTTCATAATTTCCGTAGCATTAGATAAAAAAACTATTTTCGAACCACCGTCAGGCAGTTTTATAGTTATGCTTTTATCATCTTTAGATATAATTTCTCCACCCAGAAAACCCACAATGTTACGCACGCCTCTGGCGCCTGGACCAAAGTCTTGCGCTCTTTGTTTCTGTTCTTCAGGGGTAAGGTTTCTAAAATCCTGAAAGGTATTATTACCGCTCGGAATCTTATTTTGGCTGTACTGATACCCACCATAAAAACCAACCGGAGCGGCAATGATGATCGTGACTATTATTGGTAACCATTTTTGCATATGTATAATGTTAATTATTAATCATAATTTATAATTATTCATATCTTAAAGCATCAATCGGGTTCAATTTTGCGGCTCGACGAGCCGGATAGTAGCCAAAAATAATTCCAATTGCCGCTGACACGCCAAAAGCAAGAATAATTGAAAAACCTGTAACTGATGTGGTAGTACCGCTAAATTTTGTAATAAGAAGCGATGCCAGCCAGCCAAAAAATATTCCTACCACGCCGCCAATAAAAGTCAAAGCCACTGACTCTCCTAAAAATTGGCTGCTAATGTCTTTGCCTTTTGCGCCCAGAGATTTGCGCAGTCCGATTTCACGAGTTCTTTCGGTAACTGTAGTCAACATCATATTCATAATGCCAATGCCGCCAACTAAAAGCGAAATGCCAGCAATTGCTCCCAAAAGTAAAGTCAAAGTGTCTGTAACTGATGTCATTGCGCTTATAGTGTCTACCTGGTTCATAATGCTAAAATCAGCGCTTAGTGGATCTGCAATTTTGTGTCTTACAAGCAATAAATTCGTAATTTGCTCTTGGGCTAATGTCATTAATTTTTCCTCCTTAACCTGAATATTGATATTACTGACTGAATCACTGCCAGTTAAATAACGTTGAGCTGTGGAAATGGGAATGAAGATTAAGTCATCACTTGAACTGAAACCAGTTCCGCCCTTGGCCATAGTTACGCCAATAACTGTAAACTCTAAGTTTTCAATGCGAATTTTTTGCCCAACTGGATTGGATCCTTCACCAAAAAGATCGTCACGGGTCACAGGACCGAGCACAGCCACTTTAGATGTTTTATTTACTTGAGTATTATTTATATTACTACCTCCTTCAATCCCAATATTTTTTACTCGGGCATAAGATTCATCAACACCATAAATACTGGTATTTGTATTGGTTCCTTTAGTTGTTTTTACTTGCTTTCTTAATGAAACAGTTGGCGCCACTTCTTGAGCATCCGCGACTTGTTCTTTAATCGCCCCAGAATCTTCCAGAGTTAAAGTAGTAGCCGAGCCCATTCCGCCACGCACCATTGAACCCAGGCCTTGTTGTGATCCGGGCATGACTACTAATAAATTTGATCCTAAAGATTGAATATTAGCTTCAATGTTTTTAGCCGCTCCCTGTCCAATAGAAATCATGGAAATCACAGATCCAATCCCAATCACAATACCCAGAATCGTCAAAATTGACCGTGATTTATTAGCAGACAGTGCAAAATATGTTTCTTGAAATAAATCAGATAATAACATAAGATTTAATATCTTCTATTTAATTTTCAATCCATCATGATTTGAACTTCTATCTGACACAATCCTGCCATCTTTTATCTCAATCATCCTATCAGCGTGTTCGGCCACGTATTTTTCGTGGGTAATTAAAATAATAGTGTGACCTTTTTCTTGATTTAATTTTTTAAACGTAGCTAACACAACGTCACCAGTTTTTGAATCAAGATTGCCAGTCGGCTCATCGGCTAAAATTAAATCTGGATCATTGGCTAAAGCTCTAGCAATAGCTACTCTCTGCATCTGTCCGCCTGAAAGCTGGTTTGAAAGATGATGCCAACGTTCTTTTTCTAAACCCACAGCCTGCAAAGCATTTTTCGTTTTTTGCTCTCGCTCGCTTTTGGGAATTTTACTATCATAAATTAAAGGCAGTTCAACATTACGCAATACGCTAGCACGGGATAAAAGATTAAAAGATTGAAAAACAAAACCGATTTTCTGCGAACGAATTTCAGCCAGTTTATCATCTGATAATTCAGAAATATCTTGCTTATTAAGAAAATATTTTCCATTACTCGGTTTATCAAGCGCGCCTAAAATATGCATTAAAGTTGATTTTCCAGAACCTGAAGGCCCAACAATCGCCACAAACTCTCCTTTCTTAATTTCAAAACAAACTTCTTTTAAGACAGTTAGAGAAGTTTCGCCAGTTTGGTAAGTTTTACTTATATTTTCACACTCTATCATAATAATTTCTGCAATTAATCCACGTTAATCAGCGCTCGCTACCGCATTATTCTTTGCATTTGCCGCATAGGATCAGATTGCTGACCGCCTGGCATACGACCAATAGGTATTTGAGTGGCGCCATTATTTTGAGTGGTGCTATTGCTTATCGTTTGGCTTATAACCTCTTCACCCTCTTCAAGCCCGCTCTGAATCTCAATCATAATATCATCGCTTAATCCAGTCACCACTGTTTTTCTTTGAGGCTGTCCATTAACCAAAACTTCTACATAACTATTATCTCCCATTACCTTAACAGCGCTTAATGGAACAAGTAGAATATTCTGTTTTGAATCAAGTATAATTGAGGTGCTGACAGTCATACCGGGTTTAATTCGTTCATCATCCACATCAAAAGCAATTTTAACGCCATAACTCACCACGCCTTGATTCACAGTTCCCAAAGTATCAACCTCTACCACCTTGCCAGTAATTGACAAGTCTTCTGCTGCATCAAACTGCAAAGTTGCTTTTTGTTCAACTTTTACCCGTGCCACGTCAATTTCATTCAAAGTAATTTCAGCTATTTTTTGCTCAGTAATAATGCTCGCCAGCACTGTGCCTGATGAAACTGAATCTCCCTTTTTAACATTATCATTTATTTCGGCAATAACACCATCAAAAGG
>JBDRTU010000015.1:0-17806 GCA_043823825.1 Patescibacteria group bacterium
CAGCGCGCTAATTCCTTAACGCGCTTATATCCTTGGCGATGACCTTCTAAACTAGGTAAACCCCTGGCTTTAGCCCAGCGACGGTTACCGTCAACTATAACAGCGATGTGTTTTATATCAGACATATACTTAAATTATTCGGGGAGCCGGGAATCGAACCCGGTCTCCACGCACCCGAAGCGTGTGTACTACCGGTATACTACTCCCCGATAAAAGAGGGCGCTGGCAGGCTGTGTGTTACTCCTACACTAATCCCGACTATAAACACTCTAAAGCACTAGAACATTTTTGGCAATTCATCTTCTTTGTTCAAGATCGCCAGAGTTGTTTTGCTTCTAGCCACAAACTGTCATCCCCCATAGTTTTCGCTTTATACCACCACTCTACGCCCCAAAGGTAGGCCTCGGGCAATTTAGTACCACGAAAAAATTCTATATTGTCGCGGAATTTTTTAGCATCAAATGATTCTCGCGCCACCTTCAGTGAAATAGCATCTAAGGCCTCTGGACCCCATGGTTCCATTTGTAACTCAGAAATAATAGTGTAATCAACTGCAGGAGAAATTAAAGCCGCTTTCAAACGATAAAACCAACGCGGCACTAAATAATGCCAATAACCAAACGCTGGATTCCAAGTAATTTGATAAAGTGTTACTCCCTGCACATCGGCCAAGGCAGCTGTTTCCCACCAAGATGAAAGTTCTCCTGAATCAGTAATTAGAATGAGGCGCGAATCAAGCGACTTTAAAAGTTGATGCTCTTTTTTTAAAAAGCTTTTGCTAGGTTTTGGGCAATCTCCAAAAGCAAACAAGGGTTCATTTTCCAATTGCCAACGCTTAATTACTGTTTGATCTTTAAAATGTTCTACTGAAGCTTTAAGCATTTTTAAAACCTGTTCTTCCTCCTCCCAAGGCGCCAGTTGTTTGACCCATTCGGGCTCGTGGCATTCAGGCCAGCGAGGTAATTTTCTACCCACTGCCAAAGTTACGGAAGCTGAGCGTTTAGATGCTTCCTGAAGCTGCCAATCAATGTCGCTGAAATTAAACTCTCCTCGCTCTGGTTCTATTTCATTCCAATTCGCTTGCAAGCGTAGGTTTCTAACTTGTAGATCATCTAAAATAGCCAGATAAACTTCGCGCCAATCTAATCCTAAATTACTGGCCTGACTTTTTGTAAAACTAACTCCTAAATGTGCCCGAGTAACTGGTGATGGTTGAAGTGCCCAAAGTGCCAGCCCCACTATTAATACTAACAGCCAGAAGGTAATAAAAATGTAAAGCCAACGCATAATTAAACCGAGTAAGCAATTAAAGCTAATCCCCCACCAATTAACACAATGGCCATTAACTTGCGCACCAAGATCCCGCCGCCTAATTCTTCTTTAAGTAATACTGGTCTCTTAAAAGATAAAAGTGCCACCAATATTAGTAAAAAAACATATTGCAATCCCTGCAAAGCATTAACCAAAGTTACGCTTCCTAGTGATATAGCGTAATTTACTAAAATGGCAGAACCAGCTGCTGCTGCCTGACCAGTAAAAAAAGCCAACTTGGCTTGAACCTTTACTTTAAAACTTGCCTTTAAAGCTGGCCAAGTAGTAGGAATTAACAACAAGAGCAAAGCTACTAGAAAAGAAGTAACACGAATCCAAATGAGCCCGGGAATAAAACCAATTTCTGTAAAAACTTGTTTACTCAATGTATAAAACAAAGCAAAACCCAAAGCCGAGGACAAGGCAGTTACCAAAGTATTTCTAGTTAAACCTCCCTTACCATTAACAATTAAAAAACCACCAACTACTAACAGAACAAAAGCACTAAACTGTAATAAGGATAATTTTTCACCAATTAAAAAGTACGAAACAATTAAAACAAAAATAGGGCTCCAAGCTCCAATAAATGAAGTGACGCGCGAGGCCTCACCCTGTTGCAAAGAGATAAACAAAAGCCATAATGCCACCGTAAAAAATAAGCCAGCTAACGCACTTAATATCAACGACCAGCTATCAGGAACCACAAACCCCCAAGGAGCCAGCACAAAAACCAACAAGCCCAAAGTGCAAATTGTCACAACATAAGCAGCTGGCTGTCGAATAGTACGAGTAAAGAAAAGTGACTTATCTATCAAAACTGCCACTGCGTTCATGCCATAAGCTACTGCTGTCCAAATTAACCAAACCATATTAAGTAAATAATTGTAAACCGACGAAGATTAAATAAATCAATAACAAAATCACCCCTTCCACTACCGACAATACCGCCTTAGTGCGAATAAAAATATTAAACAAGAGAATTAGGGTGAATAAAAAAAGCCCTGCTATCAAAACTGTAATTTGGTCAGTAAAAACAACACCAGTGCCAATACCAACAATACCGATAATCAAAGTATTGGCTGCAGCGCTTCCTAGCAAATCCCCCAATACTAATTTTTGCGCACCAGTTCGGCGCGCTCGAAGCACCAAAGCAATCTCTGGTAAATTAGTACCAATACCAAGTATTAAAACGCCAACAATTAACGGTTTAATCTGAAACACTTGGGCGATTTCCAGGCTAAGGTTAACAATATAATGTGAGGCGACTACTAAACCTATTAAACCAAAAATTCCCCCCACTAATAAATGTGTTAAGCTGAATCGTTTTTCGTCTAATGTCCTTAAAGCAACTTCTACGCGATTAAAATATAAATACAGAAGATAAGAAGCATAAAGAAAAATTAAAAACCAGCCCTCGAGCGGAGAAAAACGACCATCAACCAGCATAAATATTGGTGCGGCTATTAAGGCGCTTCCAACCACTAAGTCGCGCGAACGCAAGGAATGACCCAAAAAAATGCCCCTCTGCAGAACCGCTGCTAAACCAACAATTAAAGACAATAACACCAAGCTGGCTCCTAAAAGATTACCCAGCGACAGGCCTGGAGTGCCTTTGATGATTGAATTAACTCCCACTGACAGTTCCGGCAAAGAAGTGGCAATTCCAATTACCACAAAACCTAAAACAAACTCGGAAATATTAAAACGCCTACCGAGTTCTACTAGCGAGCGTATAACCCAACCAGCTGAGTAACCCAATACCCCTAACAGCAGCACTAGCAGTATTAATTGTTCTAGCATGTTTAAATTATACCAGATTTTGGCCCTAATCTGGAAAGCTTATGGAATTCAAAAACTGCTCAAATTGCTCATCTGGTAACTCCGGATTCTGCGCTATCACATAAAAACGACTAAAACCATCGCTTACTCTAAGATCGGTAACTCGGTGTTCCTTATTTCGCCACGCTGGTTGATTCGCAAAATCAGGAACATCGGCTTTCTTAACAATACGATAAGTAATGCTTAAATAATCATTATATGATCCTGCCTGCTGATCTAAAATATCCACTGTTTCTAAAGTAAGAAAGTCATCAGAATCAAAAAAACGAATAAAAATCTGTGAGCGCTCACGAGACGCTCCATTACCACTCAAGCTAAATATATTCAGTGCCTTAAGTTGTGGCACATATTCAATAGACCACCAGGCTGGATAGCGAAAGCTAAGATTAAAATCATCAGCTCCTACTATTTTACCAAGTTGATACTCCGTCTCACCAACGGGCGAAACTAACAAACCCATACTTTGGAAAAAATCAGTGGGATTCATCCAATTAACCAACTGTTCAGCTTTTAAAACATAGCCGCTAACATTAATGTCACTGCCTTGATAAAGTCCAAAATGTAAATGTTGCCTTTCGTTGTCAGTATCTTTTGATTTAGCCGCTCCCAACAAACCAAGCCGCTCCGACAGCTCTACTGTTTCACCAACATTCTTCTTGACTGAGATTAAATTCAAATGTCCGTATAGAGCTTTAATTTTCTCGTCATTAACCCAATGATTAATTACCACTAAGCCCCCATAACCTGGCGTCCATTTTTTGTAAATAATTTCACCTGGAGCAATTGCCTGAACAGCAATATCACCCTTGGGTTTACTACCTACTTCCACATCATCACCGGTATGAAAGCCAGTAAACCGATCTTCAATATACTGCCCAAACACCTTTTTGGTGCGCCCATTTAAGTAATCAGCAATAGGAAAAACCACTACTGGTTGGTTAATCGGTGCCTGATCTTGCTCTTCAGTTAATTGTTGTTCTACTGTAGTGTTCTTAGTCTCGCTTGTTTGTTTTAAACCACAACCTGCACCTAACAAAATCATAAATATCAGTACCAGTGCTAACTGAACTATAGATGAGGAAGATTTAGTTAATAATCTCATAGTGCACCACTTATCAAACAAACCACAAAGCCATTGCTAGGATGATAACTAAGGCTGAATGAGTAATTAAATCTAGATGCTGCACCTCGGGTTTAATCGCTATATTAGTGATCCAAGCTAAAAATAAGAAAATAGCAAAATAAATATAAAAGGCGTTAACCACTGCTGGTAAATGTGTCAGATCAACTAAGCCGCCCCAAACTGAAACTGGTCTCAAAGCGCTTAAAGCAGTGCCCGAGAATTCATAAATACCTTGCACAGGTGTTAGACCAAAATTGGCCAAACGGTTAGTTTGTTGCTTATTTGACTGATCTCGCCAATAAACATTAACTGGCACTACCGACTGAATTTGTTGCTCAGATAAAACTATGCTACCACTCCACTCCTTAACTTCTGAATCAGGTGGCGAAATTGGTTTTAAGCCTACTGCCTCTTTGCCTATCGCCATAGTGACTGATGTTACTTGCTGGTTTGTCTTTAAACCCAACTGATAGTCAAAAGGGCTACTAGAAAAAGGACGTAAAGTAAAACTATTAAGCATTAAAGCTGCGTCAGGCGGAGCTGCTTTGGGTAGGTGATAAACTACTGCCGGCTGTTCAACTTCTGCTGGTTCAGGTGGTTCCAGCGGTATTACTGTTTCTGGAGGTGGTGTTACTGTTTCTTGAGGCGGTGGTTTTGTTTCTTGAAATGGTGGCAAGGACGGTACTTCAGTGGCTGGCACTTCGGTAACGGCACTTGCTATAGCCGAAGTACCAAACATTTGCACTACTAAGACAACCTTTTCATTATTAATTACACCTTCTTTAATACCAACACCAATTTCTCTATATTCTGACTTGAGGATATTGGCCTTATGACTCGGGGACGCCATCCAAGCATTAGTAACTCCTTCTGCTGTTTGAAACTTCATGGCCAAATTTTCACCAGCATAAGAATATTTATAACCAGCCTGCTTAATCCAATACCAAGGATCTATCCCTTGCGGTGAGGTATGAGCAAAATATCCACTAAGAGCCATATCATTAGCCTTTTGCTCAGCTGCTTTTGTTAAATAAGGATTCATTGCCAGTGGCGACAAACCAAAGCCCTGTCGCGATACATTTGTTAATTCCACAATGTTTTGAACAGTGATAGCAGAGGAATAAAGCGGTTCGGCCGGATAAAAACTGGGCGCCACAATCACCACTAATTTTAATAACACCAACAAAGCGCTAAAAAGTGCTAAAGCGCGGTGGTGTACAATAAAAGGTTGATAGTTATTACGATCATTAGGAACAAAATGATCATACAAATGCCAGCTAAAATAACGATGAGCCCGCCGATAGCGTGGATGTTGTAAGTGTTGTCTAATTTTATCAACTAATTGACTCATTTAAGTTAGCAACTAATAAGTAGCTAATACTAATTATAACATTTCTTCTTTCTTTTCCTTTAAAAAAGAAAACCATCTATCTAAAAATTTAAGCAACACTTTTAATGGCAATTCAATAAAGAAATCCATAAACAGTACAAAAATGTTAATTTTATCAAAAGTGTTGGAAAGCCAGCGCCCTAACCAAACCATTGGTAAACTAATGATATCTAAAATAAAAGTGAAAATATTGCCTTTGGCCGGAACCACTTTTAAGCTATTGGCTTGTTGACGCAGGCTCATTCCAAAAAAACTAACTAAGCTAACGAAAAAAATAAATAAAGCGCCGCTTAATACATTAAACTCTGTTCTCTGCAAGAAAGCGATAATCAAACCAAAAGAAGCAATAAAGGTCGCTGCCGACAATAAAGCAAAACCCAAACGCGCCCAACTCAACGGTACTACTCTTTTAGCTGGCGGACTCTTTAGAAAAAGAGGCTCAGGCAAACCATAGAGTATTTCTTTCATCCCCATTACCAAGCGGCTAACATTTTTCTTTAACGGAGAAGTAATCAGTAAAGTAATTAGCAACATTAAAAAGGGAGGAAAGATTAAGTTAATTGATAATGCAATATAATTAATGTGCCCAATAACATAACGCTCGTAAGGTAATTCTAAAAATATTGCTAACAACATTTTAGTTAAAAAAATGTAAGCCATAGCATGCAATCCCTTACGCCTTATTTTCATGCGAATTTGTTTATAATAACGATGATATGTTTCCTCGGTTACTCTCGTAGTCTCACCTACGTGAGCAATAAAATTGTGAACTTTAGCAGAACCCTGTTCGCGGATCATTACCCTTAAAATGGTAAAAGGAACCAAAGCGCGTCTCACTAATAGTTGTAAACGATTAACCAGTTTATGATGAAGCTGTTTTTCAATTAGACCGTGCGCCTCGGGTAACGCTTTAGCTACTTCTTTAAGATCATACTCTTCAGCTTTAAACCAAGTGGGAAAACGGTGTTTAAATAAATAATAAGCTAAAATATCATGATCCGCCTTTTCTAATAAACGCTGTAAAGTAATCACTAGTTGGGTATTATAAGTCTGCTCCTTAACTGTTAAGGTGGCGGGCCGAAAAACCGGCTGAAGCAAACGATAAGCGTATAAAGTTAAAATGCGCGGTAGAGGATCAATTACTAACATGTATTCAATCTCACAAGCCTCCAAACCTAGTAACCATTTTTTTAGATTTGGCTCCAGATCACCTTGGTTTCTAAGTTCTGTTAAAAGTTGCCTATATTTTGATAAAATATTAGCTAATTGATCAATACGTGAAAGTGGTACGGTGTTGTTTGGTAAATAACGAGATAAAACTAATTCGCGCAGAAGATCATTCGCTAGTGCCTGCTCGGTTACCACTGGTGCCAGCACTTTACGCTGCCTTAGTAATCTTTTGATGGCGTTTTTCCGAAGCAAAACATCGTCCTTATAATCTACTAAATTTCGTAATTTCTCATAAGCAAAAGCAACGAAACCAACAAATTCGCTTACTTGTAATTTATTTTTATCTGCCTGTTCTTGTTTTTCCAGCTCTTGGGCACTTTCCAGAGCGTAAAAAAAATCTTGTACTTCTGAACGTAATACTGCTTTTGACATTTATGTAATTAAGCTAAAATTTAAAAAATAAAGACCTATAAAAATCAGCTAATACTACATTTAGGCCATGAAGACATTGTAACAAAAAATGGAATAAAAATAAAGCCCTTATCGTATTCTAATCCCCCTGCCATAGATAATGCCTTGCGCTAGTTTTTGGTAAGCTGAAGTTAAGATTCGTTGAAAAGTACTTTGCGATGTTTTCATTTTTATTGCTGCTTCCGTTTGTGCTAAACCTAAAAGATTTTTTAGGCGTACTGCCTCGGCTTCTTCCCGCGTTAATTCCACTAAATCCGAAAAATGCGCTGGTTGACCAGCGGGTGCAAAAACCGCAACGGAAGGCGAAAATGAAACTCGCCGCTTTTTTCTGGGCCGAGCCATGGTTTTTTGTTTTTATTTAAGTATTACTGGTTCAAGTTTAACTATAGTTGATAAGTTAGATTAATGTTGGTTTTTTAAACTATATTTTTTTATTACGTTGGTTACACCAAAAAGTCTGATAGTTATTGGATTCACGCCTTACCGGCTTTGGGGTGGCTGGTGCTTCATTACGGCCACTGATAAAATTTTCCTTATAGTGGTTGGTGTAATTGCTGCTATAAAAAGAAAAACCTCTAAATTTTATGCTTTGGGTATAGGTCATAATCCTTGGTTCTATCCCCCTTTTTGGGTGTGGATAATAATTAGCTCTATTATGAATATATACCCATAACTAAATTATGTCAAATCGTTCACTACTTCAACTAAATAACGCGCCCAATTAAGTAATAATTAAATAATAGAAAAACGCCATATGATTAATTCATACAGCGTTATTAATAAGTTTCTAAATCTGCTTATTCTTTAAGCAGACCTTTATAGATTTTTTTGTTATCCCAATATAGGAATATGTTTGGCGCCCCTAATGCAACTAGTAACATAAGTACTGCGTACCACCAAGGCAAGTGTTCTATCTGCGTGGGAGGAAATATTCCACTATTAATGCACCACCAAAAAGTCATTTGAAGTAAAATAAAAGATGTTACTTTTGCACACAGAGAGGCAGTAAAAAAGTAGGTCATGATTTTTGCCTCATACTCATCAAGCCCATTAGACATTTGATTAATAACTTTAAATAACCCCCTTTTTGATTCAAGTTTATCTTTTTCAACCTCAAGACGCTTCTGATATTCCTGATTATTATTTAAACCTTGTGTTATCCTAAAAAGATTGCTTACCAGCCACAATGCAATTCCGGCGCTAATACCAGAACTAATGACCAATATAAATATAAACATTTTAATCTCCTATTTTAATTTTTTTTCGCAATTTTCTTTTCTTTAACTTACATTAGAATATCTGAAATGTCAATTATTAACTATTGGGAAACTATGCATATAACATATGAATAGTGGCTCCAGTTGCTGAATTTCTACCGGTAGGATCGGCGCGATTCTTTCTACAATTTCTGAATGCGCTGGACAACTAAAAAAGGGGTAAATTAAGAGTTTTATAAAAGTAGTAAAAAAACTGGATCTAACAATCCAGTTTTTAATAATTTAAACTAACTAACGACCGCCATACTGAAAAATTCAAAGTCTGATGGCTAAAGTTATAAAATAACCAATTATTATTAAACTGACACCTGTCCAACCTAAAAATTGTTCCCGCTTCATCATACGAGAAACACGTTCATCAATACTATGCTCTTTTCTTACGCGATGATGAACCATCAAAGCAGTAAAGGCGATCATCACAGTCCCTGCTGCTTCTAAAGTCATTGCTAAGATTTCTAAATTCATAAACTAAAGAATTAACACACAAAAGCAGTTCCGTGGGCATGAAGGCTTACGGAACTGCTTAAAGAATCTAAAATCAATTAAAGGATAGCGTCCTTAGCTTGCTTGGAAATTCGGAACTTTACCACAGTCTTAGCTGGAATCTGAATAGTGGCTCCCGTAGCTGGGTTTCTGCCCGTGCGAGCGGCGCGATTCTTTTTAACTAACTTACCTAAACCAGGGATTGTAAACTCACCTGATTTTTTAGTCTCGCTGTACGCGAGCCCTACTATTGCTTCCATTATGTCGGAAGCTTCTTTGCGAGTCTTGCCTAATTTCTCGGCAAGAGCTTGCAATACTTGCGATTTGGTCATTCCTTTGGCCATAGTATTTACTCCTTCTTTTAATAATTAAGGGTAAAAAGTTTCGGGGTTGGTTATCCCCAGCTCTATCCATCATAGCACAAAACCCTTATTTTTTGGTAGAAATCGTCAAGTCGAGCCTTAACTATGAAATAATCAATAACAAAATTTCCGCTAACCTAAGGCAAAATATTTCAAATGAAATTCCTATTACAGTTGGTTTAATCCCTAACTATTCTCTTAAGTTGCGCTACTAAACGCTGCCGGTGCTCAGTATCTTTTATTAAATGATGAATTGAAGGAATTAGAGAGGTGAGAATAATTAACGCGATAATGGGAAGTAAATAACGATCAATATTAGGAACTAAAGCCCCTAAGTAATACCCTAAAAATGGGACGCCAATCCCCCAAAGCGCTCCGCCAGTAATGTTATAAAAAAGAAAAGTTGAATATTTCATTTTACCCACGCCAGCTAAAATTGGAGCAAAAGTTCGAACAAAGGGAATAAAGCGCGCCAGGATTATTGTTTTGCCGCCGTGCTTAGCGAAAAAGGCGCGTGAGCGTTCTAGATATTCAGGGTGAAATAAAAAAGATTTTGGTCTTGTAAAAATCTTTGGCCCCAAGCGATAGCCAAAAGTATAACCAACACTATCGCCTGCCACCGCTGCAATAAATGAACCAATTACCAGTACCCAAATATTTAACCAGCCTTGCGAAGCTAATAGCCCAGCAGTAAACAGTAAACTATCCCCGGGCAAGAAAAAACCAAAAAATAAACCAGACTCAGCAAAAATAATCCCAAAGACACCAAGGTAACCAATTGTTTTTATTAAAGATATCAAGTCTAACATAAAACGGTTGAACTTTCGGCTGCGCTGTTATAATTGCAACAATATATCGTCATCATCATAAGCATTGTTTCCATGACCATTGGGTCCATAGGAACCGATCACCACTCCGTAATTTAACGGTGGATTATTATGATTTAAATCATAATCCGTGTCAAAAAATACTCATTCCCCCAGGGGTCAAGGGGAATTATTGCCATATATGGTCCATTCCAGTTTGTGTAACTACCATCGGTCTGATTAATCCCGCCTTCTGGATCCAATAAACTGTTAGTACAAGAAGCGTCGCCACAAAGTTCATTAGTAGGACAATTTGAACAAATAAAACCCACGGTCTGATGTCCTGGCCATTGACCTGTATCAATGACCAACAGATCAAAAGCAGTTCTTAATTGACTTAAATCAGCGCGGGTACGGGCCTCGCGCGCCTTAGCCCTAGCATTTCCCAATGACACTACTGCTAAAGTTGAAAGAATACCAATAATCGCTATTACTACCAACAGTTCTATCAGGGTAAAACCTGTAGTATGTAATTTTTGTCTAACTGACATGATTTTAAGTATACCGTAAGTCTACTATTGAAGGAAATAAAATATTTTTTAATTTACTATTTTCATCTTGGTTAAAAAAATCCGTCCAGAAAAAATGATGAATGAAATAATGGCAACTAATTATTCTAGGACTTACACGTTTGTCGTCATTGCGAGCTTCAGCGAATCAATCTCTAGTTGACATTAGCGTTTTACTAAGATTGCTTCGTCGCTTTGACTCCTCGCAATGACATAAAAAAGGACTCGAACGCGTAGGTCCTATATTCTTAAATAACTCATTGTTACTCCCCTACTTCAAAACTAAAACTTTCTACCAAATGCTCAAAAATCTGCTCTGCTTCCTCACTGGAATCCTGCTTATTATAAATAATACGGAAAGTTCGACTGCCTTTGGTAAAATGGTACTCAATAACTTTTTGATTCTCTACTAACTGATTAGTGCGAAACCCTGCATAACGAATCGCACTTAGAGAAGCAACGATGATTTGGCTGGTTGATAAACCCCTCACGCTATCGGCAAAGTCGCTCAAAGGACGGCTTGATGCTTCTATTACCATCTGCCCCAAATACTCTGACCCTAATTTTGGTAAAGGATTTGGATCGGCAATAAAATAATCATCTACTAAAGGATTACTATCACCAATCTCTCCCCTAGTATAATGCCGCCAATACCACTGATCTGGCCGCTCAATAGTGTAACCTATGGCTTTGTTAGTATAAAAAACATAAGTGACGATTTTGCTTGAAGCTGTTTGGTCAGTTGGCCGATTACTGTCTGGTAATATCACATTATCAGGCTGATTAACTGTTTCATCATAATTTATTACCTCTTCATCAGGACCAGTAGTAACTGCATTATGAAAGCAACCTGTTAAAACTAAAACAATTAGTGCCAGTAATATTAATACTTTTTTTGACATAAATAAAAGTTAATAATTATTCTAACCAAGGGCGGCGCTGCACCAAACTAGTAGCAGTCCACCACTTACCTAAACCAAACCACTGACTAGGCCTAGTTATACTTATACCAATTAAAATTAAAATGTAAATTAAATGCTCGTCTAAAAAAGGATTATGTTCTGGTGGTAAAGCTGCTAAATAAATCAATAAGAGGATCATTATACCACCCCAGGCAGCGAGTCGCACCATTATTCCTAAAATTAAACCCAAACCAGCTGCTAACAAACCTAGCATAAATAACCAGTCTACCACCGGGTTACCAGCTAAGCTTTGAAATAGTTCGCTAAAAGGGCCATTGGTGCCGAATTTAAGGAAACCTAAAGTTGGAGAACTGCCAGCCAGCCAAGACTTATCTGGTTCAGTAGCAAAACCAAAGCCAAAAAGCTTATCTAAAAACGGCCATAAAAAAATCCAGCCCATTGATAAACGTAAGACCCCCCAAAGTATCTGCTCTTTGGCATACTGCATAATTTAATTATAGCAAACTATACAAGACCATTACAAAAACTAAGCAATGAGAATCGCTTCATACCACTTGGCGGGGGAGGAAGGAATCGGACCCTCATCTCTGGTTTTGGAGACCAGCATTCTACCACTGAACTACTCCCCCACCAAGTAGCTCAAAAGCTACTTAGTTTCTTTATGCAGCATGTGCTTCTTACACCACTTGCAGTGCTTTTTTAACTGCAACCGTTCTTTAATTTTTTTCTTGTTTCGAAAAGTATGGTGAGTAATTTGATGACATTCACTACATTCTAACTTAATTAAATTATCTTGGGACATAAATTTAGAATCTGGAATTAAGAATAATGAATAATGAATTTTTGCTGGCTGACAACGTGGCGAGTCCGTCAACTGGCGGACGAATTTTACATGGAGCCCGGAGTCGGGATTGAACCGACAACCTACGCTTTACAAAAGCGTTGCTCTACCGTTGAGCTATCCGGGCGCCCGGCGACTGGCAGGCAGGTCTACAAGCTGATTTAAAATGGTATGGTGGGCCGGGAGGGATTCGAACCCCCGAAGCCCGAAGGCAGCAGATTTACAGTCTGCCCCGTTTGACCACTTCGGTACCGACCCATTTACTTATTAAAAGAAGACTCTCTAGGCCTACTACTTTATTACTAGTAATTGTCTGGAGCCGTTGTTCCCGATATGTATCGGGACGACCTATCCGCCTTTGGCGGATTGCCCTGCCTAACGATCGCCTGGAGCCGATGGTCCCGATTGATATCGGGACGACCTACTCCTTACCATGCTTGTCCGCCGTAGGCGGAGAGTTGCCCCGCCTGTCGCCTGGAGCCGATGGTCGGATTTGAACCGACGACCTACTCCTTACCATGGAGTTGCTCTACCAACTGAGCTACATCGGCACCCGGCGACAGACGGGCAGGTCTACTAACTGAGCTACAACGGCAAATGAAGGGATGGGGCCAACAGAGCTACATCGGCTCTAGGCAGACGTATCATCCGTACATCAACGTTGCTCATTGTTCTATATGTAAATGAATGAAGTGAATTCTACTTATGGGACACCGGCTGCTGTGTCATGTGTATAGTCCGAAGGACTTATTCAGGGAGCCCTGCCTGCCGGCAGGCAGGTACAACGGCACAATGAGCAACTAGCATGTTGCGAAACTAAGTTCTTAAGAGGTCCGCTTACGTTTTTTAGCTGACTTGGTTGTCGATCGAGTTAATGGCTGGCCCAGGGAAATTCGCTGTGAAACAACTCGTAGTTTGGGCTTTAATTTTTCAACTAATTCTCGTATCGCTTTATCAAATTGTGAAATCTTTTTATTTTCCGGATTTACCTGCTTTAAGTTATCTAAAGCACTCTGCGCATCTGTTGGACGCTCATTTACTATACTGATTTCAATAAAAAAGTCAAGAATCCTAGGATTACCAGACTCCCGTTGTCGGGCCTGATAAATAGACTCCCATGCTTCTTTTAATTGTCCTAAATCTTTATGTAGTTGCCCTAATTCAAAATAAATTTGACTAGAGCCATTATTTGGCTGTGCTAAATAATTTAAATACTCTTTCTTAGCTTGTTCTAATTGCCCTTGTCCTGTTAAAGAACGAGCCAAACCCACATGATACCAGGTAGTGGATGAATGGTGGCTTACTAAATAGGTAAACAATTCTTGGGCTGATTCAAAATCATGTTGAGCTAAATACAAGTCTCCTAAACCCTCATAAGCTCTAACCTCTCGAGGTGATTGTCTAATAATTTCCAAATAGAGCCGCTCGGCCGCTTCCCAATCTTCTCGGCCTGCTGCTTCTTTGGCCTGTTTAAGTAAATCCTCCAAAGGTTTGACTGCCTCGGTTTGTTGCACTAATTTTTGTTTTAAATTATCCTCTAGCCCTTGGATTTTCTGCCCCAGGTCGCTAGAATACTTTTTAACCACTTGTGTTAAAGGACGAGAAATATTTTGTAATTTAGAACCCCAGGCCACCAATTTACGCCGCAGTCTCGCATCGGCTATATTGGTCTTTACTTGCTGCTGGTTTAAATTGGCGAGACGGCCAGTGTCGATCATTTTTACAACAGGAAATTTTTTAATCACCAGCCAAATAAGGCCGAGTAACGCTAACACTGCTAAAATTGCCAAAACTATATCTAATGCCATGGTTGTTGTTAAGATGTTAAAGTTTTAACTAAGGCAGAAAAAGTATTGATGGTCAAAGACGCACTACCAACCAACACTCCCGCTATTATTTCACTAGGAATAAAATCATTAATATTACTAGCATCCACACTGCCGCCATAAATAATGCTCATTTGTTTGGATACGGTATTAGCTGGGAACAGATTAATTAAACTCTGTTTGATCACCTGCGAGCTATGCTCAGCCTCATCTACCTCTACTGCCTGCCCAGAACCAATTACCCACACTGGCTCATAAGCCACTATTAGCTGATCAGTGGATTTTAATTCTACTCCCGCCAAAGCTTTTTCCACTTGTCGAGCCACCACTAAATCTTTATTACCCTGCTGCCGTTCTGTAAAAGTTTCTCCAACACAAACTATAGGAATTAACCCGTCAGATAAAGCTGACAGAGTTTTGTGATGAACTATTTGATCAGTTTCTTTAAGGTACTGCCGGCGTTCTGAATGCCCCACCAAAACATATTCTACCCCCAACTCTTTTAACATACTTGGCGAAACTTCACCGGTATAAGACCCGATTGCTTTCCAAAAAACATCTTGAGCACCTAGTGATACTTTTTTACCTTTAAAAATTTGACTTAATGGGTAAAGTACTGGAAACGAAGGGCAGACGACTAATTTCACCTCTTTGTCGTATTTATTTGCGAGCAGCGTTATAGCTTTGGCTAGTGCTACAGATTCTCCCAACGACAGTTTCATTTTCCAGTTAGCAATCACTAATGACTTTTTGGTTGGGTTAGGCATATGGACAAAAATTAATTATTCATTTTCTTTGGCTGGAGTGGGTGTTGTAGATGACGCAGCAGGAGTGGTTATGGCAGCCGATGTTTGTTGGCGTAATAATTGCTCCAAAGTTTCTGGTAAATTAAGGGTGTTGTAATTAGGGAGTTCTTTAACATTAGTTATCCCTAAGAAACGTAAAAAATCAACAGTTACTTGATATGTAGGCACTAATCCCTCACCTAATTGCTCCACTAATCCTCTAATTTGTAAGTTTCTTAAAATTAAGCTACAGTTCACTCCCCGAATTTGCTCTAATTCTGATTTGACAATTGGCCCTCGATAAACAATTACTGCCAAAGCTTCCAATTGAGGACGGGTTAATTCGCCCAATTCCTCTTTTTTTAAAAACTCACGTACTAATTCTGTATGCCCAGGAGCGGTCACTAACTCTACCTCCTTACCATGCTCAATTAGTTTAAAACCGCTATTGGCATCATAATGATTCTTTAACTCATCTATCGCCTCTTTAACCGACTCAGCGCTAGAGCCGGTAATATCGGCCAATTTCTTTAAAGTTAATGGCTTAGCTGCCACAAATAAAATACTTTCCAATTGACCAGTTAACTTATTCATTTTGATTATTTTGAGTGGTGATACTTATATCTTGAAACAATTCTGCCTGTTTAACTATTATTTGCCGCTGTTTAACCAATTCTAGTAAAGCGAGAAAAGAAACAATCACTTCAGTTTTATCTTTAGCAGCAGCTATAAAAGTATACCAGTTTAAGTGGGCTTTCGCCAGAATTTTCTTTTTTAATTCTTCTATCTTTTCATTAATAGTAATGGCTTTTTGCAAAGTGACCTCGGGTAACCTAATAATTGGTTCAATTTGCCTTAACACACGTACCCAAACATCGTGCAGTCTTTTGGCGGTTACTCCCTGTGGTGGAGTAAATTTCCCATGTTCTTTTAAGAGCAATGGTTTAGCGCGATCATACATAATATTCCCCTGATTCCAGATTTTATTAATTACTTTACTAGCTTCTAAGAACTCTTTGTAAATTTTAAGCTGCCGCTCCAGCTCCTGCTCTTCCTCTTCGCCACCTAAATTAAGCATGGGTAATAACACGCGTGACTTAATCAGTAATAATTTGCTGGCAATCACTAAAAAATCAGCTACTTCGTCGGGGTTTAACTCAGTAGCAGTTTGCAAATATTTAATATATTGATCAGTCACTTGAGCCAGAGAAACCTCGGTAATATCAAGCTCCTCCTGCTCAATTAGCTGGAGGAGAACATCCAAAGGTCCTTGAAATTTTTCTATACTAATTTCGTGCATTTTATTATTAGAACACTAGATTACTAAAACACTAAATATCTAAACATCTGCTATGTGTTTACTCAAGTGTTCTAGTGATAAAGTGCTTAAGTGTAACTATTTCTTCTTCGCAAAACTAGCTAATTTCCCTTCCACTGCTTTAACTAAATCCTTGGCTTTCATATGCAATGATTCTTCAAAGCTACCAGCTTGGGCAATTACTTTTTGAGTTTTCGTTACTGCCTTATCCACATAAACTGGAAGTTTGTGCAATGGCCCGTGCATGGCAGAAATTGCTCCCAATTTTACTTTAAACAACTTAGTCATCACATTCTCCTTATCAATCTCCACTTTTTTAGCACCAATGGCTTTTTTTAAGGCCTTAAAATCCACCTGATGAGAAGCTGGTAGTAACACAATGGCGTGTCCTTTATCGGTTTTAACTACCAAGGCTTTTACCACCTCGTTCAGCTTTTTCTTTAATGTTTGTGCCATATCATAAGCAGTATAAACCGTGCGATGCACTAAAACATCATACTTAATTTTATTTTTGTCTAAGAAATTTTTGATCTTGGCTGGTATCATATGATTTTTGATTAAGAATTAGGAATTTAGAATTAAGAATATTGGATCTTGGTTTTAGTTTTTATGTTCCACTTAAAATTGCTAACTATTTAATTTTAGTCACAGTACTGATACTTAACAGGAAAACTACAACCCATAAAAGCGCATTGTGGATTAGCTGCTGCTAATTTATCCTGCGCTATAATTTTTGCTATATCATCTCCTTGACTGCGATATAAACATTGAGTTGTTGGTTCTTCGCCACCACAACAACCGCAACCACAAGCAATATAAAACTGATTATTGTCATGGTAAGCGTTATTAATTTTATATTTCCAGAAAATCAATGAACCACTTATAACAACTAATATTATTAACCAAATTAACAATGTTTTATTAGATTTCATAATTTTACGACTTTTTTAATTTAAATGGTAAAGATTGTTGTTCCCCCAAGAGTTTGCGTGTTACTTTACGCCCCTTGGGAGTTAATTTCACTTCTTTAATATACCACTTATGGGGCGTGCGTACACCATAACCAACCATTAATTCCTTATCAATTAAACTCTCCAAACTATTAGTTATAATATTTACAATATCGTCTTTTTTCGGTTTTTTCTTTTGAGCATCATAAAATCGTGCAAACCCATTACGGCTTAATTTTGGCTGTCGCGAATAACAAGTGCGGAGGATATATTTTTGTAAAGGCGAAAGACGCATGAAATTAAAATTAATGATGGTTCAATTATATCATTTTAAATGGTGTTTGAAAATGGTCCTAAATAAT
>JBDRTU010000016.1:0-4527 GCA_043823825.1 Patescibacteria group bacterium
GTTTCCTTTTGACCTAGTATTACTACTATTTCTCGTTCTGAACCTTGCCGCCAAACTTTAAGCGTCAGATTGGATCCGGGGCGATATTGATTTAATAAATAAGAAAGACTAGCTAAGCCGTTAACTCGCTCACCAGCTAAATGAGTAATTACATCGTTCTCTTTTAAACCTGCTTTAGCAGCTGGGCTATTAGCCACAACCGCTGGCTGACCACTCCTACTTACCAACAAGGCGCCGCTGGTTGGTAAATCTCCTTGATTCAAAGTATAAGGCAAAGTAGATACTAGGGAGACGTATTGAACCCCCAGCACTGGTCGGGATAGTTGATGGTTGATAAAAAGCGTATCTATCACTGTATCTAGGGTATCAAGCGGATATATGGCTGTTAATAATCCATCATTCTTGCCAACTAAGCCAATAATTTTACCGTTCAAAGAAACTACTGGTGCTCCCAGAAAACCATTTGGTAAGGGGTTGTCTAACGAATAGCGATCGGTAATTAGTTCGGAACTTTGAATTAGCCCAGTGGTCGTGGCCGAGCTGAAGGCGGTTAAAGCTGCCACCTTCCTAACAGCCAATGTCCGCCCTACTACTTGCTCGGTTGCGGCTAAGGAAATGACACTTTCACCTGCTTCCACTTCGCCCTGCCTCACAAAAGCCGCCACTGCTAAATTATTTGCCTTTACCTTTAGGTAAATAAAGGGCGCGGCGCTGTCTTTTACTATGAGCTCTACTGGCCGCAACAACCCATCGGCAGTGGCTACCACATAATTCCTAGTTAGATCAGTTACTACCTCGGCGCTGGTAACCAGCCAACCATCGCTGGAAAGAACCACACCGTGGCCCAGGGCCTGCTTAATAAGATAAACTTGCTGCCAAACAGGCCATGTATTAGGGATATTATGTTTGGTAAATACCACCACCGAAGATGGTGCCAACTTTGTGGCGACTTCTGATACTGGCGCGTCTGCGGCTACAGTTACCCGATTGACTTTATCCGGAATAATATTAAAACTAGTAGCTAAGTACCAACTGGCTACTGCTAAAGTAGTAGTTAAAGATACTAACATCACTATAACAATCCAAAGTACGTGACTAACTAACAAACCTCCATTACCTAAGGTTGGCTTCTTAAACCCCACTTTACTGTTTCTCTCATGATAAATATCCCTAATTTCTTTATCAAAGTCTTTGGAAGAAAATTTTTGATTAATCATATTATACTAAAACCATCTACTAGTACCAATCAGAATTAAGGAAATAATAATTAACAATGACAAGTAATTAAACAAGGTTCGACGCGTCATCACTACACTAGTATCATACCTGGTTAATAAAAATAAAGCTAAAAAAACCGAAGCCTCTAACCAACCAATCATGTAAAAGCTAATTGGCCACCAACTCAAAACAATAAAAGCTTCTAGCTGAATTACAAAAGCGGCTAATAAAAAATACCATTCATTTTTAATGGTCCAGCCAGCTATCCAACCTACTGATAATAGTGTCAACAAAGAAACTGCAAAATAGATTAAAAAGAGAAGCCAAAAATTTATATTCAAAAAAACTAACCAACTAACAGCTGCTACTCCACTAAAGAAAAAAATGAGCCAAGCCATCGCTGCAGATACCACCGTACCCGGACCACGGACTAATTGTAACGATTTACTACGATTGGCCAACCAACCAGTTATATACCACCAAGTTACCAAAGGAACCACTACTATCATCAATCCACGTAGCACATCCTGGTTTAAAAATAGGAAAAATACCAAAGACGAAAGCCAAAAAAACAACAATAAAAACCATGGCCAGAGAGTTTGAGCTAACCGTCTAGGCTCCCACCATAACCACAAAATTATTGCAGCTACTAAAAACAAATACCAACCTGCCCAAGGAATAAATTGGGGGAAACGCCACCCTAAAATAAATGGCAGGGCCGAGGCTGCTGCCAGAAAATAGGGTGCTAAATAAAACCACATAACACGGCCGGCTATTGCTGGTACTCGTCAACTAAAGTTAGTAAATCTGTTTTTACCTCGTTTAATGATGGTTGTTTACCGTCCGTTTCAAGCAGAGCATCAGTTAATCTTTCCTCGAGAGATGAGAGTTTCAACACCAAATTAAGATGATCGTCTTGATATCCTGCTGGCACGCGTAAATTCACTAGCTTATCTTTAATTTGCGCTAAGGCCTTGTGATCACTCACCGCCAGCTCGCCTACCAACATTGGCCTAAGTAATTTTAGTTGAGTATTTAGACTATTCAAGTAACTAGACTGCTGCTCTAAGTAACTATTAGCTGCCACTACTGGAGCAGAATGTGGGGACGAACTAGAAAAAACAATTACAATAACCGCTAAAGCTACCACTGCCAGCAACCCTAGGTTAATATAAAACCAAATTTTATGGTTAGATCCAGACATCGTTATTAATTAATAGTCTTGTGACGTTCCCCATCAGTGTTACACCACCACTGAACACCGCGCCTTTTGTAAAACATCGAAACTCCTAGAGCAATAATCAATAACGGCCAAATTACGCCCCAAACATCGCCCGAAATTATTCCTAGGTTCTTTAATAAAAAAACTACACCAAGGATTACCAGTAAAGAGGCAAAAAACATAAGCTTATTTGATTAATTATTAGGAACGCCGATGAACCGGTTTAATAGTGGGCTCGACATGCACCTCAGTAATTGTAGCACGACGCGGCAAAGAAACTAAATGAATTAACGTGTCAGCCACATCTTCTACTCTTAGTTTAATTAATTCGCTTGGCGCATTTGGTGCTTTGCCAGATCCGCTAAAAGAACCTGTGCTTACTGAACCAGGGCAGATTGTCATCACCCTGATTCCTTTAGCGCGCAACTCGTCAAACAACCCTTCGCCAAATCGCAGCACCGCGGCCTTGCTGGCACAATACCCAGCATAATTAGTTTCACCGCGTAAGCTAGTGAGTGATGAGATATTCACAATATCGCCAGCTTTCCGCTTCACCATCTGCGGCAGTACTGCTAGGGTACAATTTACTGAACCTAAAAAATTTACTTCCATCTGTTTTTTAAAATCATCAAGTTTTTGATTAACTACCTGATCAATGCAACCAACACCAGCGTTGTTAACTAAAATATCAACTTGACCAAATTTTTTGGTTAATCTTTTTACTGCCTTATTCATAGATCGCTCGTTCCGTATATCGGCCACTATCACTAGGACTTGGCCTTGGAGAGCCTCTATTTCTTTTTTCACTGCCAATAATTCTTTCTTAGCAAAAGCCGGAGCTAGTAAACCAACTTTCACTCCATGTCGAACTAGGGCTAGGACAATAGCGCGGCCAATTCCGCGAGACGACCCAGTTACTAAAGCAACTTTACCATGTAAAGATTCACTAGCTTTCATATTTATATTATAAACAAAACCATGAAAAAATTAAACAGCAAAGGAATCAGCCTTTATTTCTTGCCAATCACCCGCTGGTTCACTCCATAAATAAGCGTGAAAAGTTAATGTTTGTTCTTTGTCATCATAAACATACTCCACTGCCGTAGATGAACCAATGCGTTTAGAGTAAATGGTTTTTTTATCTAATACCACTGGCCGCTTTACTAATTCCAGTTTCATTTTACCCTGTGGGCCTTGAAATTCAACAAACTCCCTCTCACCCGGACTGTTACCGAGCGGCTCTTTGCCTTCTGTTAAAAGCTGAAATTGGCTCTTTACTTTATTAGTGATATCTTGCCATCGTTCGTAAGTCATTTGCTATTTTAGATAACAAAAAAATACTTGCTAACTCTAGTATGACATAAAAAAAATAAATTGTCTTGTTTGTTTAAGTCCCGAACCTTCGCTCACGACTTTGGTACCAATTTATTGCCTGGTCTAAATCTGATTCCGAAAAATCAGGAAAGAAAATTGGCGTAAAATAAAGTTCTGCATAAGCTATTTCCCAAAGTAAAAAATTTGATATTCTCTGTTCCCCAGAGGTACGAATCATTAAATCAACAGGCGGCAACTCGCGAGTTGAGAGTGAACTTTTTAGTTGATCAGCCGTCAATTTATTAAGATCGCCGCTCTCAGCTGCTAAGCGCTGAACTCCTTCCACAATTTCCTGCTGACCGCCATAGTTAATGCAAGATACAATAGTGCCTTTTTTACCCTTACACGTATCCTGCTCGGCTTTGTTCATTAGTTCTTGAATACTGGGACGCAATTCCCTACGACTTCCAACAAAGAGTAATTTGATGTCATCGCGAATAAAATCCTTGACATCATTTTTTAATCCCTGTTCTAGTAAATTAAATAAATAACCAACCTCTTCTTTGCTTCTATTCCAGTTCTCGCGTGAAAATAAATAAAAACTAGCCCACTTAATACCACGGCTAAATATCCAGCGCGCTAATTCCTTAACGCGCTTATATCCTTGGCGATGACCTTCTAAACTAGGTAAACCCCTGGCTTTAGCCCAGCGACGGTTACCGTCAACTATAACAGCGATGTGTTTTATATCAGACATATACTTAAATTATTCG
>JBDRTU010000017.1:0-11231 GCA_043823825.1 Patescibacteria group bacterium
GATCAAGCCTTTATAGATGGCCTAGACAGGCATGAGAAATGGATTAAGCAGATTGCTAATAAAATTGGCATAACCTTAGAAGTTTAGAATTATCTAGTAGGCAATTTCTCCCGCCATCAGCGGTTTTTTTATTTTCAAAACACTTGCTATTGTTACATTCTGTCATTCCCGTTCACCTTTTGTCATTCCCGTGAAAACGGGAATCCAGAACAAAAGTCCAGAAAAACATTAAGTCATTGCAAGTCCCGAGCGGTGTTGCAATTTCTAGACTGCTCCCCCCGATTGAAATCGGGCCGAAGCAATCTATGAAAATGAAAAAAAGGGCTTAAGTGCGCTCTTTTTTTAATGTATTTTATTTAGGCTTGACAAGAATTGAAAAATATCCTATATTAGTATGTTAAATGATGTATAGTTAGATTAGAAGTTAGAATCTGGAAGTTGGAATCTAGTCCGCCTTGGGCGGATTATTTTTATCATTAGGTTACGAGTTCAAGCGAAGCTTGGAATTTAAAGATACCACGGCCGTAAGGCGTGGAGTTTCATTTTATATTATTTTTTAATTTTCTAATTTTTTTTAACTCTTTTCAGCCCCACCCAAAAACAATAATGACAAACAATAATGACATAAATATAGCCGATCGGCTATATTTATGTACTAACTTTTTTTATTGATATTGTTGATAAAAATATTACCATCAGTCTATGTCGGCGTGAAAGACCTGAACCCAACTGGTCAATTTGAACTCTTTTAAAAATTGTCGCATCACTGGTACTACATCCCTGTTAACAATCCAAACACTTTTTTGCAGCTGCTTAAATTCACCATGCTTTAAGAATATTCGCAACGTTTGCCTTGCTCCTCGGGCTGTCTCGGGAATATCAAATATAACTAAAGTTGATTTTCCACGTGGGGTTAGTGGCGCCTGTTGCAGAGAATAAAGCAAAGCCGCTCGTCGCCCCTTATTGGTTAAATTGATAATTAAGCGCTTGCCTTGTTTTTTAGCAATAATATATTTAGCCTGTTTTAATTGATATAACTTTCGCCTGCGGTCAGCTTGATTTTTTAGATTTTTGAGAATCTGCACATGTTCATAACCACCGCCGGCCAAGTAAACACTCTGATAATGTTTTATCTCTATGGCAATGGTTAAGTACTTGGCTGTTAGTCGCGCCAATTCCCCGAGTAAGCTTTTGGTAATGGGTAATGGTTGCATATCTAAGAGATTTGTATAAGTAAATGACAAGAAAAGTATAGCAAAAAAATAAAGTACATAAAAGTAGCCGATCGGCTCAATTTTAGTCAATTTTAGTAAGGATGGTTAATGGTTTATTTGTTGCTATAGTTTTGGTTAGGGGTGGCTTTGTGATCTTACTGTTAAAGATAAACATTTGTAAAAAGGGCTAAAATCTGTTATAATTTAAAGTACTATATGACTAAATTTGTCCGCTGGTATTATTTAGCAAGCGTATTAACAGTATTGCTGTTATTTATAGGCGCTGGGATTGTTTTTTGGTCTTTTACAGCTTCAGCTTTAGTATTACCCGGACCTAATATTAATAACATTACTGGTTGGGCATGGAGCGGTAACACTGGTTGGATTTCTCTTAACTCCAAGTATTGTGAGGATCTTAGTGGTGGCGCTAATCCCTGTACAGTTAGCGGTGGTGAGTATGGTTTGCGATTAATAGTAGATGCTGATGGTACTGGTGGTGAGATATTTGGTTATGCCTGGTCAGAGAATTTAGGCTGGATTTGTTTTGGAGACACCTGCACTGACATGAAACCAACAGAAATACCAGTTAAGGCAGTTACTTTTACTTGTGAGGATACTGGCAATCCCGTAACTTGTGATCAAGTAACAACTGCTTCGGTAACTGGCGCGGCACAGATAATTAGCTTAGGGAGCGAAGGGTGGATTAGCTTGGATGATATAGATGCCACCGACGACTATGGTGTGAGTGTGGAATTTGGTGATGGAGAAACAAGCTCTAGGCTTAGGGGTTTTATGTGGCAATATGCGGGCGGCGCTAATCTGGCGCAGGCTTATGGGTTGGGATGGATTTGTTTTGGCGACGATACGCGTTGCACTTTTGATAATCCAGAAATTCTTTTTCCTTATTTGCAAGTGGAAGGCGGAGATATTTTTGCCAGACGCATTAGCACTGGATTCCCACCGCCCCAAGGAGAATACAATGCCAAATACTTAATTCATGTTTTTGAAACTGATCAAACCAGTATTAGTACCCGGTTTACCACTCAATGTGGCATAGGATCAACATTATATGAGAAAGAAATTATGCTCTGCTTAAGCCGAGATTATCGTTTGGAAGTTCCAGAGCATGATCCTTCAAGCCCTAATCCGTTTAACTTTAAGCTAGGGCGTTTTGATTTTGCTGGCTTGGCGCGGCCAGAGGGTAATTTAATTCCCATTGATCAAATTATCAATACTACTAATATTTATGGTTTTCCCCTCTTACGTGGTGATAACACTATTTTTCCTGTTGGCAACTTTGTATTAGGAAACCGCGTAATAGTTATTGAAGGTGATTTAACTGTTGGCAATTTAACATTTAATAATGGCGAAAATGCTGCTGGCACTATAATAGTGGGTGGTGATTTGATTATTAATGGTAATATAGAATACCAAAGCTCATTTGGCGTTGAACGTGAACAGTTGGCTTCGGTTGCTTGGATTGTATTGGGTGATGTAAAGATTGATCCTGATGTAGAAAAAGTGGCTGGTTCATTTATTGTGTTAGGCGAACGCCCGCCAGCTGTAAAGAATTTAAAATGCAGTATTGGCGGGGCAATTTGTACCCGTTTCGGCGCCACATGTAATATTACTGGAGTTTGTAGGGCTATGCCGCTTACTGTAGAGGCTTGTAGGTCTCCCAGCGGTAATAGCAGTAAAGAGCGTTACACTTGTGACAGTGATGCTGATTGTGACACTATAAACACTAATGCTGTTTGTTCAGTTGATCACACCAATGTGGATTCTATTTTTAAATGCAATGCTTTTGATAAAGATAATGATGGTGACATTTTCCCTGGCTGCGGTTGGTTTGATGTGGGTGAAGGAAGCGATCACCCAATTATAGTTAATGGCTCGGTGTTTGCCCGTCAATTTAAATTGGGCCGTTCTTATATTGATATTGTCTCGCGCGGTCCGGCCGAGAAATTTATTGCAGATGGACGCATTCAATTAAACCCGCCGCCTGGATTAAGCGACTTTGCCAAAGGCCTGCCAAGTTTTAGAAGGCAGTAACTTACTTTATTAGAATATTAGAACACTAGAGTACTAGAACAATTCAACTTTTGAGTTTATTTTAGAAATCAGTGCTTAGAATATGGTCGCTTTAGGTAATCACTTTGCTGATTCGGCAGTGTTAAAGCAAAGCTTTTATAATTGTGTTATAATAAAAACATAAATTGATCAAACTTTATAAAGAAAAATGAGTCTTTTTGCTAAAAAACAGTCGTACCTGGGAATTGATTTGGGTACTGCCAGTATTAAGGTAGTGGAGCTGGCTAACGTGGGTGGTCAGGCGCGGCTGGTTACTTATGGTTTTGCTGAACTGCCAGTGGAGGAAGTAAAGTTTGACGTACATGAAAAAATTGAACGCAGCGCCAAAACTTTGGAACAAATTTGCAGTCGAGCTAAGGTAACGTCACGCAAAGCAGTAGCCGCCTTACCAACTTTTTCAGTTTTCAGCTCGGTGTTAACTTTGCCAATGATGAGTGAAAAAGAAGTAGGACAAGCTTTGAGTTATGAAGCGAAAAAAATTGTACCGCTGCCTCTAGAAGAGATGATTTTGGACTGGAAGATTTTAAAAGAAAAAAAATCTGCTCTTCAAAATCCGACCGTGCCAAGCTCCTTTGGGCGTGAAAAAGGGCTTCGGGTATTATTAACGGCCGCGCCTAAGAATTTAGTTAAGCAGTATTTAGACATTTTCAGTCAGGCCAATCTTGAATTACTAAGTTTGGAAACCGAAGCCTTTTCGTTGGAACGCTCTCTTTTAGGGCCCGATCCTTCCTTGGTGTTAATACTGGATATTGGAGCCCTAACTACCGATTTAGTGATTGTGGATGATCATATTCCTGTTTTTAATCGCAGTATTGATATTGGTGGTGTTACTGTTACTAAAGCGATCAGTAATAGTTTAAATATTGATCAGACTCGTGCTGAACAATTTAAACGCGACGTGGGAATAGTGCGCGAAGGTGCAAGTAGTACCAGCGGCGTGCCCAATACCATTAAGGAAACTATTTCGCCCATTATTAACGAAATTAAATATTCACTCTCTTTATATCAATCAGACAGCTCACGTAAGATAGAAAAAATAATTGTCGCTGGCGGTTCGGCTTTTTTACCGAATTTTTCCCAGTACTTAGAAGGTATTTTTAATATTAAAGTAATAGTAGGTAACCCTTGGAACTTAATTTCCTACCCTCTAGAGCTAAAAGGAGTATTAGAAGAGATTGGCCCCCGTTTTGCAACTGCGATTGGCTTGGCTTTAAGGGAAATACATAAGTAGTAAGATCAAATGTCAAAATCCAAAATCCCCATCTGCCTAATCTAAACATGATAGACGACCTACTTAATAGTTTTATATGAATCTTCATCATTATTTTAACTTATTAGTCATGGCTCTGGCGGGCAGGCAAATAACAAATAAAGCTCAAATGGATTTTGAATTTGCTTTGAAATTTAAGCTTTGAAATTTGGTTTTGATTTATTATGTCTGATATTAATTTACTTCCAAAAGAGTTACGAAAGCGCGAGCAAGATGAGTTAAAGCATGCGGCGCCGCCCAAGCCGCCGTCTAGTTTTAGTAAACCTTCAGTTTTGGCTGAGAGATTAATATCTGCCGAGGCCAAAGACACCTCTTGGTGGCAGAAAATTAAATCTTGGTTTAATAAAGTTCCCGAACTAATTCCTGAAAAAAGTAAATTAGAATCAAAATCCGCGTCTGTGCTTACTAAAGAAGAACAGCATCCCAAACACAAACGAACTGCTAAGCGTTTTAACTTAAATAACTGGTTTAGGCAATTTTTTGTTAGTTCAGAACCTAAAGATCATCCTACGGCATCCAAGCCAGTTGCCGCTGCTAAAAGCGAGCCAGAAGTAGATCATAAACCAGAACATAAGAAAGTTCATCCCAAAGAACACGGCAAACCAACTAGCGAGCCAGAAGTACCAATTGGAGTGGTGCTTAATGTAAATTTATTACCGGTAGGCTCGCAACCGTCAAAAGTAAAACCATATGGTAAAAAATTATTATGGGTGGCCGGCGGCGCGCTGTTGATGGTAGCTTTGGTTTACGCTGTGTTTTTAAGCTTAATTACCAGGCAAAAAGTGGAAGTAAAGAAAGTGCAGGCCGAAGCCAAGATGCTAACCGAACAAGTAGCTGTTTTGGAAGAAGAATTTAATGAACTAGAATTGGTTAGCAGAAAAATGGGACAAATTAAAAATATTACCTTGCATCGTAATAATTGGCTAAAGTTTTTTACTAATTTAGAACAACTGACATTAACCACAGTTAGCTTTAGTTCATTGGTAGCGTCTAGTAACGGCACCATTGCCCTACAAGCCGAAGCTTTTACCGTGGCTGATTTGGCACAGCAGCTTCAGGTTTTTCAGCAAGCCGAAGAATTTATAGAAGAGGTAGTGATTGGCAGTTTGACTGTTAGTGAAAGTGAGGAAGGTAGTCGGTCGGTTGTGACAACCAGTTTTCAGTTGCAAATAGCAACAGATTGGCTGCAATCCCCTTAGAGTTAAATAATAATTATGGCCCAAATTTCCCAAGAGGTAAAAATAAGTTGGTGGCAAAAATCGTTGGTTAAGTATTATCAATGGTGGATCTTACTAGTGGTGTTGGTAATTTTGGTATTGCCAGGTTGGTGGTTAGTGCGGCCAATATATTTAGAATGGCGTACGATGACCCGGGCGCAAGATTTAGAAAGTCGTTTAGTAGTTGAGCGTCAAGCAGTAAACGAACTACAGCAAAAAATAAATGCCTGGGAAAAATTGAAGCAACAGACGGCCAGTGACTTGCAACTTATTTTACCTTCTACTATTGATATTCCGAATTTATTAGTGCAACTGGAGGCCATAGTGGAAGAGTCGGGCTATCGTTTGAGAGCAGTATCAGTAAGTGAAGCAGGCGCTGGACAATCACGCTCTAAAGGTAAAATTCTTGCAGTAACTGGCGGCATTAGACCAGTTAAAATTACTTTGAGTGTAGAAGGAGAAGGTTACAATAATTTTAAGGAGTTACTGCAGAACATTCAGTTGGCCTGGAGATTGTTAGATGTAAATAGTTTTCGTTACGGCACCAATGAAACATCTTTTGTTATTGAACTAACTAGTTTTTACTATCCTCGTTAGAATTTATGTTAATACCCAAAGGTTTGCCACCATCAAAATTAATAACTCTGATCGCTGTTATTATAATTACTTTTTCAGTGAGTGGATATTTAATCTACACTAATTTTATAGCTGATGATCAGGGAGATGCAACTAAAACCAATGGTAATCGCGCTGGTCAAGAAGAATTATTTTCTGCTCCCTTAGTATTGCCCGATACTTCAGAATTTGATCCTAATTTTTTTAATGATCCGGCTTTGAGAATACTGAAAAACTACGGTCCGTTACCATTAGAAAACGGCACCACTTTTCGCGCTAATCCTTTCGCTCCCATAGAAACTAGTGGGGGAGTCCGTTTTCCACGCTAATAAACCCAAGAATTTGTTAGTTTTGTATTAATTATGGTTGGTTTGAAAACTAGAGGGGCTGCAGCTTTAACAGCTCTCGCAATTATCGCCCTTCTGATTGTTGTGATAATAGCGGTTAGTGTGGTGATAAGTGTAAAAAATAAACGCGCACGCGATAGTGAACGGCATAAACATTTACAAACTATTGCTCAGGCCCAAGAATTTTACTTTGATAAATTTAAAAAATACGCTGAGGCAGATAGGTTAGCTAGCAGTGATTATTTAACTAAGCTTCCCACCGATCCTGCCACTGGTAAAGTATACGAAATATATCTTAATTATTTATCTGACGAGTGGTGCGCTTGGGCCAAAAGCGAAGCCAATAACATTTTTTTTACTCAAGACGAGCATAGCACTGGTACTACTAACCAACAACCTACTAATTTAGCAAGCTGTAAAGATTAATTATGCCAACCCCCACCCATACCGATTTTGTAGCTTATCTCATCGCTCAAAAAAAAATAACCAAGGCTCAGTTAGACGAGTTACGACAACAAGCCGAGGTAGAGAAACGTACTTTGGAAGAAGTAATCTTAGAGCGCGCAGTGTTATCGCCCGAAGAATTGCTAAAAGCCAAGAGCGGTTTTTATAATTTTCCAGCGGTTGATTTAGTGCGGGAAGATATTAAGGATGACGTTTTAAAGTTAGTTCCAATTGAATTGGCGCAGTATTACCAAATTGTGCCGTTTCGCCGAAAAGGAAATCAGGTTTGGTTGGCCATGGTGCATCCGGAAAATTTTAAAGCAATGGAGGCTATTCAAGTATTGTCCAGGCAAAATGGCTGGAAACCCACTTACGCCATTACCACAGCTGAAAGCTTGATGCAGGTTTTAAGGCAATACAGCACTTTAATGAGTGAAGTGGGCGAAGCCCTAAAGATGGCCGAGGGAGATGAGCAAAGTGTTTTAAGGGAGAAAAAAGAAAAAGCAGTAGACTTTGAGCAAGTATTAAAAGCCGCACCAGTTTCTAAAATGGTTTCGGTTATTTTGCGGCACGCAGTAGAGCGGGGCGCTTCTGACGTGCATATTGAGCCTGGTGAGGCCGACACTCGAGTTCGCTTTCGTATCGATGGCATCCTCCACACTTTATTGACTTTACCCAGATACATTCATGCGGCCGTGATTTCACGGGTTAAAGTGCTAGCTAATTTAAAAATCGATGAAATGCGCTTGCCGCAAGATGGACGCATTCGTTTAAAAGTTTTAAGCAAAGTAATTGATTTTCGTGTTTCTACTTTTCCAGTAGTTGGTAACGAGAAAGTGGTAATGAGAATTCTAGATCCCACTACAGGCGTCAGGACTTTTGAAGGCCTGGGTTTCACTGGTTATAAGCTGCGGGTACTTAATGAGGCGATTAATAAACCACATGGCATGTTTTTGGTCACAGGGCCGACTGGGTCTGGTAAAACTACTACTCTTTATGCAGTGTTGAATATTTTGAATCATGATGATGTAAATATTATTACCTTAGAAGATCCAGTAGAATATTTTTTATCTGGTGTTAGTCAATCGCAAGTCAATCCTGAAATCGGCTATAGTTTTGCTTCTGGTTTGCGTTCCATTTTACGGCAAGACCCCGATATTATTATGGTAGGAGAAATTCGTGATTCCGATACCGCGGAGTTGGCAATTCACGCCTCGCTCACTGGTCACATTCTGCTTTCCACTTTACACACTAATAATGCCGCCAGTGCGATTTTGCGGTTGATTGATATGCATATGGAGCCGTTTTTAATTGCTTCCACAGTGAACGTTATTATTGGTCAGCGTTTAGTGCGCAAACTATGCGATCACTGTAAAAAACCAATGGAACTGCCTAAAGAAGAGATTAAAAAAATAGAGGACGTTTTTTCCACCTTAGGGGACGAAGCCAAGTCAGAGATTCCTGCTAAGCCCTGGAAGGTTTTTCAACCAGCCGGTTGCAATCAATGTGAAAATACAGGTTACCGAGGTCGTACCGCGATTAGTGAAGTATTGATTAATACTCCTAAACTGCAGCGCATAATTGTGGAGGGCGCCAAACCCTATGACTTGCAGTCTGAATTCGCAGCCCAAGGCGGTACTAATTTAATTCAAGATGGGTATTTAAAAGTATTGATTGGCGCTACTTCTTTAGAAGAAGTAATCTCGGTGGCGCAGGAGTAGTTGTATAAAGCATTAGAACACTTTAATATTAGAACACTAGAGCACTAGATATTAGAATTTGAGTTTATTAAATTATGTCTACGGCAAGCAGTTTAACTATCAACCGTATATTAACTCAAGGCGCGGAGCGACAAGTTTCTGATATTCATTTAAGTGCCGGAAACCAGCCAGTCTTGCGCCGTAATGGTAAGTTGGAAACTTTAGAGCAGGAAGCAGTGTTAACACCTGAGTTGTTGCAGGAAATGATTCAAGTTCTAGTTCCTGCTGATAAAGAAGCAATGTTAGCTAAGCAAAAGTCGGTAACAGTGGCTTATAGTTTAAGTAACCGCGCCCGTTTTCGTGTGCATGTTGATTTTCAAAAAAATGTACCAGCAATTGATTTACGTTATATACCTTTAGTAGTACCTAAGCCTAATCAATTAGGTTTAGGAAAAGCTTTAGTGGAATTAACAGGGAAACGGGAAGGTTTGGTTCTAATTTGCGGCACGATCGGTTCTGGGCGAACTACTACTTTGGCTTCCTTAATAGATAATATTAATCATACTTCAAGCAAACACTTGGTAACCTTGGAGGACCCGATAGAATACTTTATTGTTAATGACAAATCCTTAGTTAAACAACGTGATTTGGGAGACGATACCCCTAGTTTACAAGTGGCACTAGAAGACGTAAAAAATGAGGATGTTAATATAGTGGCGATTGATGTGCCTATACCGGCTTCAGATTGGACCAGTATTTTAAAGTTAGCCAGTTCCGGCGCTTTGGTTTTAGTAGTGCTAGAGGCTGATTCAACTGTTAAAGAGTTAGAATCGTTAGTGACTAGTACTAGGCCTGATTTGGATAAACAAGGTTTTCGTACTTTGTTAGCTGAAGCTCTTTTGGGCGCTACTTGTCAGCGGTTATTGCCGCGCGTGGGTGGCGGTCGTGTATTGGTGTCAGAGTTGTTATTGGGCACTCAACCAGTAAAGGCCTTAATGAGAGATGGTAAAATTTTACAATTACAAAGCATCTTAGAAACTTCACGCGAAGAAGGAATGATTTCGTTAGAGCGGAATTTGGCTGATTTAGTTAAAACCGGTGAGGTGGTAAGCGAAGAAGCAATGGTGCAGGCAGCTAATCCAGATTCACTTAAATCAATGTTAAAGGTTAGATAATTAGAATTAGTTTAGAAATTAGATATTAGTGCTTAGGATATTAAATTTATGGCTTTTTTTGAATACCAAGCTAAAAGTATAGACGGGCAGACCGTAAAAGGTATGGTAGAGGCGCCTTCGCGTGCGGTGGCTGTTGAAATTTTAACTGATCGGAGCTTTACCCCTCTTTATGTTAAGGAGAGCAGCCGCAGCCGTTTTGGCTGGTTGGCGGCTATGCAGATAGGTCGCATTAGGTCTAAAGATATCGTGATTTTTTCGCGGCAGTTGGCAGTAATGGCTTCGGCAACCTTGCCTATTGTGCAGGCTTTAAGAATTTTAGAAAAACAGACTGCCAATCCTAAGTTAAAGGTGATAGTTTCCGAGGTTGCAGACGAAGTAGAAGGGGGCGCTAAACTCTCGGCTGCTTTGGCTAAATATCCCGATGTCTTTTCTGACTTTTACGTAAATATGGTGACTTCGGGAGAAACTTCGGGCAAAGTGGACGATGTTCTTAACTACTTGGCTGATGAGCAAGAAAAAAATTACGATTTAACTTCGCGTATAAGGGGGGCGATGATTTATCCAGCTTTTATTTTATGCGGTTTATTACTGGTTGGTTCGGTTATGATGATTTATGTGGTTCCTAAACTAACAGCTATTTTAGAAGAAGCTGGTACCGAGCTTCCTTTGTCAACTAAAATGTTAATTGCCACCAGCAGTTTTTTAGCCAGTTACTGGTGGGTGGTTTTAGTTAGTTTGGTGGGTGGTTTCTTTTTATTACGTTTATATACACGTACGCCGCGCGGTAAACACTTATGGCATGCGGTTCAGTTAAAAATTCCTATTGTGGGAACTATTTATAAACATATTTATTTAGTCCGCTTTACTCGTTCTATGTATACTTTAGTGGTGGGTGGCGTGCCTTTAACCAGAAGTTTAGAAATTGTTTCGGGAGTGGTTGGTAGCGCTGTTTACCAAAACTTACTGGCTCGAACCATTAAAGAAGTGGAAGACGGCAACTCAATCGCCACTATTCTTAGCCAAAGCCCTTATGTGCCGGCCATGGTTTCACAAATGATGATTGTGGGTGAAAAAACCGGCCGACTGGAAGAAATTTTTAAACGCTTGGCTGATTTTTATACTCACGAGGTGAACAGTTTAGTTGGTAACTTGGTAACA
>JBDRTU010000018.1:0-6569 GCA_043823825.1 Patescibacteria group bacterium
CTAATTTTTTGCTCTTGCCAATCTCCGCTTTTAACACTAGATTCTTTTTTAGCTGCAGTCTCTGGCCCAACTAAACCTAGTTCATACAGGAAACGTGACGGTTTTTTTCGCTGTTTACCAAAATAGTCTTGGGCGTGAGTAAAATAAAGTCCCCGCTTAGCCCGCGTCATAGCAACATAAAACAAACGCCTTTCTTCTTGTAAATGAATATCACCTTCGGGCAGAATTTCCTTAATCAATTCCGACGGTAGCATTATTGGTTCACGTCGTTCAGTTGATGGAAAACGCCTATCCACTAACTGTACAATAAAAACATATTTAAACTCTAGACCCTTGGCTGAATGCACAGTAATAATTTTAACCATCTCGGGACCCTCCTCATAACTGGGTGGCAGTTGCCCCTCCTCCCCTGCTTCTAATTCTAAATTAAATAAATTTAAGAAATTGTTAAGGCTCTTGTCACTATTTACTAATTCAAATTCCCTAATTTTTCTGAAAAAGGATGTTAAATAACTAGCCTGCTTTAATACTTCGTAATTATCCTGATTCTCCACTAACCAATCACTTAAGCCAATATCATGTATAATCCGTAAATAAATTTCGCTAGTAGTTTTATCGCTGGCAGTGTCAGTGTGTTTGGTAAGTAGAGCTAATAATTTAGTTACCTGTTTTTGACCCTCGACTGAAAGTGATATAGTTGCCGCTTGACCTAAACCCTCATACAACGACATAGCTTTACGGTTGGTGTAATACAAAAGCGCCGACAAGTCCTCCTGCGACAATTTAAACAAAGGCATGTTTAAAACGCGGTATAGTGCCCCAGACTCGTGATAATTGTCTAATAGCTTAAAATAAGCCATTAAATCAAGAATAATACCCTCCTGGTAAAGCCCACGGTTAGCTACATACTCAAAAGGTATGCTGGCTTTACGCAGACCCTGCAAAAACGGCTCAGCCGAAGCATTAGCTCTGACTAAAATGGCAAAATCATCCCAGGTGGCTTCCGCATCTTTCTTTTTTAATTCAATAATTTTATTTATTACTCCAAATGATTCCTGATGAAGATTACTAAAAGTTAGCAGTTCAATATTACCTGATTCGCGTGTCACTGCTTTTAATTTCTTGGATAATTTTTTTGCGCCTTGACTTAGCTTTACTTCTAACCGGTAAGGGTTGTTTTGCTGGATAAATTTATAAGACAAATCTAGGATATTTTGCGCACTACGATAATTAGTAGTAAGTAATATATCTCGAGCCTTTGAATAATCTTTTTTAAATTCCAAAATATTAGAAATAGAAGCGCCACGGAATTTAAATATAGATTGATCGTCGTCGCCGACCACTGTGATATTATTATGTGGAGCAGCTAAAATTTTTATTAATTCGTATTGCGCATAATTGGTATCCTGAAACTCATCAATTAAAATATATTTGAATTGTTGTTGAAAATGTTTTAAAACCGCAGGTCGGCTGCGAAAAAGTTTTAAACAATAATTTATTAAATCACCAAAATCCAAAGCATTGTTATCTAACAGTAATTTTTGATAAACATGGTAAGCCCGCGCCACTTCTTCCAAGCGCGCGCTTTCATTTTCATCTTCATTAATAATCTCACTTTCGGTTTTTTTCACATCCTTATTTTTTCTCATACTCTTTCTCTTACTAATTTTTAAGAACTCACTTTGACCAGTATCAAGTCTTTGTGATTCAGCTAGTTTCAAATAATCATCCGGGTATACTTCTTCGTCCTTAGCCCGCGAAAAATGCTTTAGTAAAGCATGCACAAATTTAGTAGCATTACCTAAAGGCCGATAATAATCCAAATCAAATTTATCTAAATTCTGCTTAACTAACAACCACTGTTCTGTAGTATCTAATAGTTTAAAATCACCAGGTAAACCAATGTCCAGGCCATAATCTTTAAGCACGCGCTCGGCAAAAGAATGAAAAGTGGAAACCCATAAATTGACATAACCTAAGGGCAGTAATTTATCCACCCGCTCTTCCATTTCGCCAGCTGCTTTATCAGTAAAAGTTAAAGCCAGGATCTCATTTGGTTGAGCTTTATTTTGCTCAATTAACCACGCTACTCGGCGCGTAATTACAGTAGTTTTACCAGTACCAGCGCCGGCTACTATTAAAAGCGGCCCGCTTCCATGCGTTACCGCCGCCTTTTGCTCGGTGTTTAAATCTTTAAGCAACTTATTAGCTTCTGATTGTTTTGCCATGTTCTAATTTTAGCATGTTCATTAATTAATTAAAAAATTAAAAGGTTAATCCAAAGTTACGGATTAACCTTAAAGTTTAGTTTTGTTTAAATATTAACTGGAACTATTGGTTTGCACAGCTAATTTTTGTAAAAGATACTTAGCTGAGGCGAGATCGGTAATCAGATAAACACCGTTGTCTATTGCTAGGCGTCGTATCATATCGCCGTCTGTATCTTCGGCAGATTGCGAGCGACTACTAGGAATATTGATAACGATATCAAAAACCCGCTTTTTCATCAGCTCGGCTAGATTAGGCTTTTCTGAATAAGCCACCTTATAAACCAAAGTGGTCGGCACGCCCAGCTCTTTTAAAAAGTCATGCGTTCCAGCAGTGGCATACAACACCAAGTCACCATTGAGATGGCCGGCGATTTGCGGTAAAATATCTTTCTTAACATCATCTGCAATACTTAAGAGAATGGTTTTTTGATGAGAAATCATTGGCGCCATCCCCGCCCTTGCGTCGCTAAAGTCACCGGTTTGTTCAGCCATAATACTAAAAAGTGAACAAAGCCGTATATCGACTAAACCAAATACCCATTGCAACAGACGTGACACGCCAAGACCATAACCAGCATGTGGCGGAGTTTTTTCAGCACCCACAATATCCTCAACATACCAAGTGAAATCCTGATAAGTTCCTCCTCGCTCTAAATGCAACCGATACATGGTTGATGCCAGCAACCGTTCACGCAATTTTCTTCCATTATGCTCCCTAACAGCCGATCCAACTGCCTCACCACCTTTAGGTACTAATAGATCGGCACTAAGAACCACACGATGATCATCACTAGATACCATCATATTGAAGAATTTAATCTCTTTGGGATACTTAGTCACTAAAACCGGTAACTGTACTGTTGATAGATCTTTTGGACCAATGTCTGTTGGCTGGTTACAATACTCTACGATCTTTGCCTCATGTTCTGGTTTTAGATCGTCACCCCAGCAAAGCTCTGCATATCCTTGATGTTGTAAAATCGTAATTGCTTCATCGTAAGAAACACGCCAATAGGGCTGGGTCAGGACTTTAAGAAAATCATCAACCCGACAATCATAATCTTGCTCTAAAGTTTCACGCTGATTGTGGAGCAATTCTCTGACAATCGCTTTAGTCGCTTTTTCAATCCTTTGCAGTAAATACTCAAACATCTTATTTTCGTCATAGGAAGGGTTGTTAGTGACCAATGGCCAACCAAACTCTTCTTCAATCAACAAAAATTCCAACAAATGCCTGGAGTCTTCTTGATACTCATCGCGCCCGCTATGAATAATAGTGTAGACGCCATTATAATACTGCAAAACGAATTCCAGCATCAGCTGACCAGTTTGTGAAAAAAAGAGCGGTAGGGCGCGTTGATTGCTGATTTTAAACAGAGTATCAACATTTTCGCAAGCTCCAGTAATACCAACAATTTGAGGTACTGGACAATATGTTAAATTCCTTTGCGGATAGTACTGATGGCAAGTGGTTTCTATAATCTCCGATGCTGCAATCAGGTTTTTTAGGTGTTGGTCGCGTTTCACCTTGATTAAAGACCAAGGTAAATCGGTTATTTTTGTGTTAGACATGACTAATCTTCCTTTTTTTGTTTTTAAAAAAACTTCCCACCTATGGGAAGTATGAATTAATATTTAAACCACTTCCCCCTTCATACCAATCTCTTTAACCCAGTAATTCTGGTTGTTAAAGGACAGTGGTTACTTACCTATTCGGTTATTCAGTTATCTTTGTCAGGATAGCACACTAAACAAGTTATAGTCAAAACGCCTAAATTAAGCTGTATTTTATACTTATCCACAGCAGAGATAATAAAAAACCCCACTTTTCCAAATGGGGTCATACTAATCACTTATAACTTTAGACTTTATCAACTTTTGTTTCCCAACACTGACCATTATGAGACAATTGAGCAATATACAGCTCGGTTTTTAATTCAGGAAACATCTGGTGGATAATATCTGCTGCTAGTTTCAATTCACGAGCATGAAAACAGGCCTCATCATTTTGATTTACAAAATTGGCCGCTCCTTTGTAGGCGCCGCAATCTGAATGATTAACCAAGATGACTGTCTTTATTCCATGCAGATCGCGGGATATTTTGATCTGTCGTAATAGAAAATCTTTATCCGATTCATTAATCGGAGTAATTAAAGACTTAACTGCGCCGGCCAAGCCGACTCGATCAAAAGTTCCTGCAACGCCAGACCGGAGCCATTTATCTAAACCTGTCTGAATGCGCCAGTCTATACAGTGTAATACGATGGAATCGCAATTATGTGACATATTCTTTTTATTTTTGGTTGTTAAGGTTATTGATTAATATGTTATTGTATACAAAATAAAAAATTTGTCAATAGAATAGTATTAAAAAAACTATTGTCCAGTGCTTGAACCCAACCGCCTGCGCTCGCGACGCTTGCGAACCACTTTAAGCCGCGCCAGCTCCTTTCCAAGCTTAGATGCCAACGCCGTATAATCAACTGCTTCTGTATGTTTTTTCTCCATTAGTTCTAGTGCTTTCTTTCTCGCTTCTTCTGCTCTTTCTTCATCTATCTCTTCCGCACGCTCAGCACTATCAGCAAGCACCACCACTTTACCAGGCCGCACCTCAATAAATCCGCCTGAAACTGCCATAGAAATTTCTTCGTTACCAATTTTTACGCGAATCTCGCCAGGAGCTAAAGATGAAACAATGGGTAAATGATCAGGTAGAATTGTAATCTCACCCATTTTAGTTGGCAAGGTAATGGCTTCGGCCTTGGGCGCGTCAAAAACAACCTTTTCTGGTGTAGTAATTTGGAAGTGAAGAGTCTTAGACATAAGAATTATGAATTATGAATCAAGAAGTATGAATTTTAAAATATTTAATTATATTCATTATTCAGTATTCTTGATTCTATATTCTAGCGTGCCACTTCCTCTATTCCCCCTTTCATATAAAACGCCTGTTCAGATTTATCGTCGTGCTTACCTTCTAATATTTCTTTAAAGGCCCGCACCGTGTCCTTTAATTTTACATATTTACCGGGCGTACCAGTAAAAGTTTCGGCCACAAAGAAAGGCTGTGACAAAAATTTTTGCATTTTCCTCGCCCTTCCAACAATTAATTTATCCTCTTCTGAAAGCTCATCCATACCTAAAATAGCAATGATATCTTGCAAATCCTTATAACGCTGCAATACACGTTGCACTTCTCGCGCCACTTTGTAATGCTCTTCACCAATAATTTGTGGATCTAAAATTGTGGAAGTGGAATCCAATGGATCAACTGCCGGATAAATACCCAATTCAGTAAGTGCGCGAGAAAGCACAACTGTAGAATCCAAATGAGCAAAAGTAGTAGCTGGCGCTGGATCAGTTAAATCGTCAGCTGGCACATAAACTGCTTGTACTGAAGTAATTGAACCTTCGCGAGTAGAGGTAATTCGCTCTTGTAATTCACCCATATCTGTAGCCAAAGTGGGTTGATAACCCACAGCTGAAGGAATACGCCCGAGTAGCGCTGATACCTCGCTACCGGCTTGAGTAAAACGGAAGATATTATCAATAAACAATAATACATCTTGTTTAGCTTCATCTCTAAAGTACTCAGCCAAAGCTAAGCCAGACAAACCGACACGGGCCCTAACGCCGGGCGGCTCATTCATTTGACCAAAAACTAAAGCGGTTTTAGCTAAAACGCCAGATTCTTTCATTTCGTGATAAAGATCATTTCCTTCGCGTGAACGTTCTCCTACTCCAGCAAAAACAGAAAAGCCACCATGTTCTGAAGCAATGTTACGAATTAATTCCATAATCACCACTGTCTTACCTACGCCTGCGCCACCAAACAAACCAACTTTTCCACCCTTCATAAAAGGACAAATTAAATCAATTACTTTTATACCAGTTTCAAACACTTCAATCTTAGTTGACTGATCAGTAAATTTTGGCGCTTCGCGGTGCAAAGGATACCTTGTTTTGGTGGTGATAGAAGGCATGCCATCGATTGGCTCACCTAGTACATTAAACATTCGACCTAAAGTTTCCTTGCCAACTGGAATAGAAATCGGCTCACCTAAATCCTTAACTTCTAAACCACGCTGCAAACCATCAGTAGAACCCATTGCTACTGTACGCACAGTATTAGATCCCAAGTGCTGCTGCACTTCTAATACTAATTTTTGTGGCTGGATCTTCTCGCCCTTCCCACGGCTCGCTATAGAAAATTCTACTTCCAAAGCATTAAAAATCTTAGGAATTTTTTTTTCAAAAGCCACATCAACTACTGGACCAATGACTTGTGTAATTTTTCC
>JBDRTU010000019.1:0-14718 GCA_043823825.1 Patescibacteria group bacterium
AGATACTACTGATTATCGTGATCACTTAAAGGGTGTATTATCGAATCAGCAAGTAGTTAAGTGGTTGAAGGATCAGTTGATTATAAAAATTACTGACTAGGTCATTGCCGAGAATTGTCCCGATCGGGACAAAAGTGGTTATGGTATTTTTTTGACATGTCGGCTGGATAATGAGTTAAATTATCTGTAAACTTAAGTTATATGTTATTTGGTACACATATTTCTGCTGCCGGTGGAGTAGATAAAGTTCCTGAGCGTGCAGCCTCAGTCGGTTGCGAAGTATTTCAGTTTTTTTCTCGTCCTCCTCAAGGCGGTCCTGGTGTGAAATTAACCCCTGAGATCATTCAGCAATTTAAAGATAATTGCAAAAAAAATAAACAATTAGAGAGTTATATTCATACGCCATATTATATTAATTTCGCTTCAACCATTCCACGAATCCGTTATGGTTCGATTAGTGTAGTAAGAGAAGAATTGGAAAAGGGTACACTATTAGGGTGCAAATATGTTATGACCCATTTAGGCTCTACTAAACTGGCTGGACCAAAACTTGGTTTTCATAAAACTTGGAGGGCTATTCAGAGAATTTTAGACGGTTATAAAGGAAGTTGTCAGTTGTTATTGGAAATATCATCAGGCGCTGGCGATTTAGTTGGCAGTACTTTTGAGGAAATTGCCGAGATTATAGAGCGGGTAGAAAAAACCAAAGGCTTAAAAAATAAAGTTGGCGTGTGTTTTGATACTTGTCATGCTTTTGCCTCGGGCTATGATTTGCGGGATAAAATTGCCGTGAAAAAAACTTTTAACAAATTTGATACAATAATTGGCTTGGAACGATTGAAAATGTCGCATTGTAATGATTCTATGTTTGGTTTAGGCGAGCATAAAGACAGGCATGAACATTTGGGTAAGGGTAAAATTGGTTTAGAAGGTTTTAAGGCTCTAATTAAAGATCCGAGATTAAAAAAGATAAATTTTGTTTTAGAAACACCAGATGATGAGAAGGGTAATGATAAAAGTAATTTAAAGATTCTCAAAAAATTTAGAGGAATGTAATCTTACTAATATCATAATTAATAATTACTATCTTGTTTAATATTTACCCTAGTATTAAAATAACTATGGAGGACTCTTTGAAGAACTCTTTAGACAATTATTTGTTTTTTATATAAATCATAGGTAATAACTAAAATTATATGGAATTATTCATTTTGATAATCGGAGCTTTGATAATTTGGTCTATTATAAGGTTATATGGTCGGGTAAATAAGTTAGAAAAATTAGTAATGAGAGACATGACAAAAGAGTACACCAAGGGAGAGAATGTTGCTTCCATTCCTCAAGCAGTACAGACCCCTACACCAACAGAACCAACTCAGGTAGAAGAATTGCGACAACTACAACCCAATCATTTTTTTGAATGGCTTAAAAAAGATTGGCTTTTAAAAGTAGGAGCTCTTTTATTACTGATCGGCTTTGGTTGGTTAGTAACTTATGCTTTTCTTAATAATTGGATTGGTCCCATGGGCCGGATTGTTATTGGTATCGTAGCTGGCGCTTTAATTCTCTTGTTCGGTTGGTTGCGAATGAGAAAATATATCAGCCAAGGGGCAATTTTTTTAGTGTTAGGTTCTACAGTAATTTTGTTAACGACTTTCGCGGCACGTGAAATTTACGAATTTTTTACTCCCTTGATTGCATTGGTGGTGATGTTTTTAAGCACTGCCTTTATTGCACTTGCTAGTGTGAGATACAAAACTCGCACCTTGGCCCTTGCCAGTTTAGTATTAGCAGGGGTTGCCCCTTTACTTACTAATTCTGCTTCACTAGATTATGTGGGGTTGTTTTCGTATTTATTTGTAGTAACTCTCGGCACGATATGGATAGTTGTATTAACTGGTTGGCGCGCCTTAACAACAGCCGCACTTATTCTGATTACCTTTTATAGCTTACCCCATCTTTTTTCGTTTACTACTGTTAGCAGATCAACACTTTTCTTTTTTGCTTATGCATTTGCGGCGCTATTTTTTATTACCAATACCGTCGGTATTATCAAACTTAAAGGTAGGGAAATAACAGCAGATCTGGTAACAGCCGCCGGCAATGGTTTATTTTTATTAGCCTGGATAATGACCTCCGCACAAGATGAATGGAAAAGTCTTATTATTGCCGCCTGGATGGTTATATTTTCTATTGGCGCTTTCTTGATTTTTATTATAACTAATCGCAGGGAGCCATTTTATGTTTATGCCGGGGTAAGTATTGCCATGCTAGCCGCCGCCACAGCAGCAGAATTAAATGGTGCGACTCTTACACTTGCTTATACTATAGAAAGTGGAATGATCGCAGTTATTTCCTATGCAATACTTCATGATATTAAAGTTGCTGAACGTACCAGTTTTTTATTACTAGGGCCAATGTTGCTATCTTTTGCCAGTATGGAAGCCAAAGCTTGGAGAACAGGAGTATTACACGAGAATTTTTTTGTGCTTCTTATTTTGGCACTCACTATATTAGGGTTGGGATTAATATTTCGAACCTTTGCTAAACGAGAGACAGAGCCACGCGTTTCAATTAGCACTGCCCTATTAGTTACTGGTTCAATTTATCTATATATTATTTTATGGCTATCTTTACATGCTGGTTTGACCAATTATGATTTCGCAACCATGATTGCCTTAGTTATGTATACAATTATTGCTTTAATTACGCACGTTGCTGGAAAAATTAAAGAAAAAAAATCTTTAAGGTTATATGGGGCAATATTATTAGGGTTTGTTATTTTGAGATTATTTACAGTTGATGTATGGGATATGGAACTGACAGGAAAAATAATCACTTTTTTTGCCGTTGGTATACTGTTAATGAGCACGGCCTTTATTAATCGTAAAAAAGAATCGCCACAACTTACTAATAGTAATTCATAATTTTATGACTACTAAAGCTAACAAAATTATTTTATTTTTTATCGTCTCTTGGTTAGCGTTCAGTTCATTACTTTTGAGTGTAGCAGCGCAAGGATTATCAACCGAGCAAATTAATACAGTATTAAGCGCCTATCGAAAGTACAGAGACGTTAACAATATTTCTATAGCTGTCCCAACTGTTGTAGAGGTTCCAATAGTTGATGATTTTCTTGAACGCTATGATTTTTCGGTGTTTGATCAGAAGGATAATATTTTTGAGCCCCATCTTTTCAAACAAGCAACAGTAACTAATAAAATTCTAATCTCAGTTACTGCTAATCCTACCTCAGTCAATGTTAATAATATGGTTGATAATAGTGATCGAACTTATACTGAGTTTTCTTTACCAGACAACGCACAAGGTTTAGTACAATTGATGTTGAGTAGTGCTAGCCCTATTACTTCCTCTGCCCTTACAGTATTATTAGATAATTATGTGGCTTTGCCAACATCTATTGAACTACATGCTAATACTAATGAAGGGGACAAGACTATTGTAGCTAGCCGCAGAATGGATTCGCAAACAATCAATTTTCCTAGAACTACTTCTAGACAATGGACTATTATTTTAACCTACGCACAATTACTTCGGATAACTGAACTGAGTTTATATCAAGAAAATATTACTACTACCAGCACTCGCGCCATACGCTTTTTAGCACAACCAGATCATACTTATCGCATTTATTTTGACGCAGATCGGAGAGTTGATGCATTAATTGGGGAAGCAGGAAATTTAGCAGATAATCAAGATATTTTGTCGATAACTGCCAGTGCAGCGCAGGATAATCCAAGTTATGTTATTTCAGATATAGATGGCGATAGTGTGGCAGATGTAGTGGACAATTGTGTAGCCATTGCCAATACTGATCAGTTAGATGTTAATAATAATGGACGCGGTGATGCTTGCGATGATTTTGATCGTGACGGTGTCATCAACAGCAAGGACAACTGTATAAATAAACCGAATCGAAACCAGTATGATATTGATAGCGATGGCATTGGTGATGTTTGTGATGAAGAAGAAAGTAGGCTAACAGAACGGCTGCCGTGGTTGCCATGGGCTGGAATTGGAGTGGCGGTTATTATATTAGTAGTGCTGTTTGTTTTGACGGCCAAGTCAATTAGAGGCAACTCAAATAAAATTGAGTAAGAGATTCCTCAGGAAGTTTATAGGTATGTAATTAAATACGTATTTAATTACATAATTAATTACTGAATTAATTCATGAATTAAAAAACGCCGCCTTTATGTGCGGTGTTTTTTGCTGCCCAGGGAGATAACCCTGTACAAGTCTCGTTTTACTCGACTATACGGGGCGAGATGCGCTTTTAATAATTTTTTTACTTGATAATGAATGTAATGATTTTTGTAAGGCAATGCCCGGGGGGAGAATCGAACTCCCACAGCCTTGCGGTCATCCCGATTTCAATCGGGACGCGTGCCCCGTACAAGTGGTGGGCGAGGAGGGACTCGAACCCTCACAACCTTGCGGTCAACAGATTTTAAGTCTGTCGCGTATACCAGTTCCGCCACTCGCCCACCATCTATACGGGGTGCAATATACCAGCTTGCCCCGTAGATCCGCCGCAGGCGGATTCTTCGGGGTTCCGCCACCCGGGCATAATAATAATTGTAATAATGTACTTTGCGAAGTCTGGAGCGGGAGACGGGATTCGCACCCGCGACCTCTTCCTTGGCAAGGAAGCATTCTACTGCTGAACTACTCCCGCAGACTACCCATAGAACATTATGACACTATAACACTACAACATTAAAGCATTATAACAAAAATATTGATCTGGTCAAGATTTAGTTATTCTATCTGAATAGTCTTAATGTGGCTGGTATAGCCGCTTTTTATAGAAATAGAAGAAGTAGAAGTTTTAAAGTAATATGCTAAAAGCATAATTAGCTCTTCGTTATCTGCTCTTTTGATTGGTCGCGACTTAACTCGCGCAATAATTACACCATTTGCATCTTCAGTCACGGAACTTATTTTAGAGCCCCATTTTACTTTTACTGTTATCAAGTTCATTTAGGTTGTAATGTTATTGATTTTAAGTCTTTAGGAAAAGTGGTTAGATTTTTTATTCCTTTTTTTGTTATTACAACCATATCTTCTATTCTAACCCCTCCCCAATTTTTAAGATATAATCCCGGCTCTACAGTTACAACCATATTGGATTTTAAAATATCTTTACTTGCCAGTTTGAAATTTGGCCATTCATGAATGGTGGTACCAATTCCATGCCCTAAGCCGTGAGTAAAAGATTTGTTCGCATATTTTTTAGTAAGAAAATGGCGTGCCGCTTTGTCAATTATTTTGGTCCGGCGTTCACCTTGCGATAATTTTTGCAAGGCCCGTTGCTGTGCTTCAAGTACCGCCAAGTAAACTCGTTGCTGTTTGGCTGTTGGTTTACCAAAAAAGAAAGTGCGAGTCATATCTGAACAATAACTATTTATGGTGCAGCCTAAATCAAATATGACAGTATCGCCCAATTTAAGTTTTGTGTTTTTTGGTTCATGATGAATATCAGCCGTGCTTATGGCAAAAGCGACGATTGGTTCAAAAGCTAGAGCTCTTACTTTCCTTTGTTTAAAACAGTTAATAATTAAATTAGCTAATTTAATTTCAGTGATACCTGTTTTTAAATTAGTTAGAGTTTCATGTAATACTTCTTCACTTATTTTTTGAGCACGTTTAATATAACTTATCTCCCGCTTTGATTTTATTGCTTTGAGTTCAGAAATTATTGGTAGTGACATATAAATGGTATTTAGTTTATATTTTATCCCTGGCTATGGGCGAGTATTTATAAAATTAACATATATTTTCTTTAAAACCTAGAACTTAAGTCTAAAAAAGAACACAATAAACACATAAAAAATAAGTTGACAAAGGGCAAAAAATGTGATAGTATAAAGGTAAATGGAGCTAAAAAGGCTCATTTTTTAATTGTTTAATTAATCAAAATAAACATAAATCATAAAAATTAACACTATATCTTATGCCAAAATATCTATTTAACGATTTTTGGTGGCCAACACATGGTCGAGAGTTTAGTCGAAAACTCTCATTGCCAATTGTAGCGATGGTAATAATATCGGTAGCTTTGTTCATGGGAGCTACTTTTTTTGTACCAGCGTTTGCTCAAGAAGCCACTACAGATACAGCATTACCAATAGTTGATGATACTGCACCACCTCCATCACCAACTGATGATCCACCGCCAGTTGTAGATACAACGACAACAGGTGAACCAGGTGGTTCTACAACAACAACTCCTGACGCTACTGCACCACCGGTGGATAAATTTTCTGAAGATGTAATACTTGACGAAACAGTAACTTTTGAAGATCTAGGCGCAAAGGAAGCCACTATTTTGCCCGACAGTACTTGGCATGGTTTTAAGCGTTTCGGCCGCAATATTCAGGAAACCTTTACTTTTAATCCTATAAAAAAAGCGGAAGTTAAGTTGCAGCACGCAAACCAGCAGTTGTCTGAGGTAAAACAAATGCTAGAGGAGAAAGGTGTTGATAAAATTAATCCTAATGCTTTAGAGAATTCCATTAGTGTATTTAAAGACAAGTTAGGTGAAGTAAGAGGGCAGGCGGTAGAACTTAAGCAGGCGGGTGATGCTAACCCAGAGGTGATTGATAATTTCTTAAATGAATTAACTGATAAACAATTTAAACAGCAAAAAGTGTTAGATGGTTTTGTTAGGGAGGTTTTAGAAGTAAAGCAAGCAGCGGGCGATGAAGCTAGTCCCACTATGAATAATATAATTAATATTGTTGAAGACACTAAGGATAATGTAATAGAAAATTTTGCTGGTATGTTGACTGAAGTAGGAGCCCCAGAAAAAGTTGAGGGGCGTTTAACTCAAGCGATTGCTAACCAAAAGGGGTCTGAGTTTAACGATCTAAAACATTTAGAAATGCTAAAGAAAATTTCTGATAAAGCCCCTACCAGTATTAAAGAAGCGATTAAGCAAGCAGAAAAGAATACAATTACCAATTTTGAAACCAAAGTTAAAGCTTTGCCACCATCGGAACGAGCAAACCAGTTCAAGAAATATATTAAAGATTCTACAGCTGATGAAACAAAATTGGTGGGCTTATTAAATGAAATTAAGTTTTCTTCCAACATTCCAGCTGATATCTTAGCTAAAATAGAGGAAGCCAAAGAAATAGCCGTCAGGAAGTTTGAAAATAAGCTAAAATTAATTGAAGATCAGACAGTAGAAGAAAGATTTTTCAGAAACTTCAGCAACGATGATGTTGGCGACTTGGTGGCTATGGAAGATTTTAAAAATCGTATGAAAAAGGGTACCGAAGGAGCTAGATTAATGGGGGAAAGGCATGATCAATCAATTGAGGCTTTCAAGAAAACATTTACTGACTTAGATTCACAATTGCAGGCGGATAAATTCCAGAAATTATCCCAAGAGATGTTAATCAATCCTTCACCTAAGACTTTTAAGTTATTGCAAACATTGGAGGATGGAGTAAGATCTGACCCTGTTAAGGCAGCATTTTTAGATGAGGTTCAGAAGGATATGAAGCGAAATTTTGAAAATCAGTTTCGTCGTGAAGGTGACCGTTTTATGGACCGCATGTCTTCATTTGATCCTTATGATCTAGCAGCTTTTGAGGGAATAGATTTTGATGAAGAGTTAACCGATCGTTTTGCCTTACAAAATGCAAAAAAATTCAAGGATCAATTTAAAGAAATTAACGATCCTGATGAATTTGATATTTACCGTGAAAGGTTCTTTGGTGTTCCTGAATTCGTGGTTAATGAAATTAGGCAGAATGATATTGGTTTCCAAGATGCTATGCAGTTTAAGGTTAGAAAGATGGAAACAGTGAGAGCAGAACGAGAACGCGAGATGGCTAGCGCTGTGCTTGACTACCAGGAGCGTGAATTAAATTTCCAAGCTGACAGGGTACAGCGCCAAACAGAAGAAGAGTTTTGGAATCAGCTAAATCAAGCAGACCCCAATGATTTTGAAACCCGCAAAAATCTTTGGGAAAATAAAATTAATAATCAGTATCAGTTAGTAGAACAACGGTTTGGTGAGCAACAGAGAATTTTTGAAGAGCGTATGCAAATGGATCCTTGGTGTGATGAGTTATGCCGCGAAATTCAATTAGCTTCCTTAGAACAGCAATTACGTCATGAGAAAGAGCGCTTAGGAGACGATTTATTATATGAACAAAGACGTATAGAAATCGAGCAAACTCGTAATAATCAGCCTGGTCCTTTCGGTGGTCCGGCCTGTGATACACCAGAATCATGCGAAGTATTTTGTCAGGCTAATCAAAGTGCTCCAGAATGTCGCTGGTTTACAGAAAAAATAACTATTAAGCAGTGTCCTTTCCCGGGATATTGGGATCCCTCAATTAATGACTGCCGCTATCCTGATAATGCGCCAAGACCACCCAGTGGGCCAATGCCAGCTTGTCAGCCAGGTCAATTCTTTGACTTTAAAGTTAACACTTGTGTAACTGATCCTTATTATAAACCACCTACTGATTTTCAGCAGTGCGGTTGGGGTACTCATTGGAATGACATCAAGGAATATTGTGAGCCGGATTTCTTCGGCCCACAGCCGATAATTAACGGTCCTTTCCCTGGTGAACCTTATCCTGGTGGACCTGAGCCTTATCCAGGTGGACCTTATCCAATGCCATATCCTGGTAATTTTTGTGGCCCAGGTATGTATTGGGATGATGGCGCACGCGAATGTATTCCTGATAATTACCAACAATGTGGTCCTAATTCCTATTTTGACTTTTATGAAGGCCGTTGTAAGTCAGAGTGGCAAGATTGTGGTTCGGGCGCCTACTGGGATGCTCGTACTGAATCCTGTCAAAAAGAACAGTATACGCAACCTAAACTAGGTCAGTGTCCTCCAGGGTTTACTGCAAATGAAGTTGATCAATGTGTGCCAAGCTGGAAAACAACACCAGTGCCAGGACCTTATCCAGCGCCAGTACCCTTGCCAATGCCTGGCCCTTACCCTGGTCCCCAGCCTTGTCCACTAAATTATTATTGGGATAATTTCAGTAATACCTGTGTAACTGGTAGTGATGTGAAACAGCCAACGCCAGTACCGCCCGGTGCATGTCCCACTACAGTGGAACCAGTTTGTGGTAGCGATAATAAAACCTACGATAATAAGTGTTTGGCTCAAAAAGCTAGCACTACAGTTAAGTATTATGGTCGTTGTTCCGCCATTGATAACACGCAGAGTTGTAGTAATGGTACTTGGTGGGAGCCAAGATTAAATAAGTGTTTAAATAATGGTGATTATACAGCTAGTAGGTCTGGCGACTGTACTTATGGATGGACCTGGATGTCGGAAGGTTATTGTACTAAAGATTCTTCCATAATTGGTGAATGCAAAACCTATTGTGAACCTGTTTGTACTGGTACCCGCTACTGCCAATATAATCAATTTGGCTGCGCTGATAGATGTGTAGAATCAAGTTACCCTGGTCCTAGTACGGGTGGATGTACACCTCCTGCTTGGTGGGACTCAATTACCCAGAGTTGTAAGCCAGGATCATCTACTACAGCCTGCAACTATAACGGTACTTGTGACTCGGGAGAATCCTCTGGTAGTTGTCCTGCAGATTGTGGTGGTTATGCTGATACTTGTAATTACGATGGTATTTGTCAGTCAACTGAAAGTTCATTATCATGTCCTCCTGACTGTGGTGGCGGTAATAATCAATCCTGTGGCTACAATAATACTTGTGCTCCAGGAGATTATTGTGCTGATACTGGGCGTGGATGGTGTTGTCCTAACGGTACTGTGATTTGTCCTGATGGTAGTTGTGTAAATAGTATGGCTGAATGTTCTAGCTCTGGCATGACTTGTGATTATGACGGTATTTGTGAATCTAATGAAGACAGCTGGAGCTGTTCAGCTGACTGCGGTGGTTCACCTGGTACTGGTAGTTGTCCCTCTGGTTTCCACTGGCATTCAGAATCCGGCGGTTTCTGTATTAACGATCAAGAGAATTATTCTGGAACTTGCTATGACAGCACTGGTAGTAATGTAATTACCTGCCCTAGCATGCCTAGTGGTTCCACTTATTGCCCACCTCCATCTTGGTGGGATCCAGCAATGAATGCTTGTAACCCTGGTACTTCTACTACCGCCTGTAACTACAATGGGACTTGTGACTCGGGCGAATCTACCGGCAGTTGTCCGGCAGATTGTGGTAGTAGTTCTGGTAATTGTCCCGCTGGACAGTATTGGTATGTACCACCCGCAGGCGGTACTGGTTGGTGTCAGACTAATGATGCCTCTGGTACTTATTGCCCACCTCCATCTTGGTGGGATCCAGCAATGAATGCTTGTAACCCTGGTACTACTTCTGGCTGGTGTGGAGATAATGTCTGCGATAGTAATGAAACTTCTAGTATCTGTCCTTCTGACTGCGGTGGTGATTATGTACCTCCTCCACCAGAAGATAATTATGTACCTCCTCCACCTCCAGATAACCCGCCTCCTCCAGGTCCCGAGCCAGGAGTTGGATACCCAAGTGGTATAGATACTTATGGACAAATTAGTGGCGCAACTACTCAAGCATTACCCCCACGCGTTGGTTTCTTTAAGAGCATGCTTAATCTATTAAAGAGATTATTCTAGCTATTTGACTATATCTTATTAGTTGAGATAATATTAATGACTATGCACACTATTATGCAATCAATCAATAAACGTTTGCTGGCAGGTATGCTTTTACTTTCCTTTTTAATGGTAGGTATTATGCTTGGTTATGGTTCAGGAATTAATGAAGGTACCAGTTTAACTGTGGCGGAAGTAAAGGTTAATCATCTGGATTCACGCGTCCTTGGCGCGCAACAGTCTAATCTTTATGTTAATCCGTTCCACTTTGTTGATGCTAAAAAAGTGAAGTTTCCGGTTAGCCAAATTAAAGGTTGCCGAAATTACACCGAGTGTAGCAATGCCTGTGGCGATCCAGAGAATTTTGCCGCTTGCTCCGCCTGGTTTAAAGGCCAGTAGTAACTTTGTAGAAGATTATAAAAAGCCCCCGCTCCGCCAGCCCCGGCGGACGAGGGGCTTTTGGTTTTTCTTGATTTAATTATTCTAGAATTAACTCAGTATCATCCTCAACAATTAGATCACTAATAATATCTGCGCAGCCAACAGAGATACCTAACTCTTCGCTTGATTTATGTATATTAATAGCCAATGGTAATTGGGAAAATAAATCATCTAGAGAAACATCTAACACTGTTTCTGATTTACCGTTTATAGGGTAAGTAAGTGAGTATTTAATATCACCAAGATTTGAGCAAGAACCAATATTGATGTGAGCGGGTTGAATTATGTCAGCCGGCGCGCCTGTTAAAGATAATTTTACTACGGTTTGATATCCGAATTCAGATAAAGTAACAATTCCGCTTTGCCCAGAGTTTGTTTGTTCCACAAGAGGAGCAGTTACAACTACGGGTGGGCTGCCAATTTCCTCAGGCAAGCCCGTTAACTCGTTATTAGCTGGTCGGCTGTTTAAATAAAATACAGCGACACCGACTATTAAGATAGCAATAATTAAAAGCAAGCCTTTATTTTGCATAAAATTACTTGGTTAATTGTTAGTTATTCTATAGGTTTATATAAATCTGGATCAATAGTTCTCTCAAAACAGTGCTTGCCCGCTGGATGTTGCCAATTATCAGTGACGGGTGGAAAGGGACGCGTGAGAACTCGCTCGGGTAGAGGTTTAGTTAATGCATGTTCGCTCACCCCTTCACTAACTAAATTAAAATTGGAACAAAGATTGAAGCTTAAATCGCCAGTTACTTCATAATCATAAGCAGTACCAGTTTCAGGGTCTAAGGGCGATCGCCAACCAGAAATATTGTCGATTAAATCATCTAGCGTCGCTGGCAGTTGCTCCTTACTTTGCCAGTAGTTGATAATTTGCCACTGGATGTTTTCTAAATCCGAGACCCTCTGTTCATCAGCTCGTCTTAATCTTTCGTCAGTTGGTGAACCTACAATAAAAAAGCCAGCGATGACTGCGATCGCGACAATGGCTATAATAATATAGGAAAAATATTTCATCCTGAATAACAACTTTGCTCGGCAATAATATACCAGCAATTAATAGTTAGAGTGTTATTTGATAAATAATTATTATCCATGATCTATGAATGATTTATAAATTACCAAGGTGAGTATAAGCAAAGTTGTATCACGGGATAAATTATTCAGCTTTATTTACTTTTAAATCCCAAAAGTAGTAAGTAAAGGTAGCTCCGGCTACAAAAAATACCGCTAGAACTTTTAGTAAGAATCTAGTGGTTAGTTCACCACCCATAAAGTTATAAATAAGAGAAACCAGATCGCCGATAATAATTACTGCTGCAGCAAATAAGGTAAAGTAAATAAGCCAGCGGCGAATACGAAGGCTTCTTTTTACCGGTTCTTTTAAGTAACTTCTATTGAGATACCAGTTGGTCAGTAGGTATACTGGAAAAACTATTACTAGAGAAGATAAAGACCAGCGAATACCCCTAACTGCCGCTTGCTTAGTGTAATAGTCGGATTCTAAGATATCTGGAATTAGAATGTTTATGTATTGAAACAACAGCACTAAAAAACTAATAGCGCTGAAATATAGCGATAAAATAGCTAATAAGTGTAGAAAAAAGTCTTTAGGTGAGGTTTTGAGCTTTTTTTCCTCCATATAGTTGTATATAGAGTATATCAAATAAAGATTAATTTTTGCAATTAGGTGTATATATAGTAAACCCCCACATTAATATGTTAGTTTGTGGGTAGATAAAAAGCGCCCCGGGCACTACACAGGGCGCTTTCGCAATGCAATTTACTAATTCTCTACTTGTTCATCTAAATTAACTGGGGTACTGGTTTCAGTGATTTCATTAGAATCAGGGAAGGCATCTAACTCCTCTTGGGTTACTTCAGTGATATCATGAAGATTCATGCGGTATTTATTGGCAGCCTTTTCCGAAGTAATCTTATGCTTGCGGCCCTGGCCATCTATGACATATACATCGGGGTTATCAAATGCTTTCACTAATCGGTGACGGATCATGGTTTTACCGCGCAAGTTAAGACGTTTATTTAGTTTTTCCCGCTCAAGACGTTTATGAGTGGTATCAACTTCAATCTCTTCATCAAAAATTGTGTTATCAGTGATTGCACTATCTTCTGGTATACTGTTTAATTCAGTGGCAGAAATTTCTTCCACATCTCTAAATTCCCAACCAAAACGGTGGAAAACCCCCTCGGCAATTATTACTCTTTTTTTGCCTTCAGGAGTTATTAAATAGACTGCAGCTTTGTTCTTAACTTTTACTAATCGGTGTTTGCCTGGTGCTTTAATAAAATCTTCAGGGCTTAAGCCATCCATAGAAGTAATTGGATCGCCGGTTATAAAATTATCCAATCTGCCTTTTTTTACTATTTTAATATGGTAGTTGGCATTGTAGGCAGTAAAAAAATCCAAAGTTTTAATGGCTCGTTTGCCGCCACTTTTCATCAGTGCGTAAATGTCGCTCGAGTCTACCTCACGATAAACTATCCAAGCCCTTTTTAATTTAGCTTGGCGTTCTAAAGGTTGATCCGAAGTTGATATCACTACTTGTTCTTCGCTAGCAGAGGTAGTGCCCGATTCTGCCCAAAGAGCAATAGGGGGTATTAATGTTACCACTATCAGCACAATTGCAGTGGCCAGACTTCCCAGCAAAATTGATTTTCGTAAATTTAGCATAGGTTTAAAAGGTTAATTATTAGTTTGTTTAGTATATTTAATAGTTTGATTATAACACAATTAAATTTATTCAACTATTGACATTAGTTATTATACTTATTATTATAGAACGGAAAAACAGCAAAAATATTTTTTTAATACCCACTATCTTTTTCATGTCGTTATAGGTACCGTGCGAGCTGGCTTGGCGGTAGTGGTGTGATAACAAAGCCGGTCAGCAATCCCTTAATATCCTTGTGTGTTTAGGATAGCCTGCAATAAGCATTAACGGGCCGAAACACTCGAAACAACTGGGTGGCATGAAGTATCGTGTCACCCACTTTTTTATATTTTGAGGTTTCGTTAATATTAATTATTTATGCCAGAGTTTTTGCCACAACTCGATGGGTTTGGGCCATCCTTTTTTCTCCCACCACCAGCCAGCCACAATTATCAAAAGAGCTAGGCCAATAAAAATATACCCCAGCAAGCTTGAATTAGTTGTTTCAATAGTAATGTCGCTCACGCCCGCAACTTCGCCAGCCTCCGGTCGATCAAAATAAATATCCTCTTGCGTGCGCGGCCATAATCTAAATTCTCCATTATTTATTACTAAAAATCCCGTAACGCTAACTTCTGTTTGCAATGGTACTTGGGGCCAAGGGCCGTCGTGCTTAAAATTAACTTTTAAAGTTTTTTCGCCCTTTAATAAAGTTAGCGATTTACTGTCTTTTCTGGTTACTTGGCCAGTAATATTAATTAACCATCCTTCATAATCATCAGATAATTCTTCTAATTCCAGAATAACAGGTTGAGGTGGCATGCTGGCTGATATTACTTTAATATCTGTTCCTTGTTTTATTAGAACCCGCGTACCGTAACTTTTTGTTTTAGAAACTGTGCCAGCTGCGCTGACTTTATCTCCCAGAGTAAGCAATGGCCATTCTCCGTTTTGAAGATATAATTGTATACCAGATCCAGCCAA
>JBDRTU010000020.1:0-5492 GCA_043823825.1 Patescibacteria group bacterium
CTAAAATCCTTTACCAAAAAATGTCCGGCCGGACATTTTTTGTCATGCGGTTTTTGTAGTCGGCTACCATTTAAAACCAGGCTTTACCACTTTATCAATTATTGCCCCACCTAAGCAAATTAGATTAGCGTCGCGCTTTTGGTAAAAGACGACTGACTGTCCGGGGGTAATGGCGCGTTGGGGTTTTACAAATTTCACCCGAAGTCTTTGGCCGAACTTAGAAACTTTAGCTAAAAAAACAGGGTGACGGTATCTGTGTCGCACTAAAAATTTTGCTGGCAATTTTGACACGCCTCCAATCCAATGAACTTTGCTGGCTAATAAAGTACTGGCTAATAAATGTTTTTGCTCTTTCAACTTTCCGACAATTAGAGTATTGGCTTTCCATTTGCGACCTATGACATACCAAGGTCCAGCACCCAAGCCTAAACCATGTCGCTGGCCAATAGTATAAAAAGCTAAACCAATATGTTTACCTAATTGATCGCCATGCAAGTCCACAATTAAACCGGGTTTTTCTTTAATTCTGGTTTTTAAAAAATCTTCCACTTTCACTTCACCGACAAAACAAATACCAACACTGTCTGGTTTTTTGGCTACTGGCAAACCTATACGTCGGGCCAGCAGTCGCACCTTGCTTTTAGTAATCTCCCCTACTGGAAATAAAAGATGTTTTAATTGCCGTTGTGTTAGAGTATATAAAAAATACGACTGGTCTTTTTCTGAATCAACCCCATTAAGTAATTGATAATTAGTTTTGAGATTTGAGCTTTGAATTTTGAGCTTTCTTGCGTAATGCCCAGTGGCAATATAATCAGCGCCTTGTTTTAAAGCTCGCTTAAGAAACAACGGAATTTTAACATATTGATTGCATCTGACATCCGGATTAGGCGTGCGGCCATTTTTATATTCTCTAAAAAAATAATCTATCACCCATTTTCTATATTCTCGCTCAAAATCCCAAACTTCAAAAGGAATTTTTAAAAAGCGCGCCACTGCTTTAGCATCATCACGCTCATGAGTCCACTTACACTCACCAGCCAAATTAAGATGCGTGCCAGTCCAATTTTTCATATAAACGCCACGTACATCAAAGCCCTGCCGCTTTAATAAATAGGTAGAAACTGCTGAATCAACACCCCCTGACAAAGCTAGGTAAACTTTTTTCTTATCCTTTACCATGTTATCGATATTAATTATACGTTTTTCTCATTTTATTGTCACTCATATTTTTCAGTAAAAAAGCCATCGGGACTCAATACCAATGGCTTTTGCTTATGTTTATCGATTTTTTAAGTTTCTTTCCTCAATGACATCCGCAACCGATTCCATGACTACCCAAAAGATAAATAGTGGTAGAAAAAATATTACCTGCACCCATGCAACAAGATACTGAAGAGAATTATCTTCCCCTCTTAACCTTTTCCGAATCATCTCAATCGCAAAAAATAATACAGGATACACAACAGCCAAGAGCACAATTACTATAAAATTTTCTTCACCTACAAAGTCATCAAATAACCAGATCGGAAACCGTATAGGAAACGCGATTATTTTTAAAATTAAAATTTTCCAAACAAACTCTTCAAGAAAAAGTACCGCTAATTTAATCGCAGCTACTATAGCCCAAATAATCAATACGACCGCAATAACTACAATCCATATTATTGCACTAATTCCTTTCTTTGCTGCTTTTTTTGCATCCTCATAAGGTCCAAAGGAAATGATCAGTCTATTCTCATTTTTCTTTGCCATCACTCACACATCCTTTCTCCACTGATTGTTAAACAAACATTATTTTCTAAAGTACATTTTATTTATATTAACTTACCACTTTCCAGCTATGATGTCAAACTAAAAAAGATAGGCCAAAACCCACTCCTCTTGGAAACACCTTTAATATTTGTTAATTTAGTTAAATGGTTAAATAGTAATTAAGAGTCTGCGAGAAGTGGTGTTTATATATTATTTCGGACTTTATGCTATAACTAAAAAAATTCCCTAACTCTGATTCGAACATTCGCACGAATGAGGTCCAGTTGCAATATCTAACACATTATTTTTCCCCTATTTGTTGTCGTGGCACTTAGCACACTAGCTCGACTATTACTACCCAACGTTTGAAAGCTATACCAATCGGTTTTGAGGTTTACAAGGTTAGTAACCTAGGTCAATTAATAAATAAAATTATATTATTTTCAGATCTATTTGTCATGCCTTTATTATCTAATTCCAGCTAATGCTGACCTGGTCTAATTCGTACGAATAGTACCAATAAGAAATTTTTTAATCTAGGCAAATAATTGCCGTCCAGAGGTATTATTAAATAGACGATATTGCTACGGCCTCAATTTTATAAGTAGCAACTGGTAAGACTTAACTTCACATGATATTTTCTTATTCGCGCGAATTAGAAATATCATTATAAAAAACCGGCCAAAGATTTTTTGGTCGGTTTGTAAATTTTTTTTAATATTCATTAGTTTCATGGCTTAAAACCATTACCGCAAACCGTTTCAAGTAATGCGTTACAGACCTCATAGGGGTCAATATTGGCTGCTGGCCTGCGATCCTCTAAATAGCCGCAGCCAGCCTCATTAGTTGCCATAGGGATACGAATAGAGGCACCACGATCACTAACTGCATAACGAAAGGTATTTATGTCGCATGTTTCGTGCTTACCAGTAAGGCGCTTATCATTATCAGCGCCATAAACAGTAATATGCTGCTTATGAAATTGCCCGAGTTTAACGCAAGCCTTTTCAATCACTTTAAGACCACCTTTAGCACGCATTTCTTTGGTAGAAAAATTAACATGGCATCCAGCGCCATTCCAATCCCCAGAAATTGGCTTGGGATCAAGTTTAGCGCTAATATTTCTGTCCTCCCCTAAACGATATAATAGCCAACGCGCCAGCCATAATTGATCTGACACTTCAAGTGGACCCAGAGGTCCTAATTGAAATTCCCACTGAGATGGCATTACTTCGGCATTAGTACCAGAAATCAAAATACCTGCTTCTAGACAAGCGTTAGTATGAGCTTCAATGAGCTGACGCCCAAACACCTCATCCGACCCTACGCCGCAATAATAATGACCCTGTGGTGCTGGAAAAGCAGCGCCTTCGGGCCAACGATAAGGCCTGACACCATCACGATCATAAAGCGTATATTCCTGTTCCAGACCAAACCATGATTCGTGCTTAGAATATTTTTTACTGGTTTGGCGTAAGCGCGCGCGGGTGTTGGTTGGATGAACTTTTCCATTAGCCTGAAACACTTCGCACATTACTATAATGTGTGGTTCTCTACGTAAAGGATCAGGAAGAAAATAAACTGGCTTCAGTGCACAATCGCTTATAGTGGTAACTGCCTGATTAGTACTTGAGCCATCAAATCCCCAATTCGGCACATCTTTAAGATTGTCAGGGCGCTCAATAATTCTGGTTTTGGAACGTAGTTTTGCTGTTGGCTTGCGACCATCAATCCATATATATTCAGCTTTAACCTTCATGTTTTAAGTTTTACAGCCCAAAAGCAAATTGTCAAACTTAAAAAGATAGGCCAAAACTCACCCACCTAGAGGTGATCCGACTATTTGCTAATTTAGCTAAATAATTAAATAGTAATTATTAAGACTCTGTGAGATGTTGTGTTAGTATATTATTTCGAACCTTATGTAATAACTAAAAAACTTCCCTGTCTCCCATTCGAACATTCGCACAAATTAGATCCAGATCTAGTATTCAACGCATTATTTTTACCCCGTACTTGTCGACGGGGTACTTAGTTCACCAACTCGGCTATCACTACCCAACGCTTTAAAGCTGTACCAACTGGCCATGAAGTCTGCAGTGTTAATAATCGGCGTTGATATCCGTATTGGCCAAGATATTGTATATCAGTTTTGGCTACAACCTTACTTTCTTTTACTACATACTTAAACACTACACCCTGATTATTGGTAATTAAAATCTCTGCTCCAATTTTAATTTTTGGCAACACAGCAAATACTGATTTGTAACTTCCACTGCGCCAGCGATAATCACTAGAATGACCAAAAATATAATCATTACCATATTCCCCTGGATTAGCAGTACCAGGAAAATGAACTACCCCCCGCTCTAAAGCCTGTTGAAACACTTCATCGGTCGCTTGATTTACATAAATAACTGGCACTATTAATGACAGGCTGGAGATTTGCAAAGTGTTTGGCCCAAGCTTTTTATTAGTAGTATTTGTTGCCGGATCGTTTTTAGGAGTTAATAAAGCAATTACCGCACTAATAGCGCCTACGTTGCTTATGTAATAACGTTTGGCCTCAATTGGCGCCACATACCACAACTCACCATTAGCCTCTACCTGTAACAGTAACTTTCCTTTTTGTTGATTGGCAAAACTATGATTTATTGGTAATGCTCCAGACCCGGTTGGATTATAATTGGACCGCAATTCTTCATAATCGCTATAACCATCATTATCACTATCTACTGCCCTACTATTAGTTCCCAAAGCCACTTCTAATACATCGGGCAACCAGTCACCATCTGTATCAACTCCACTTAATCCAGTAAAGCCAATTGGTATTTTAGCTAAATCGTTATTTCTAATTCCTATTACTTGGTAATCTAATTTAACTGGTGCAGACTGTTCAGCTGCTAAAACTTCACCGCTCTCTGATTCAGTAGTAATAATTTTCTGATTAATTACAGTACTACCAATATCAACTACTGCATACTGAATATTCGCCCAAATAAAACCAAAGTTAAACCAGATGGACACCACGATGGCCAAACTAAAGGCGATACCAATTATTTTCCAAGGTTGATCCATAGTTAAACTTCATTGCTGGTGATCCACTCTTTGCTAATTCGTCCAATACCAATCGCTAAAATAGCCAAGAGTGGCAGCGATCCTAGTAAATCAAGTGGAAAACCGGTACGTGGTAATTCATCAACCTCGCCCAGTACACTGGGTGGAGGTGGATAGCAACTAGAAACAGAATTTAAACCTTCACCCTTCACTACTAAACCAACAGGAATTTTATGCGCGTCATTGTCGCTAATACATTTACTAAAAGTCTCTAGTATTAATCCTGCCTCATCGCCAGTAGGAATAAAGTAACGCTTGCCATCTATAACGCTCACATACCAAATCTGACTCCCTGATTCTACTTGTATAAATATTTTACCTTTTTGCTCATTAGTAAAAGTGAAGTCAATTGGTAGTGCGCCAGAGCCATTAGGATTATAACCGTTAGAGATTTCAACATTATCATTAAAACCATCATTGTCGCTATCAACATTGTTAGAGTTAGTACCCAGGGCAATCTCTAACTCGTCAGACAAACCATCACTATCGCTGTCAGTACCCTTGTAAGACACTAAAGCAATAGGAATTTTGTTTAAATCAGTATTAGTAATACTCACCGCCAACTTAGTTAAGATACTGTAACTATCTGCATTAGGAGGTAAGTAAAATCGTGAACCAGT
>JBDRTU010000021.1:0-7708 GCA_043823825.1 Patescibacteria group bacterium
CGCGCCTCTCACAATCAAGCAGTTGTCCAACGAAATCAAATCCAGGATCAATTGGATAATCTCGATACTCAAATCGCCTTAGCTCGTGGCGAACTAGCCACAGCTAAAGAAGAGCTCAAACAAGCTCTTAAATCTGGTGATCAAACAAAAATTGATCATCAAATGCAAAATCTCCAGCTGCGCCTAGAAGCACTGGAGCGATTGCAAAAAATCTCTAAGTAACTAATAAACACTGTAGTTACGAAGGAGTTACCAATAACGTAACTCCTTTTTTTATTTTCCTAACCAACTACTAGCTTGCCGATGAATATAGTAATTTACTTTAGACCAGCAATCTTATCAATATTTTCCGGAGTCAGTTCGTATACAGAGCCAAGTTGATAATAAAAATATTTACCTTCTTTTAAGCCAATACCCTCGGTTCCGCCTTTAAACATATATGGGCGACCGCCGTCAGTTAAATCCAAGGTTTTAAGAGCTGTAAGTTTATCAGCAACAGATGCTGTGGGGTTATGTAACATGTCATAAACACGACTAACATTGTCTGATTCATTAAAAATATCGCCAGCCCGATCTTTAATTCCTTCTAAACCACGGGAATGAGCTTGTTGCGATATTTTCATTTCTTGTTGTACCTCCTTAACAACTTCAGGAGAAGATTTACCCGTCTTATCAATAAATTCTGGCACTGAAGCTTTATTTACATCAGTCCCCGTTTCAGTTAAAGGAACGGCAGCTGATTTATTATTTAACATCTGCTCTGCTTTGCCAATTAATTCCTCAGCTTGAAATTGTTTTTCTAGTAATTCCGCCTTTTCAATTAATGCCTGGGCATTGGCTTTACTTAAAGCTAACTTATCTAAATTCTCGCCAATGGTGCCGGAAAGCGTGCCTTGGGATAATTTATGCCCCAAAGTCGTGTCTAATTCCTGGTACAATTTATCAATCATTACTTGCTGTTCCCCGCCGTAACTGCCTTTAAAACTTGCCAATGCAGTTTTAGTATCGAGCGACATCAATCTATCTACTAAACTATGCTCTTGAGCAGCGGGTATTATTTCAAATCTGGTTTTTAATGATTTTACATAATCAGCCAGCTCGGTTTGGGCGTTTTTTGCCAGCTCATAAGTATGTGTCACAGTTTCGGCATCAAATTTATTTTTATTAATAAACTCCACTGCTAAATTTTTATTTGTTACCGGAGATAACAACTTGGTTTGCAATTTTATACCGTCGGTAACGCGGTTATGCTTAGCCATCTCGGCTATATAATTATAATCAACTTCCTTCCAGCCAGCCTGATGCAAAGTAACACCCTGCTCATGCATTTTTTCTATTTGTTCACAAGTAATCTGTTCTAGATGGCCTTTGATATATTCGCCCAAATTATGATCACGCATAAATTCAGGAGCTTGTTGGCCTAACTTATCAACTGCTTGCTTGAGGATTGCTGTTGACGACTCATCAAATGCGCCATTTTTAAATTCAGCGCCCAAACCGCGGCTAAAAATTATTCTATCACCAGTATCCCAACTTTTTCCTGTCTCGCCAATTATCTGATCCAAAGCTTTGGCTTCTTGCCCAGCTTGCTGATACATAGTCTGAGCCTGTTCTATTAATTGAGCGCTAGTTTCTCCTGGTTCTAAAACTACCTGATCTATTATCTGATGATCATCAATTTCATACAAGAAATAAGTATCAGCTTGACCATCGCCATTTATATCAACCACTCGCATACTAATATCTGACAAATTAGCATCTGGTGGCAGTTCATTGGGTAATGCCTCACGCCAATTAATTTCTTGACCTGGCCATTGGGAAAATTCTGCTTTCTGCCATTCTGCACCAGCCGATTCGTGAACTGGTGATTCAATACTAGCGCTCTTAATTTTAGCTGCTTCGTCGCGTAAAAACTGTTCTGTGACTATTTTGGGTTCATAAGTACTGCTACCTTTTACCATATCCCAACTGCCATCCGCCTGAAGATTTAATTTATTTCCTTCATAAACCAAATTCTCCACATCCATTTTTCCTACGCCCTGTAAATTATCTACGCTTAACTTATTAACAGCTTTGGTTAAAATTTCATCACGATTAGCATCGGTAATTTCAAGGGACGTACCAAAAACTTTATTGATAAAATTATCTTGAGTGGATAAAGGCGCTTGATGTACCGCCTTGTCTAATGCTTCAGTAAAAGTATTGATTTTACCTTTAATTTCAACTTCAATTTCAGTAGGGCTAGGTATTGATTCAGAATGTTCAAAACCCACTGGTTGCTTAACTTCCTGAACGGCAGCCGAACCACCTCTTAATAAACCAAATAAATAGCTACCAAGTCCAGCAAAACCAGCACCAATAACGCCACCCACCAGCACTTGTTTTATAATTCTCTTTTTTTCTTGTTTGGAAACGCTCTGCTTATTAAGTTCTAAAACGCGATCTATTCTTTGTTCTAAGGTTTTACCATCGCTATCTTTTATTTGTTCGGCTTTACCAGAGGCTAGTGTAGCTTCGGCTTTGCTTAATAAATAAAGCAAAGCATACTGTTCGGATAACCGTTGTTGGCCTTTGCCAAAATTAACTAGACCTTTATCCAATTTATCTTGGGTATAAGTCAAACGCGCTTCTAATGAACCGCGTAATTTAGCTTGCTTGACTTCATCTGTTTCGGTCTCTATTTGCTGGGTCAAACGGAATATCTTGTCAGACAGCATAGCAACATCTACTATTGGCTTTTCTCCTGATTCTAAGCGAGCTTCGTGCGCTAAAGTTTCTAACCGGCTAACCTCCTTAATGTTACTGTTAATCTTTTGATTAAGATCGATAATGTCAGATGGAACCTCACCTTCAATCTTATCTATATCACTTACACCTAATTCAAATAATTTTTGATTGAGTTGTTCTAGCGACACTTTATAATTATCTTTAACTTGTTTAATTTCTTGCTTTAGTTGACTAACTTCACCAGATTCCAATTTAATACCCCGCCGCGCTCTTTGCTCGGTTTCGAAAATAGCTTCTTTAGCCCGACGGTAAGCTAAATGTCCAGCTGCTACAGCAGCAACCAAAGGGGCAACGGTATAACCTAATACAGCCGTAGTAGCTAGACGCATCGTGCCGCCAAAACCCATATAAAAACCTCTTTCTACAATAGTGCTATTTAGTGCCCTAGCCCAAATTTCATTAGAATTAATTTCCTGTAATCTTTTTTCTACATCAGGATTAGTGTTCATAAACTGATTCATTCGCACATTATAATCTATTTCTTTAACTGCCACTGCTGCTTTTAACTCATCCCCTAAAGATTCTTCTTTTAATTTATTTATATCCTGGATGGACTGTTTATAGTCCTTTTGTAATTTATTAAATTCAGCGCGATGTTTTTTTTCAGTAGTGGACCACCGTTTTACTTTTACTTTATCTGTACTGTCGCCTACTTGCCACTCATAAGGCATTTTACTAAACTTACTAGCCACCTCATTAAAATGCGCTAATTTGGCTTTATCCTCATCATTAAGTTCTACTTTACCGGCAGGGGTTTCTTTAATGTAATCATCAGCTTCACCACCGTAAATAATTTCTACTTCACTATTTTCTTTAACCACCGCTTCTACGCCAGAGTTATGAATACCGTCTATTAACTTAGTTAATACCCCGCCGTGAGTATCTAACCCACCCTTTTGAATTTCAGCAGCAGTAGCTTTTTGCTCTTTAGCTACAAAATATTTTTTAAAAGCGCCGCGCCATGCACGCCCCAACCAATTCGTAGCAGTTGTTTTTTGTTTGTAATTATCAATAGCATCTTCTTGGATACGAGCAAGGGTCAATTGTTGCATGTTCTCAAAAACCAAAGCTTTCTGACCTTCTGATAACTCACTCCACCCAGCCATACTTTCCAACTCTTCTTGTTTAATATTAAATACTGTTTCAAAATCAAATTTTTTCTTTTTTTCGTCTTCACTTTCTTCAATTTTCTCTTTGCGTTCTAGTTGTTGTAAAACAGGCAATAGTTCCTTATTTTCAAATAAATTTAATCTTTCACGCAAGGCCTCTATTAACTCTTTCGGCTGTTTTTTGTAAATTTCATCTTCAGAAAAATCAAAACTTAACAACACCTCTTCCATTCTCTTGTTTACCGAGAGTGGAATACCACCGCTATCGTAAGAATTAATTATTTCTCTGGCTCTTTCTTCTAACATCCCTGATTCCACTTCTTCTGAAATAGCTTCTGGGGTAATTGTAATCTTGGTTTTATCTCCTATACTGATTTCCTCTTCTGACAGATCTTTAATCGACTCTGGAATAGGTTTTTCATGCTCAACTTTCTTTTGTAAATCTAAAAACAAGTCTTCTACTGACCGTGATTTAATCTCTTCTTCATTAAAACCATAAGCTTTAAGAACCGCGTCTACTTCTGAACTAATCAGTAACGGTATAGTTTTATCTTTAAAACGGTGAATTATTTCTTGCGCTTGTTTTTTAATCTCGGCTGTGATTTCCAGCATCTCTATTTTGGATTGTGCATCTGCGCGTAATTCATCAGCTACATCTTTAAAATCATCAGAAAAATCAAAATCATCTTTTTTATCTATATTATCTATTGGTGGTCGTTCACTTACCATATAATTAATTACTAATTATGATTTTTTGACAGGCAAATTAGCTGCTTGATATTTTTCTAATCTAACTTGAATAAGGTACATACTTTTCATACCTAAATCAATAAACTTTTTAATAAATTCTTCTCGGTCGTCAGCAGGATAACCTGAAGTCAGTCTCTGATTGGCTTTTTCAACTAAACTCTTACGCGCTCGGTTATCTATATCATCTTTAATCTCTTTCTCAAAAATAGTCAATTTACGGCTAAATTCTATGCCAGTTTCATCTATCCAACCGCTAACTTCTGTTTTTGGCATTTTCTCATCCTGCTCCTGCTCTTCTGATACTAATTCAGTAGCTGGAGCTGATTTAACATCAGGTGCAGACTCGGCGGGCGACACGACAGGCGTTACTTCCACTCCTAACTGTTTTAAAATTTCCTCTTTGCTTAGAGGCACGGAGTTACCTCCTCGTGCTTTAATATACATATTATAAGCCCATTGTCCGCCGGGTAATTTTAACTTACTAATCTGATCTTCCTTTAACAACATAAACGTTCTAAATACATAGCTATTATTTTTCTCATCAATCTGTAAATAACCGTCATATCCACCCCAAGCTTTTACTGCCATTGCGCCGCCCGGAAACTGCTCGCCTTCACTAGTAACTATATTAACAAACAGTTTTCCCCATTCACTAGAATCTGCAATATGCCCAGCTTGACGCAAGATAGTTTCGTCCTGACCTAATATTTTTTGAGCAGCTTCTACTGTCTTTTTTTGATTAGTCAAGGCGTTTCGTGTATTTTTTTTATCCCTTTTCCTTATCAAGTTATATTTTTCAGCCTCTTTTTCGGTAATTTCGCGATCCAAAATCTTGTCCAGTTGATCGACCTCAGTACTTCCTTTCACTTCAGACTCGTGTTCTCTAATATAAGCGCACAAGGTACCATAGCTTAAAAAACGACTCATGCCGCGCAAAGTTTTACTACTATTCAATAGCTGATCCTTAGTATTTATAATCTCATTATAAACAGTTTGATGAGCAATTTGAGTAGCCGCCGAGTAAACCTCATCATCCTTGTTTAATACTCTGCCCGCAGTTAGCAAACGGTATAGCACTTCCGAAGCGCAGGCTCGGTCTTCTGAGTTTAATCCTTTGTCAAACCCGGCAAACTCTTTAGATTCTGCTGCATTTGCCCAACTGGTAACCGGCGCCAGCTCCTTTTTGGTTTTGACTAATTCAATCTGCTCAATAATATATTTATCTAAACCTGCTTGTTTAATAAAACCAAGCGCCACTTTAGCGTCAATGTCGCCGAAATTCTTTTCCTCTATTTCTAAATACTTACCCGCCTTATCAACATGCCACTTTTTGGCATCTATAAAATAACGCCATAAACTTGCGGTACTCTCCACTATTTTTTTATTAGCTTGTTTTCGTTTTTCTCCTCTTAACTCGCCATAAACCTCGTTGCTTGAAAGCCCCAACTTATCACTAAGCCAGCTCTGGGCATCTTTTTCAGCTGGAGCAAGCTCTAGTGATTCTGCCTCTATCTTAGGTGATTCTGACAAAGACTTTACTCGTGATGTCTCTGGTGTTGATGTGGAAACTTGCTCTGATTCGGCTACCGGCTCTGACTCCACTGGATCCGCGGCTGGAAAAACAATGCCTGCTTCTACTGATTGTGAAAGTTTTTTTACTGGACGAGCGGTTACGCCGTGCTCATGAAAATTCACTTCTACGTTATCGCCTCTAGCTACAGCTCTCCCCCTCCGACTGGTCTTCTTTTGAACACTAGGAGGTTTTACAAAACCATGTTTAATGTCTTGTAACAATAAGCCTAAAGCGCGAGTATAAATATCATCCGATTTGGTTTCCTGAAATAATTGCTGCATTTCCTCAAAGCTGTTTTGGCCAGCTTGATATTCCTCCAACAAACCTTGATACTCTTCCGAACGCCGCATTTTTTCATTCCTATTATTTCTACCTTCTTCATCTAATAAAATAGAATTGATGTTCACTTCCCCAGGTTCTAATTTTGTCAATACTAAATCACTTTCCTCATCTAAAGAAATGGGCTCACTATACTGAGGCATGTCGCTTTCAATATCACGTGCAGGTGGTTTGGCTTTTGGTGGGCCGGTTTCATTTTGTGCAGCAATCTTCCTCATTTTTCGAAACTGCTCTTTGCTCACCTCATCACCTAGAGAATAATTACGACCTGAATCTCTATACATTATGTTTAACAAGCTATATTAATAATTAAGTGGATACGAAAAATCCTAATTAAAAAATAATCACTACAATTAGATTTTATACTTATATTATAACTTAAAAATCTAAAAAAATCAAGCTACAAAACTTAATAATATAACTAACTGCCTTGATCTTGAATAAAAAAAATAATCATGCTACGATACATTCGCTTACATTTTTTTATTTTTTTAACTCGAAGTACGCAATAATATCATATTCAACACGGGCTCGTGGTGCCCCGACTGTAGTCGGGATCATGGAGAAGATCGTCCCGATATCAATCGGGACCTAGCCATAAAATAAAAATATGCCCTACTTCGTTTATATAATTCAAAGTCAGACAACGAAAAAGTTGTATATAGGACAGACAAATAATTTAGAAGGTCGCCTTAAAAGGCATAATAAAGGTGAGGTAAAATCAACAAGTAAATATAAACTCTGGTTACTTATCTATTCTAAAAAATTTAGTAGTAGAAGTGAAACGATTAAAATAGAAAGATACTTAAAATCTTTAAAAAATCCTAAATATATTTTAGAAAAAATTGTTTCTAAACAAAGCGGGCCCGTGGTGTAGCCTGGTTAACACGTCTCCCTGTCACGGAGAAGATCACCGGTTCGAATCCGGCCGGGCCCGCTTTGTTTAGAAGGTCTCCCTGCTTCGCCCTGTAGTGTCACGCGAAGTGTGTCTACTGCTGGGTATAGAATCACCCCGATTAATGCGGAAGAGGGTGGTTTTTGGTTATAGACATTTTCTAGTATCATATATTTATGAGTTACTTTATTATTATTCGTGGACAATTAGGATGTGGAAAAACAACTATAGCTAAAAGGCTCTCTGAAGTTCTGG
>JBDRTU010000022.1:0-6843 GCA_043823825.1 Patescibacteria group bacterium
AAATTTGATCATAATAATACTCTTAGCATACTGATTTTTTTGCTTCAGGGCAAGTTTGACATTAAGTTATATATTCGGTAACATGGGTTTAATAAAATTGTCATTTCACATCAGTTTAACAACAAGAAAGGATATAGTTATGAGTAAAGAACGCACTTTAACCAACAACGAAAAAATAACTTTGGCGTCAAATTTGATAAAATTGGGAGCTTTAAGTAGCGAAGTTTGCCAATTTGTCCGCATAGGTCCCGAATTAGTATTGGGGATTATAGCAAACAATGAAAAAAGTACTTTGTACGTTCTGCAGAAGGGATTAGACGAGTACTTCATGACTGGCAAAATTAAGCTTTCTGCTGAATTAAACACCCTACCTGGTCACAACATTACTAGGTGGGAAGTTGAACTCGCGACCAATGATAGGTCTTATGACGATAAATTAATTCATAATGTGCTAGTTAATCTAGTAGCTATTTGCCAAGATAAATTCGTTTGGCCGTCCTTTGACCTCATTAACCAACCATATACTGGCCCGATGGAATGATTTTACTAAAAAAACCACCAAAGCCTCTGAAAGACGAGGCTTTTTTATTTAACAAACCATTTACCCTTTCGTAAGTTATTTATCACCGATCACTTGACAACCAAATTTAAAGCGAGTAAGGTTAAACCAAACAAAATTGTCAAATAACTAAGAATATAAGGAGATATCCATGCCAAACAAAAATAAAAGAAAAAGTAGCAATGAGCGTACCTCGTTTGTGGTAATAAGAGAAAAAAATAAATTCATTTTTAATAAACAACGAATAAAACTGCACTCTAAAACAGCCAACACTTTTCCAGATAAAGAATTCTGTATTATTGATCTTGGTGATGGCCGAATGATCGCCCTTAATCCAGAAATAATGCACAACCTCTATTTATTAGTTCAAGATAAAAAGGGGTTATATCACTTAACTCAAAGTTATAATTTCCAAGTACATCAAGGTGATTCGCTTAAAGTTATTACGGAGGCGAGGTTAATAGAAAATAATAAAACGCACAGCGATGCTCATGAACAGGTAGTAGAAAGCCTTAATCAGTTCCTAAAACTTTACCGAGCTGTAGAAGAACAGTCAGTTAGTGTTGACTTAAAACTGGTTAGTGGAATTATGGAGGAAAATAAATCATAGATCATAAAAATACAAAAGAGATTAATAAATTATAAAACCGCAAGCCGACGGATAAATATCACCCGCCGGCTGTTTTATTTCGCCCCGACTTAACCCCTTTCAAATATAGTTACTTCAATCAATTACTCTATCATAGAGGCTACAGGGAATTACAAGTTAAACTTAAACTAATATTCTCCCTATTCGCGCGAATAGAGAGAATAACAAAATACGATAAATACTATAAATCAAAACCATCCCTCTATATCACATCCTCTCCACCGTATCAATTCCCAAAATTGCCAAGCCTTGCTTTAAAATCTGCGTTGAATGCCAAACTAAATCTAAGCGCAGTGAACGTAATGGTTCAGAGGCTTTTAACACTGGTGAATCGTGATAGTAAGAGTTAACAGTATTAGCAAGCTCGTACAAATAACCAGCTAATAAGTGAGGCCCATTTTCCTTAGCTGCCCTAATGAGAGCATCTTGACACTGTATTAGTTTGCGCAATAACTCTAAATCACTATCTTCTAAATTCTTAGCTTCAAACCTTTTAACCCTAAATCTTCCTGCTTTAGCTAAAATACTCTTTAAACGAACGTAACTATACTGTAAATAAGGACCGCTGTTTCCTTCAAAAGAAAGCATTTTATTCCAATTAAAAACAATATCGGATAAGCGATTCTGCGACAGATCATTATATTTCACTGCCCCAAGGCCTACCACCTCTGCCACTTTTGCTTTCTCCTCGCGGGATAGTTTAGGGTTCTTTTTTTGCACCACGCGCCAAGCTAAATCAACCGCTTTATTAAATAACTCTTCTAATTTAATAATCTGCCCTTCTCGTGTGGCCATTTTTTTACCACCCTCACCAAATATAAAACCAAATTTTATATGCTGTAAATTAGTCTTACCAGCATAGCCGGCGAGTTTAGCGGCAGTAAACAGTTGATCAAAATACAAAGATTGTTCACTTCCCACTACATAAAGCATTTCTGAGGGACGATATTTTTTTACGCGGGTTTTTAAAGCAGCTAAATCGCGAGTGGCATAAAGCGAAGCGCCGTCTGATTTTTTCACCAGCAAGGGTGGTATTTTTTCATTATCAAATAATATGACAACAGAGCCATCGGGATTTTGGGTAGTAACTTTGGCAACCGCTAGCTCAGCTATTATTTTCGGAAGAAAACGCTGATAGATACTCTCTCCTTCTAGGTGACTAAACTTCACTCCCAGGCGCTTAAATAAAAGGTTAAATTCTTTAAGCGAGTATTGCCTAAACATTTTCCACAGCTCTTTTAGTTTGGGGCTACCCTCTTCCAAATTTTTAAATGCGGTTTGGGCTTCTTTTTCCAATTCCGGCTGTTTTTTTAATTCGTCATGAAATTTCACATAAACCCTCAATAATTCATCAATGGGATTTCTTTTCAACTGAACCTTACTGCCCCATTTTTGGTAAGCCACCAATAATTTGCCAAACTGTGTACCCCAGTCGCCTAAATAAACTAAACTGATCACTTTGGCTCCCAAGGCGCGATAAATATTAACCAACGCCTGACCAATAATAGTTGAACGCAAATGCCCTACATGCATTGGTTTGGCAATGTTGGGAGAAGAATATTCTATTACTATTTTTTTGCCCTTCCAAAAACCGCCGCTTAAAGATTTACTAATAGCTTGTAACTCCTTATAAAGAGCCTTGGGAGCTAAAAAAAAGTTAACAAAACCAGGCCCGGCGGCTTCGACCTTGGTAAAATTCTTCTTAATAAAATGGTTCTGTACCAAAGCGCTAGTTAAGGTATCAACCACTTGACTAGTGGGTATGCCCCAACGGCTGGCTACTTTTAATGCTACATTAGTTGTAAAATCTCCACGACCTAACTCACGGGGCACAGTTAACTCAACATTCTCTGGTTTCAACTGCCAGTTCTCTTGTACTATCTTGGCAATCTCGCCTTGTAATGTTTTAATAATCATAATGCACTTTCATTATAGCAGAAAAACCTTCTTTACCCTTTCTTTAGAAGAAAGGGTAGAAAGAATCGCCACCTGACGCTGCGGTTCTACAGTGCTCGTTCGCTCACTTCCGCTCTGCTCACGAACCTCCGCGATGGTGGCATTTTTGAATTGTTGAGCGCCGTGGTGAGGCCCTCAGAACTTGCGTGTGTTAGTCGTGTTGCATAGCAAGTTCGTTTGGCCAAACAGGCGCGCTCTCTTAAAGCGTGGCGGGGGTGGAGTTGTTATAGGGAGGGGGTAGCCTTCGCAACTCTGAGCCCCCTGCCTTTAACGATAGTAACTAAAAGGCCCCGACACGGTCGGGGCTTAATAACTTAACTGACTTTATCCCTTGGGTTTTACCTGCTCCACTATCTTAGTAAACACGGTTGGATGCTTCTCAGCCAGTTCAGCCAGTACTTTACGATTCAGGGTTATATTAGATTTATGAAGCAAATTGATGAATTTGCTATAGGTTAATCCCTGTTCCCTAACCGCAGCATTTAATTTAATAGTCCAAAGCTTGCGAAATTCGCGTTTGCGGTTCCGGCGATCGCGATAAGCATAAGCCCCTGCTTTATAGGCAGCTACTTTAGCCAACTTAATCTTGCTCTTACGTCCCCAACGGTAACCCTTAGTTCTTTTTAAAATATTTCTTACTCTTTTAGCGTGCATTACGCCGCGTTTGACTCTTGACATAAATTAATCAATCCTAAATTAACTGCCGGGAATTAATTTTCTCAACGCTTTTATATTAACATCGGCAATACTTGAATCGCGCCTTTTGGCCATGGTAACGCGGCTCGATTCTCGCGCATTAAAATGACCCTGACCAGCGGTGCGTTTAATAAACTTACCGCTTCCCGAAATCTTAAATCTTTTAGCTGTTGCTTTATGAGTCTTCTTTTTTGGCATTATTATAAAAAAAATAAAATTGACCCCAAACTTACTTAGATAAATACTATCTTAGGCGAAATCTGCCGTAGTGGTTATCAGCCTACACTTAAGTTTCGGCGGATCCGCCATAATTTTTAATTACGATCTAACGTCCGCTAACCAATACGGAGCCGAAAAAATCTCCTTACATGGTTTAAACTGATTCTTATATCGTTATACCCTATCTGTAAAAATATTTCAAGGGCCTAACGCTAATCCTCTAGCTTAACAGCCGACTTGCCAGCATTTCCACTTTTGCGCCCAATTTGCATAGAAAGCCTGCCGCCTTGTCTTGAAAAAGGAACCTGTACTACGACTTCATCTCCTAAAGAGGTTACAAAATTATTAAATACCTGCTGGGCTAAGTCACCCCGTGCTTTCTCTCGACCTCTTAAAATTATTTCTAATCTAACTTGATTACCCTCGCTTAAAAATTTCTCGGCCTGCACTTTGCGAACTTCTAAATCATGCTTACCAATATTAAGAGACAGCCTTATCCCTTTAATTTCTGTTTTTTTGGCTTTAACCTTCTGCTGGCGCTCCATTTTTTGTTGTCGGTACTGAAATTGTCCAAAATCCATTATTTTGGCAATAGAGGGACGAGCTTTTGGATTAACTTCTACTAAATCCAAACCAGCCTCGCGCGCCATTTCTAAGGCATTGTAGGTAGAAACCACACCATGTGGTTTGCCGGTTTCATCAATCAGCTGTATCTCGGGAACACGAATAAACTGATTAACACGATAACGAATTTTTTTTATACTCAAGTTGGTTAGTTAAATAATTAGTTAGCTGTTTATCTCTTTTGGCTATTAATTAATCCTAATAACATTTTAGAAATCGTTTCTAGTTGTTTATAATATACAAGGTACCTCTCATTATTAATATAATCCTCCTCTTTTATTATTTCAAATAATGAAACACTTTCATAAACCGAGCCTCTAGCAATGGTATAAAAATTCCTTTTATCAGCGGAAGAAAATTTTCCACTGCCTTCAACAATATTTATAACAACACTTATACTTGCCTGGCGAAGCTGGTCCCTTAAGTATGGTTCAATTGATTTATTATCCTTTAAAAACTTTAAAGCTTGCTTTCAAAAAGCTTTGGCTTTTTGATAAACTTCTAAATTTTCAAAATCAAACATTGATTTTTTTATAGAGTAGTTTGTGTGTGTAATTGGTATTTTGGGCAAAAGTTTCTGACCATATAATTTCCGGAGTGAAATAATCAAGACAAACTACTAAATACAAATTACCAATTACTCAAAGTTTCGTTAGAAACTTTTGGTGGAGATGGCGGGAATTGCACCCGCGTCTAGAATGATTCCCTTCACCCGTCTACAGATATAGTCTGACTAATTTTAGCAAAGGTCAAGCCAGACAAAAGCCTCTGCTAGTTTGTTCCAAAGTACATCGGTTAACAGTTGGAACACCCATTAACCTGAACTCGATGAATGACGCTCTATAAGACTATCGAGATTGTCTAATAGAACGGCCTCTGCTTAAGAATTAAGCAAAAGCTGGTGCTAGAGCAAAGCTCGGAGAAAAGACCGATTTTACTTTAGCGACAAATGTTTTGGCATTTGTAAAAGTCTCGTCTTTTTAACGAAGTAACGAAAACTTCGACCTGCTGGATAAAGTTTACCAGCCTATCAATTGTTAAACATCCCCCAATACTAACCATTAGTAACTAGCTAAATAGCAATTAGCTTTGGCGAAGGTCTAATATTTTAAAGATCTTCGAATTTCTCTTTCTAGTTCTCGTTTTTTAATAGCTACGCGCTTGTCGTGCTTTTTTTTACCAGTGGCAACTGCGATCTGACATTTCACTAACCTGTGCGTAGTATACACCGAAACCGGCACAATTGTCAAGCCTTTAGAGCTGCTTTTCCCCAATAAATATGATAGTTCTTTTTTAGTTAACAGTAATTTACGATCGCGTTTGGGGTCGTAATGAATTTGGGCTCCCTTAGCTGGGGAATAAGGCGCGATGTGCGCCCCCACTAACCACATTTCTCCACCTTTGGGAAGAACATAACTACCCTGTAAATTAATACTTCCCTTTTTAACTGACTTTACTTCCGGCCCAGTTAATACCAACCCTGCCTCAAATTTCTCTTGGATATTGAAGTCAAACAATGCTCGCTTGTTTTCTACTATAGGTTTCATAATCTAATTGTAACTTTTTAATAAAAAAATGGCCATCTCGCAAATGTTGCTAGCAAGATGGCCATGGAACTAATCACTGCCCTGTTATCGGGCGAAGGCGCATGATAGGTGGCCGAAACCGCGACTGATAATGCCGCGGAACCTCTTGGTCGCCAGTAGTGCAAATACGGCTAGCAATAAAACATCGGCCCAGCCAACCGCGGGGAAGTGCCCAACAGTCGTGATGTGAATAATTGCCAGCAGCGCGACGGCTGCCAAGAGTATGCGAACGATTTTATGCAACATTGTTTGTTCCTTAATGTTGTGATTGTTTTTATGAATTTAACAAATACCAATTTTTCACAATAATTTATACTAGCGCAAAATCGGTAATTTGTCAAGCCCTCGATTACCTAACCCCTCTAGCCTATGCCCAACAGGCCCAAAACTTGCACACGATGTGGTCATCACGTACAGGTATTGACAAATTATATAGATATGCTATCATATAATGTTTTGAATAGTTTACTTGTTTTTTAACAATTTAAAGCTCTGGTAGAGTAAGTTTTGTGGATATTGCCATGGATAATGACCACAAATACAATACTTACTTG
>JBDRTU010000023.1:0-4287 GCA_043823825.1 Patescibacteria group bacterium
ATTATTAAAGACGACAGCGGTAAACAGATTTATCCGTAATATATTAATAATAATTTCAAAACTCCACTTTAATTAATTAATAATTTTGGCAATTAATTTTGCTGAAATCTACAAAATTATGGAACGATATAAACCAACCCCAGAAGATATTAATTATAATCAAGCGCCGGAGGTGAAAAAAGAAACCCACTGTTTGGAAAAGGTTTCTAAAGTACACTGAAATAGCTGCTTTATCAGCTCTTTTATCTATACAAGGAATAGAGTCGGCTTTTGCTCAAGATAAGGGCGAAAAGATAGATACAAAAACAAGGATTGAACAGATTAAAGAGAAAGCCGCTGGGCATGTTCAGAAAATTGCTAGTGCCATGAAAGAAAAAGGCCAACAAGGTAGAATAGAAAGGATTCCAGTTAGGCGATGGGTGTCGCCAGATAAAAAAAATTCAACAACAGTTGGCTATAGTGATGAAAAGAGCAGTGATGCTAAATGGTTAATTTACGAAGGGAATGATGCTTCCATGAGGTTTTTTGATAATGGTGCAGATGGATCAGTGGATAGAATTATAATCGACAACGAAGCTCGTCCACATGGGTCACAACAAAAGAGCGCGGAGAATGATCTAAAGACCTTTAGTTCTATTAATGAGCTAGCTGATGACGCGAGTGTGGAGGCCAACCTAGATCCTCAAGATATAAAAGTATACGAAATAAGTTTTGAAAACGGGCAGTTTGTAGTTCGCTCGGTTGACTTTCAATCTGGAGATTCCTCTGAATTAACTGGTCCTGACGCCGAAGAATTAGTGAGTAAAGTTCAAAATAGCTTTACTAATAGTATGGAAAGTGTGGAAGCTGGAATCAGTAAATAAGTAAAAGCTGATAATTCACAAAATATGCTACAATAAAGGCGAGAATAGCTTACCTTTTTTGTTTGTTAAAGCAAGATTTTTTAGTCTTGACAATTTTTGTGACATTTGCTAAGTTAGCCTATTCTAATTATTAGCCTATTCTAATTATTAGCCTATGTATATGCAATTTATTACCCATAAAATAAGGCTTTTGTCATTAAAGATCATTAGCTTCGTAGCATTATTCATACTAATCAGTCAGTTTTTCGCCTCAACCTCGGTTCGAGCCATTGTTGTCAATCCACCGCTTAATAATACTTGCGGTTTGGATATTGCCTTACTGATTGATACTTCCGGCAGTATTGATACGAGCGAGATGACTAAAATAAAAAATGCAATGATTACTTTTGTTAGCGCCTTGGATGGCACACCAACACAATTTAGTGTGAGTAAATTTTCTAGCGTTGGCTATGTAGTTAAGCCTTTTTCCTTAACATCAGCCCAGGCAATTAATTCAATAAACAACGACATACCCGGTACCGGTAGCGGATATACTAACTGGGATGATGGTCTTGCCAAAGCATATTCTACTTTTGATCCTCGGCCAGCTAAGCAAAATTTAATTATTATTGGTACAGATGGTAATCCAAATAGATATGGTAATCCAACTACACCTTCTTCTGGTGAAGATTTAGCTAATGGTTTGCTTTATGGAATTAATAGAGCGGATGCTATTAAGACAGCTGGGACAAGAATAGTCGCTGTTGGTGTAGGTAATTTATCAGGTACTGATGCTCTTAATGTTGATAATTTAAAAGCGATTACTGGACCTAACGCTGCACCGCCAAATCCCATTGATGCTACGGCCGATGTAATAACGGCAGATTTTTCTGTTCTAGCGCAAGCCATGGCTGATTTATCAAAAGCGCTCTGTGGCGGAAAAATTTTAATTCAAAGTCAATTTGATACAGATAGTGACGGTGTTGCAGATATAACCGGCGCAAGTCCAAATGCCATATTGAATGGTTGGAATTATGATGTTGATGGTTCACCCTCCAACCCAGTTGCGCAAATAACTACTGATACTGGCGCTTTGGAATTTAGCGATATTTTAAATGGAATTTATTCAGCCGTACAAACTAATCAAAAATCTGCCACCACGTTAATTAGTGCCGATTGCGTTAATGGTAGCACTCCTGTTGGTACTGCTGATTTAGCAACTAAAACTGTATCTGGTTTAGTAATGGATACAGATGACACTATACTTTGTATTTTTATTAATCAATACTTACCAGCGACTTTAAATGTGATTAAGCACGTAGTAAATGATAATGGCGGTATTAAAGTTGCTTCAGATTTTACCATGACTGTTACTGGTACGAATGTTTCTATGAGCTCTTTTGCAGGATCAGAGTTAGGCACTTTAGTAACTTTAGATGCTAGAAGTTATAGTGTAGATGAGGTTGCTGATGCAGGTTATACCAAAACACACAGCGTGGACTGTTCAGGCACTATTAATCCGGGTGAAATTAAGACCTGTACTATAACTAACGATGATATTGCGCCAACACAGTGTGTTTTGAAAATTTCCAAAGAAGTAAGTTCTGCTACAGCTAATCCAGGTGATACTTTAACTTATACTATTAATATTGAAAATATAGGAGATGCCGATTGCACTGGCAGCGGCGTGAAAATAGTTGATGTCGTAGATTCGCAGCTAGAATATTTAAGTGAATCTCATTCTGGTAATATAGAAGCTGGTTATAAAGCAGAGCCTTTATTTGACGGCACAACCTTAAAATGGAATGCTAATGTACTTAATCCGGCTGAATCAGGAGAGATTTCTTGGCAAGCCCGAGTTAAAAACCTTTTAACTTGCGGTGATTTTGATATTGCCAATGTAGCTAGGATAACTTCTCTTGAATATGCCTGGAACTGGGTAGATAGTAATATTGTTCATACTACTGGCTCAACATCTTGTACTGGTACATTAGTTGTAATTAAGCACGTAATAAATGATAATGGCGGTACAAATATAGATGCAGATTTTACTTTACAAGTTTCCGGCACTAATCCAAACCCGAATTCATTTGCCGGAGATGAGGCAGGAGTTACAGTAACTATTGATCCCGGAGCATATAGCGTTGATGAAAATTTAGTAGCTGGTTATACTAAGTCGTTAAGCGCGGATTGTGCTGGAACAATATCTTCTGGAGAAACTAAAACATGTACAGTTACAAATGACGACATTCCGCCAGCAGAGTTAACAGTAAGGAAAGTGGTTTTAAATACAAATGGTGGCATTAGAACATCATCTGAATTCACTATTCATGTTCAGGATGCTGGTATAGATGTAGCTGGATCTCCGGCTGCCGGAAGTGAAGTTGGTATTGTATATACTTTACCAGCAGGCGATTATATAGTTAGTGAAGATATTGCACCTACTGGCTATACTTTAGTATCAATTGGCGAAGATTGCGCGCCTGATGGCAGTATTAGTTTAGCGGTAGGCGACAGTAAAACTTGTACCATTACTAATGATGATTTGCCCCCAACTGGACAAACAATTCTAATAGTTAAGAAACACGTCATTAATGATAATGGCGGTTTACAACAAGCTTCTGACTTTACTTTAGAAGTTGAGGGGCCTAATAGCTTTAATAAAAGCTTTGTTGGTTCAGAAAGTGGTAATACTTTTATTGTCGATCCAGGCACTTATCAAGTAAGCGAACCTACAGCTTCAGGCGGTTATGATAGTCCGCAATTTACTAGCGACTGTGATAGCAATGGTACTGTTACTTTACAAGACGGCGAAACTAAAACTTGTACAGTAGTTAATAATGATTCTTCTGGTGGCGGCGGAGGTGGTGGCGGCGGAGGTGGTGGCGGCGGAGGTTGCAGCCACATTCCAACGGCTGGTTTTCAGTTAATTATCGCCGAAGGGTCGTTGGTAACCTCGTCCAATGTTAATTTAGTATTATCATATAGTGACAAGACTACTGATATTGCTATTAGTAATTCACCTAACTTTGTTGGTGCTAGTTTTGAAGCACCAGTTACTAACCGTCCTTGGGTATTGTCAGCTGGTTCTGGTAATAAGACTGTTTATGTAAGGTTTAGGGAAGAAAGTACTGGGTGTTCAATAGACAAAGCCGCTAGCGTTACCATAGGTGCTTCATGTATTAACCTAGAAGCTGAACAGAATTTATTTACTGCGGCTGACAAAGCAGTCATTGATGCCAATTCCGGCAACATTGTTTTGCAATGCAGTTCAAATAAAGCTGCCTGGTATGTTGATCCCGTTACTGGTTCACGATTTTACTTACCTCCTAATGCAGATAGTTACAGTATCTTAACTAAGTTGGCGGTGAGTATTACTAATACTGATTTAAACAAAATTCCTATTGCTTTAGTGTCTTACAAGGGTACTGACAGCGATAGTGAT
>JBDRTU010000024.1:0-11053 GCA_043823825.1 Patescibacteria group bacterium
GGGACAGGGAAGATATAGACGTTACACAAGAGGCAGAAGTGATGGCTAAAATTCTATCTTTAGAACCGCAGGTGATCATTAACGCTACTGGCTTTACTGATGTTGATGGAGCTGAGGATGATGCCGCCGCAGCTTTTCAGATAAATGGCTCTGCAGTTGATTATTTAGTCAAAGCAGCTAAAAGCCTAGAAGCTAAACTACTTCACTTTTCCACTGAATATGTTTTTGACGGCATGAACCAAAGTGGATATAACGAGTCGTCCACTACCAATCCATTAAATGTTTATGGTCAATCTAAAGCAGCTGGTGAGAAGTATATAGCTAATTATGCCAATGGTTATTTAGTTCGTAGTTCTTGGCTTTTCGGTTGTGCCCCACAAAAAGGCAAACCACGGGGATTGAATTTTATTGATACTATGATAAAACTGGCTTCAGAGCGCGAGGAAATAAAAGTAGTGAATGACCAGTTTGGCAAGCCAACTTATACCAAAGATTTAGCTAAGGCAGTTCATCAATTAATAACAGAAGATTATCAGCCGGGTATTTATCATTTGGTAAACGAAAATATTTGTTCGTGGTATGATTTAGTTAAAGAAGTTTTTAAATTAATAAATATCAAAACGCCTTTACTGCCGATTAGTTCCAGCGAATATCCTACCAAAGCGAAACGCCCGCAATATGCGGTTTTACTCAACACTAAATTTCCTCAATTACGCCCATGGCAGGCGGCCTTGGCAGAATATAGAAAAGGCGTTATACTGTCATCTTAAACATAATTCACAAACTCTTAATCCTTAAGGTTAATAACTACTATACATATGATTGAGTCAGCAATAGATATGGAGGTCGTTGCGTTTGAGCAGCAAGAAGCCATGAAGGAAAACCACTTAAGAGACCTCGCCTTCTTCAAGGCTAAGGTACTCGATACCAACCTGGAGCGCTATCGGTTGCCCACCAGCACGTGGCTTGCAGCGGAAATGGGAAATATGACAACTGAAGATCTTCGAGAATATGCCATAGATAAGGCGAAGCCGCCAACATCGAATAAATTTCTAGGAGATAAAGAAGATGATGCCGATAGTATTTGCAAACGCACTGAGCAACAGCTTAATTCCTATTTAGATGCTTTACGCATTGACGATGATGTAGATGACACCACTCCCATGCTACTCAGCGATGAACTTATTCAACGCATAGGGTCGTTACCCAACGATCACGCGCAAGAGGCATTTATCCGTGGCTACATAGACTTTCGCCTCAGTAAAGATGTCGTCCGCTTAGGAGCAAGGATTAGAGACGGTGAAATCAAACCTAGCAAACTACCTAAAGACTGGGAGTATTTATTTGAAGGGAATTTTTTGCGGTCGCTCGAAGATGCCCACATATACGGGCGGACAGCCGAACTTAATTTAGACATGCTGCTCGACGTTGAACAGGCTACTAACGCAGATCTGCTAGGTCGTCTTAAACCTCAAGCAGAGCAGTACCTAGAAAAGGCTGGGACTTATCGGGCTGAACATAAGCAATCAATTAAACCGCAGTCAAATGGGGAATTTGAACGCAAACTCCGTCACGCGCTAGAGGAGCGTGCTGCTGCATCAACTTAATTGACTATCAAAACTTCTTAGTGCAAAGTATATGAAAGGAGTAATTATAGCTGGTGGAATCGGGTCGCGGTTGATGCCTTTAACCAAGGTGACTAATAAAGATCTATTGCCGGTTTATAACAAGCCGATGATTTATTTCCCGCTGGAAACTTTGGTGCGAGCGGGAGTGAAAGATATTTTAATAATTTCTGGGCCGGATCATGCTGGGCATTTTTTGAATCTGTTAGGGTCTGGGCAAGAGTTTAATGCGAAGATTTCTTACGAGCTGCAAGAAAAGCCAGGTGGTATTGCTCAGGCACTAGGATTAGCAGAAAGTTTTGCTGACGAAAAGCCAGTGGCTGCTATTTTGGGTGATAATATTTTTGAAGACGATTTGTCAGCTAGTATCAAAGAGTTTTCTCACAGAGCCAAAGGCGGGCATATTTTCCTTAAAAAGGTAATCGATCCAGAGCGTTTTGGGGTAGCAGAAATTGAGGGTGATAAAATAACTAAGATTATTGAGAAACCAAAAAATCCCACCACCAATTTAGCAGTAACGGGCTTATATCTTTATGACTCAACTGTTTTTTCCATTATCAAAACCCTCAAACCCTCTATTCGCGGTGAGTTTGAAATCACTGATGTAAATAATGCCTATGTGGCAGCTGGTAGGATGAAATATACCCTGATTAAGGGTGAATGGATTGATGCCGGCACTTTTCCTTCTTTGCTTAAGGCGAATTTACTGGCAGCGCGTTTAGCGGGTTTAAAGTTGTAATTAATGGTAATCTAACTAACCCAGTTTCAGTATGAACAGTTACCATTTCACCCAAAGGATCCAAAAAGAAATTTTGGATGGGTTTTGTTTGTTTAGTTAACAACCAGCGTTGCTGTTGATCCCTAGTATCAAGTTCTAGGGACTGTAATTCATTTTCGCTGGCCAATAAGACATAATCATTGTTAAACCAACGAGCTTGGGATAGAGTAGAACTCACTCGATAAATTAAATCTAGACGCTCTTCAGCAGGTTGGAATTGCCAAATCTCAAAGTTATTAGTAATTAATAAACGTGAACCATCATCTGACCAATCAATATTAACTACATCGGGCAGAGTTATAATTGGTTTAAAAGATTTAAGAGGTGAACGCAGTAGATGTAAGACATGGCGACTTGTGTCTAACAGCGGCAACCAATCACCTTTAGCTTTTAAAAATCTAAAGTTGGTAGAAGGGGGGATTGGTTGATCAAAAGGAACGACCTGTAAATTTTTTGGATTTAATATTTTTAAACCAATGCCATCTTTCCCTTGTTTTACTAAAGCAAAAATTAAACCAGAGTGATGGCGAAAGTCCACAATTTGTTCACGCCATAGGAGTTTAGCTGTATTAGTATTTAAACTAAATTCATATAACTCGTCAGCGGCAGTAAAGTAGATTAAATCTTGATCATTGGACGACCAGTGCATTTTTTGTGCCACCACGGCCCCAGGTGGAGCAATTGATCGTATTGTGTTATCAGTTAAGTTAAATACCTGCCAAAAATTATCACTAGTTTGTTCTTTAATTAATAACCGGCGATTATTTGGCGCCCATTCCACCTCTTCTACTGGTTGATTAGCTGGGCGTTTTAATAAAGCGCTTTCACCTGAACTTAAGTTGTAAAGCCACAAACCAACCCCTAAGCCCTGACTGCTGATATATAGTAGATTATGATGATTAGGCGATTGATAAATACTTATATTACTCGTATCCGGCAAGAGTGTACCTGTTTGTTCGCTTGGCCATAGTTTAACCTCATTAGTAGAGGAGGCCCTGCCACCTTTGACAGCTATTTTTTTATTCCAACGTTGATAACCTTCTAATTCAATTGTTATATTGTACAAATCAGGCGATAGGCGGCTGATGGTAAAGGGGGTTGTGTTAGGCAAGGGTTTACTATCAACAATTATATTAGCACCCTTTGGTTTTGATAAAACCTCCAAAGCGCCAGTCCTTTCTACCCGACCTTTTAAGTGATTGTAACTATATCCTTGAGCAAAAAGTAACAGCAGAATAGCAGCAATTATAAAAAGAACTATAAAGGATAGATAAATAAAACGTCGGTACTTTAGTTGCATAAAGTTGCTTTACTATCCGCTAAGGGTTAAACTGTATTCATTAGAATAAATCATTAGACTTAATTTATTGTAACATGAGTTCATTTGTCATTAAAGGCGGTGGTCGTCTTAACGGCACTATTTCTGTACCAGGCGCTAAAAATGCTGCTACACCAATTTTAGCAGCCACCTTACTAACTTCAGATGAATGCACAATTCACAATATACCAGCTATTAGTGATGTGGAACGGATGTTGTCTTTATTAAGCTCTATAGGAGCTCAAGTTAAACGTGAGGGGAATACAGTGGTAATTAAAACCAGTGAGGTTAATTTAAGTAAAATACCAGTTGATGCAGTTAAGGGGATGCGTTCATCAGTCTTATTGTTTGGGCCTTTGTTGGCACGTGCAAAAAATGTAACACTACCCGAGCCAGGTGGTTGTATTATTGGTAATCGGCCTCTAGATAGCCACCTTATTGGTTTAAAGCAGTTGGGTGTCAAGGTAGAAGTTGGTGTTGATAATTACCAATTGCAAGTGGATAAATTAGTAGGAGCTAAGGTAACCTTGCCTGAGTTTTCGGTGACCGCTACAGAAAATTTAGTAATGGCGGCGGTGTTGGCACAAGGTAAAACAATTATTGAGTTAGCCGCGGCTGAACCAAATGTTCAAGATTTGTGTAATTTTTTAGTGATGATGGGTGCAAAAATTACTGGCATTGGTACACATGTTTTAACAATAAATGGTGTTAATAAGCTTCGAGGTACTGAATACACTATAATCCCAGACCCGATTGAGGTTGGCACCTGGGCTGTGTTAGCAGCTGTAACACGCGGTCAGTTGACTATTTCGCCAGTTCGGCCAGAGCACTTGAGTTTTGTTTTAATGAAATTGCAGCAGATTGGTGTTAATTGGAAACTCACCAGCGACAGTTTAATTGTTCATTCTTCAAGACAACTAAAATCTTTTCGTTTACAAGCCTTACCTTATCCTGGTTTCCCCACTGATTTGCAAGCACCGTTTTCTATTTTAGCAACCCAAGCTAATGGCACATCGGTAATTCACGATCCTATGTATGAAGGACGATTAAATCATGTGGCCGAATTAATAAAAATGGGTGCTAATGCTTTGGTGGCCGATCCTCATCGGGTGGTGATTACTGGACCAACGCCGTTATATGGTCGCGAGATCAATTCATATGATTTACGATCTGGTGCCACCATGATTATTGCCGCGTTAATGGCCGAGGGGACGTCCACTATTGCTGGGGCCGAGATTGTGGACAGGGGTTATGAAAAATTAGAAATAAGACTGCAGACAGTGGGCGCTAACATTAAACGCCAGGCTTAATCAAGATATTTTGACGCGTCCTAGTACACATGCTACACTATTTTAGAGAGATAATTGTTTTTTTAGTTTAAATGAAAATACTTTTACCCACTAGTAGTAGTGCTCGGGCTTCTTCATGGAAGTCAGTGCTGTCGCCGCTAGTGGTTTTGCTTATTATTGTTGGATTTATTGGTGGATTTGTAGTTGGCAAACAATCTGTCCCTTTAAGCAGTACTCCTAATGGTCAAGTGGTTAATGTGGATCGAGAGCCGCCTGAGTACCTAAATAAGGATGTTGATTTTTCTTTGTTTTGGCGAGTGTGGGATTATGTTAAATCGGGTTATTTAGAACAGCCTGTTTCCGAGACTCAGCTGTTTTATGGTACGCTTAGGGGATTAGTTGCTAGTTTAAATGATCCTTACTCAGTTTTTATGGATCCTGATACGGCGGAGAAATTCAATAATGAGTTGTCAGGCAGTTTTGAGGGTATTGGTAGTGAGATTGGCATAAAAAATGATCGCTTAGTAATAATCGCGCCATTACCAGATACGCCAGCCGAACGCTCTGGTTTAAGACCAGGAGACAGAATATTAGCTATTGATGATTATGATACCACCGGCATTGCTTTGGATTATGCCGTTAGTTTAATTAAGGGTCCTAAGAATACTAAGGTTACTTTATTAGTTTTGTCAGAGGATGACGAGGAGCCTCGCAGTCTAGAAATAATTCGCGATCGCATTAAAGTAGATGTAATTAGGTCGGAGTTAAAACAAGCTCCTGGTAGCCACACTAAGGTGGGTTATATTCGACTAGTACATTTCAGCCAAGAGTCAGATGAATCTTTTGCCAACGCCTGGCGCAACTTAACTGCACGCGGCGCTCAAGGTTTAATTTTAGATCTACGGAATAATCCAGGTGGCTTTTTAGATGTAGCAGTAACTGTGGCCAGCCATTGGATTAAAAAAGATGATATTGTAGTTAAAGAGCAATTCACTCCGCCGCTGATGAAAAAGTACCAGTCTGATGGCCTAGGCGAGTTAGCGGGCGTTCCTACCGTTGTCTTAGTTAATCAAGGTTCAGCTTCAGCTTCGGAAATTGTGGCTGGTGCTTTACAAGATTATGATTTAGCTACAGTGGTGGGTGAAACCACTTTTGGCAAGGGTTCGGTACAAGATTACGAAATTTTCCCAGATGGTTCTTCGGTGAAGTTGACAGTTGCCAAATGGTTTACACCCCAAGGGCGACAAATTGATGACAAAGGCATTACCCCTGACTTGGAGGTGGAAATGACCCGTGACGATTATCTATCCGCGCGTGATCCTCAACTAGACAAAGCTCTAGAATTATTAAGTAAATAATATGACAGAGCGTTGGAAAGTGACAGTTTCTGGTCGTGTGCATGATGTAGGTTTACGCGCAATCATAGCTCGTCAAGCGAGAATATTAGGTTTAGTGGGTTGGGTCACGAATATCCCAGCTGGGGTAATACTTGAGGTAGAAGGGGAGGCTAATCAATTATTATCTTTTAAGGATTGGTTGGAGCAAAGTCCAGGCTGGTCGAAAATAGAAAAGTTTACACAACAAAACATTCCTACTGTGAGAGAGACAGAATTTATCATTAAATATTAGTTTGTGATCAAGGTAATTTTTTTAAAAAAAGTAGCTGGGATTCAAGAGGTAGGACAGATTAAATCTGTGAGCAATGGTTATGCCTTGAACTACTTAATACCGCATGGTTTGGCCGAACTCGCGACCAAAGAAAAGGTGGCTTCACTAGAACAGACTAAAGAGCGCGCAATAGAGAAAGATAGACAAGAAGAAGAAATACATAAACAGTGGATACAAACTATTAATGGTAAAACAATCGAGCTCCAAGCCCATGCTTCGGCGGCCGGACGCTTATATGCAGCTATCCCTTTGTCCCAAGTGGTGGCGGAGTTAAACAGTAAATTTAATTTAAAAGTAACAGACGACCTTTTATCTTTACCAAAGCCAATTAAAACAGCTGGCGAACATACTGTTACTGTAGGTTTTGAGCCAAATTTACAAGCGTCATTTATACTTAAAATAATTCCGAAAACCAATGGCTAAGACAAAATACATTTTTATCTCAGGTGGGGTAATGTCTTCGGTGGGCAAGGGTATAGCCGCTGCCTCGTTGGCTAAACTTTTACAAAGCAAAGGCTATAGCGTTTGTCCGGTAAAGTGTGAAAATTATTTAAATGTAGACGCAGGCACTATTCGTCCAACCGAACATGGTGAGGTGTTTGTTTGCGACGACGGTATTGAAACTGATCAAGATATTGGAACTTATGAGCGATTTTTAGACTCATCTTTATCGCGTGATAATTTTATCACCATGGGTCAAATCTACCAGTTCGTTATTAACAGGGAACGTTCTTTTGGTTACGAAGGTGAAGATGTTGAGGCTATCCCTCATTTATGCGATGAAATTATTGGTCGTATTAAGCAGGCGGGTAGAAAAATGAAGGCCGACATTGTGGTAATAGAACTAGGTGGTACGGCCGGTGAATATCAAAATATTTTTTATTATGAATCATCTCGTATTATGAAGTTACGGGATAAAGATAGCGTGTTGCATGTTCACGTAGCATATTTACCAACCCCGCCAACTGTAGGGGAGATGAAATCAAAGCCGGTTCAGACTTCTGTCCACATATTAAACTCCATGGGAATTCAACCGGATTTTTTAATTGCCCGGGCGCAAAAACCGCTTGATAAAAAAAGAAAAGAGCGGCTGGCGATGTTCTGTAACTTAGATTGTGATGATATTATTTCTAATCCTGACCTCGATTCAGTTTATGATGTGGCTCTTAAATTAGATGAACAGAATTTTGCCGACCGTATACTGAAGCGTTTCCATCAAAAATCGCGCGCCAAGGATTTATCAGAATGGCGTAAGTTAGCTAAAACTGTTAAGTCTGTAACACGCGAGTTGCCAATTGCTTTGGTGGGGAAATATTTTTCTACCGGAGATTATGTTCTATCTGATGTTTATATTTCAGTTATAGAATCCCTAAAACATGCTGGTTGGTTCCATAAAGTTAAACCGGAATTTCACTGGATTGATACGGAAAAAATTGAGGCTGATGGTGCTGAAAAGTATTTACAAGGTATGGCTGGAGTGGTAGTGCCAGGCGGTTTTGGCTCACGGGGAATAGAGGGAATTATTCAAGCTATTAAATATGTACGTGAAAATCAGTTACCTTACTTTGGTTTATGTTATGGCATGCAATTAGCCACAGTGGAAATCGCTCGTCACTTATGTGGTTTAAGAAATGCTAATTCCACCGAGATTAATCCCAAAACTAAACATCCTGTAATACATATTATGCCGGATCAAGAAAAAAAATTACTCTCGCGCGATTATGGCGCTACTATGCGTTTAGGCTCTTGGGATTGCCATTTAGTTAAGGGCACTCGGGCTTATGAAGCGTATGGCGAAGATAAAATTTCCGAGCGGCACAGGCATCGCTATGAATTTAATAATGACTATCGGGCGCGACTAGAAAAAGTAGGATTAACAATTTCCGGAACTTCGCCCGATGGGCATTTAGTAGAGATAGTAGAATTAAAAGATCATCCCTGGTTTGTGGGTGTGCAGTTTCATCCTGAATTCAAATCCCGCCCTTTACGACCGCACCCCTTGTTCCGGAATTTTATTGGGGCGTGTGTGGGTAATGCTTAAAGTATAACCAAATACAGTTTGTCAATAATCAAAAAATCCCCCCAGTTGCTTTAGGGGATTTTTGTGAATACTTATTACTTTTTTTCAGCGATCGGGACAACTGTTACTACTTTAGCCAATTTATTCTTGCCAGTAAAACTTTTACGCCATTTTCTAATAAACTGAACCTCTCCAGCTTTTGTAGCAAATAAAGTATCGTCACTGCCGCGTTTTACCCCAAGTCCAGGGAAAAATTTAGTACCGCGCTGGCGTACAATAACCATACCGGGTTTGGCTGGCTGACCAGCAAACAGTTTAACACCTAGTCTTTTAGATTGTGAGTCGCGGCCTAAACTAGTAGAGCCGCCTGCTTTAGTATGAGCCATAATTTTTAGAAGTTAGTCCGCCAGCTGGCGGATAGAATATAGATTAAATTAAGATAACGAAATTAGTATAGCTGAAATTATAAAATCGGTCAAGATTTGTATAGTTTTAGTCTTTTACATATGATGACTATATGAAGTTAAGATTAGTTATATTGTTATTCGTGTTAATTGTGACTGTTATTTTTAGTGGGTATTTTTTGGGGCATCAATATTGGACACCAGACAACACTGATTTATCATATATTGATAAACCAATAATTAATTCTGAGTTATTTGTAAATTTATCTAATAACCAAAATCATCCAAAGGCGGATAATAATGAAGTTACAACAGAGCCAGAGTTAAAATCTAAACAAGATCACTTAATTAAAATTTTAAAAGTGCCATTTACAGTGCAAGCACCGCACGCTAATTGGGATATGCCTTATCAAGAAGCATGCGAGGAGGCGGCTATGATTATGGTGGCTGATTTTGTGTCAGGACGTAATGATTTGCGTTTACCGCCAGAAGAAGCTGATCAAAGGATATTAGCGTTAATTGCTTGGGAAGAAGAGCAAGGCTATGCTATTGATGTCACGGCAGCAGAGGTCGCTAAAATTTTAAGTGAACGCTGGGGTATCGGGGCAGAAATTAGGTCTTATGATGCAGAAAAGTTACGGTCGGAAATAGTATTAGGCAAGCCGGTTATTCTTCCAGCAGCTGGTAGATTATTAGGTAATCCATATTTCAGAAATCCTGGGCCGTTGTATCATATGTTAGTAGTAAAAGGCTATGAAGGAGAGGAATTTATTACTAATGATCCAGGAACTAGGAGGGGGGAAAATTTTCGCTATCATTATTCTGTTTTCGACAGGGCAGTTCATGACTGGAATGGGGGAGAGGTAGAAAATGGCGAGCAGGTAATGATTATAATAAAGTAGAAAATACCTTGATTATTATAGGAGTGCCTGTTAAGATCTGTTCTAGGGTGGCCACAATTTACAATACAAATGTGTTGTAAAGTGTTGTGTGGAAGTGAACGACGAGCAATCCCCGGAGTTTCCACTCTTCTTAACTTTCATCCATATTCTGGGTGGTATGTAGTCCAGGTAAGTAATATGGATTGGCCTGGACTTTTTTATTCGTTTAATTTTCTTGACCACTTGTATAATTCATGATATCATTAGTAAGATATTTCATACTTTTCATATTATAGATTATGTCTAAAATTAGGGTTCAAGATAAATTCTTAAATGTTGCCTGCCTTGGAACTACCAAGCTAGGTGACCGGGGTCAGGTTGTAATACCTGCTGAAGTAAGAAAAGCTCTTAAGTTAAAAGCTGGTGACAAATTATTTGCTTTTGTGGTGCACGGCAAAGTTTTATCAATGATTAAAACAGATGCCATTGATAGATTTTTATCACAATTTTCTAACAAGATGTTAGTTTCTAAAAAGAAAGGTAAATAAAATATGTGGCGAGTTTTAAAATTAAAAAAAATTTGGATACCCTTACTGATTGTCATAATAATCGTCGGGGCAGTTTCTTATGCTCGTAATCAGGGATCAAGACCTCAATACACCACTGCAACTGTTGCAGAACAAAACTTAAAGCAAACCGTCTCAGTAACAGGTACTGTAGAGGCAGCAGAGGACATTGAATTGAATTTTAAAACTGTTGGCCGTTTAGCTACTATGCCTTATAAAGTTGGAGACCTTGTAAAAGTAGGTGATTTACTAGCTTCTCTAGAAGCGAGTGATTCTCAAGCTGCAGTTTTAACTGCTCAAGCCCAATTACAGCAAGCTGAAGCTTCGTTAGATAAATTAAAAGCTGGAAGTCAGGAGGAAGATATCGCGGTTTATCAGGCCGCAGTAGACGTTGCTAAAACTACGCTAGCTAATACACGGCAAGCTTTAGTTAATACTAAGGCTAGCCAACAGCAAGCAGTAGATAATGCCTGGTCCAAGCTAGTTGGTTTGCCAGCCGAAGCA
>JBDRTU010000025.1:0-4978 GCA_043823825.1 Patescibacteria group bacterium
TATACCTTCTTTGGCAAGCTGCCAATGGATTTTCAGGGCGCATTTCTTCGTTCCTTGCCTAACTTCGATTACTCTTTCTTTAATCCTGATCGGAGTTTCTTTAGGTTGGGTCTTGGGCTCAGTTGATTTTGGTTCCAAAGCGTCGAGGCCGGCTTGTCTGTACACCGCCAGCCATCGTTCCAGACTGCGCTTTGAATATGGGCATATTTTTGCCACATCAGTTAACTTAATCTCTCTTTGGAAAATGGGCAGAACCCATCTTAAACGTTCTTGTTTGATTGTTTTAGACATACATATGCTCATTGCTCCATTCTAGGAGAAACCGCCATATGTGTGTGCACATTACCAAAAAACATTGACAAAAAAGTATTTTTATGCTAAAATAAGGGTAGAAAGTCAATAAAATCAATATAAATATTAACTAAAACGATACAAAAATATGAAAAAATTCATGCAGATTTTTAATAGTCTGGTTGGTATTGCGGCTATTGCTTTTTTATTTGTTCAATTTACCAATGCAATCGTAAAAGTAGTTAGCAATGATTTAACCCAACCTAGTTTTAATAAAGTAGCGAAAGCGCCGGTGGATGATTATAATCAAGGAAAAGTTCTTGGCACTACAAACGATGTCATTTTAGCTGCCACAGCCCCAGCACCTTGTGAGAGTACTGACGTCGGCTGTGTTACACCTACATATTATACTCTTACTGTTTCAAAAATCGGCTCGGGCACTATAATTAGTAGTGATGGTAAAATTAATTGCGGTACAGATTGTTCAGAAAGTTATACAGCTGGTACAAGTGCTACTTTGACAGCCACAGCAACTTCTGAGTCTTTTTTTAATGGTTGGAGCGGAGGCGGATGCTCTGGTACAAGTACCTGTAGAGTTACTTTAAATAGCAACAACACTGTTACTGCTACTTTTAAGATGTCCGGTGATCCTATTATAACTACTTTAGACGCCACTGAGATAACTAATACTACGGCCAGGTTAAGAGGCAAAGTCAATTTAAATGGTAAAAATTACACTACTGCCTTCAGTACATTTTATTACAAAAAAACTACAGATATTAATCTACCAGTTAGTTGTTTTAATATCGTTTATGGAGGAAGTGTAGCGTCATCTATACCAATAACTCAATTGGATAAAAATAATTTATGGGGCGATCAAGGAGTTGAAGTTGTCATAGGAGATGGTAATGATATGCTTATACCCTCTTTGTCTCCCAATACTAACTATTCTTATTGTATTACTTCATATACGCAACCCAAGATTCCGACTTTAACTTATGATGATGAAGTTAAAAGTTTTACTACTACCGGCGGAGAAGCCTCTTATACCTTGACTGTGACTAAGGGTGGCACTGGAACAGGTACAATTGTTAGCTCACCAAGTGGTATTAATTGTGGTTCAACTTGCAGTGCTAGTTTTGCTCCAAATACATCAGTTATACTTACTGCTACACCAACTTCGGGATCAATTTTTGGTAGTTGGGAAGGATGTATTTCAAATAATAATCAATGTACTATAAGTATGACCAGCGCTCGTTCGGTGACAGCAAATTTTATAGGTCCGACGCCATCAATAAATCTTACTGTAACTAAATTGGGTAATGGTTCCGGTACTGTTTTTGAGGGTACCGTGCTTGAGGAAGGTAGTGTTATAAATTGTGGAACTAAATGTAGCGCTTCGTTTTTAAACAATTCACAATCAATAACATTAACAGCCACACCAGATCATGGTTCCATGTTTACAGGATGGGGCGGTAACTGTTCTGGTACGGGTTTAACTTGCTCTTTGGTTATGAATACAAGCAAGAATGTAACAGCCAGTTTTACTACTAGTACTGCGCTCCAACCGGGTGGTTTATATAAATTGGCCGATCAACCGTCAATTCATTATTTAGCAGCCGACTATAAACGTTATATTTTTCCATATATTCCAGATTGGGCAGATTACAAGAAAGTATTATACTCTTGGGGTTTTAACGAAAATAATATTCAGACCGTTTCTAGTTCCCAATTAGCCCAATATGCTATTGGTGGAAATGTAACAGTTCGTCCTGGTACCCATTTAATTCAGAGACTACCTGACAGCGGTAGTGTAAATGTATACGCGGTGTCTTATCCAAATATATTACATTTAGTGGCACCAGATAAATTACCGATTCTTTATGGAACAGCTTGGGTCGATCGCGTACTAAAAATACCAGAAGTATTTTTTGTGAATTATACTATTGGTAGTCCAGTCGGCAGTAGGTATCCAGATGGTACACAATTGTCTCTAAATGTGACACCATATGGACATTATTTAATTTATGAGGGTAAAAAGAAATTTATTTCGCAAGATACATGGATATCAGAAAGATTAGGGGGGTATCGGGTAAGTATCGCCAGTGTTGATTCTTACCTTTTTGGCACAGAGTTAGTTGGCGCCGTACCGTGTTTGGGTGATCCATCACAGACTACAACATGTAACTTTAGTGGTCTTGGTACTATGAATAAACAAGTTACTACCACTACCTCAAGCGCTACCATTACATGGCAAACAAATTTACCATCTGACAGTCGCGTGCAGTATAGCTTAGATGCGAGTTATGCAACAGAAGCCGTCTCAACTGATGTTAATGTCACAAACCATAGTGTCACAATAACTGGTTTGTCACCCAACACTTGGTACAATTATAGAGCCTCCTCGGCTTTAATGGGTGGCGCAAGAGTATATAGTGATGGGGCAGTTTTTCAGACTGGAGGTACATTAACTAATAATTTTAGAATTATTAGTCCAAATGGTGGGGAGTGGTGGTTATTAGGTAAGACGTATACTATAGGATGGAGTACCACTGGAATTCCTTCTATATATAAAAATGCTTCTATTGGATTAGAATTAGTTAGACCAGATGGTACTGTAGCGGCAGATTGGCCATTAATTGGAAGTGTTTTTGGCACCGAAGATAGTAGATTTGGTCGGGCCTCATGGACCGTACCATCTGATAGCACCCTTGCGGCTCAAACTTACAGAATTAGAATTAAACTAGGTATTTCAAATCAAACTTCTTTGTACGGGATAAGTGATAGCCCTGTATTCTTTGAACGAACAGTACAACCAATTTATTGTTCTTCGACTTCTTCTATAGTTAAAGAGGGGCCGCTTGGTAATAGTACATTTGGAAATTTGGGCCTTGATATTTTTTCTCATCCGGAAATTTTAAAATATAGGATTCAATGGTCAGGTGGCGGTTGGTCTGACTGGTACACGCCAGGCGTGGATGATGTAGATTGGAAAACAAATGATAATGGTACTAAGCGTCGGGTGTGGGGTTATTTTGGCGATCACATGCATGAGTATGAGAAGTGTGTCAGTGGCACTACTCTTCCTGATTTTATTGTTACTGATATAAAAATTGAAGAAAGAGCAAATGACATTGCACCCTATATTTATACGACAGTAAAAAATATTGGTGGGTCTTTGTCTGGATACAATATTTTAGGTACCAGCATAGAAGATTTAGATACAGGTAAAGTGTACTCTACTGGTACTACTGAGTCATACCCTCAAGGTTGGATCAAAGAGTTGTCTTCCGGTTCGCCGATTGTGCAAAATAAAACTGGAATTTATAGGCTAAAAGCAAAGGTTGATAATACAGGTGAAAACAAAGGATTGATTCCAGAATCAAATGAAAGTAACAATGAATTGACAAAAATCGTATCATTTATTTCCACCACCAATAAAATTACAATCACTTCTCCTAAAGAAGGTGATCGTTGGATAATGGGTAATGCGGAAAAAATACAATGGGAATACCCCGATGAGGTTATGGGCAAAAATTTAAGAGTTAAAGTAATAGCAAGTGGGGTTGACTTTTCTGGATTAACAGTGTCAAAGGAGTTATTCTCTAATGCTGATATTTTATGCAAAGCGAGTCCGTGCAAAGGAGAATTTGTCTGGCAGATTCCGCGAGATTTTACGTATGCTGTTCTCCCGGCTCATAGTTATAAGATGCAGGTAATAGTTGATGATCCAGCATATCCTATCAGTGGCTTATATTTTTATGCCTTAAGTGGTGAGGTTCGTATTGATAGTAATGACTCTATTTTCATACAAGCACCTGCTAAGGGTGATAAGATGAAAATTGGTGATACTTATAAAATAAAGTGGCGCTATCCTGATCAAGTATTAAATAAGAGTTTTAGGTATACAATTCGCATGCAAGATGATAAGACAGCAAAGTCGTTCTTTGTTGGTGATAGTCCGGGATATGCAAAGTGTACTGCCCTGCCCTGTTATGGTGAATATAGTTGGCTAGTGAAAAAAGATATACCAGTGGGAGACACGTACAGGCTTAATGTAAATGCGCAACCTAAGGATTCAGAATCAACTAGCGGTGGTTTAAGTGTTTATTACGAAGGGTATAGTAATTATTTTTCAATAGTCTCAAATACTACACCTAAACCCGAACCAAAACCATTACCACCAGTCTCAGTGCCAGTTTCGCCAGAGGCGTTGGTAGCTGAAACAAAATTATTGCAACGTATTGCTCAATTAGAATACCGAGTCACGGAATTAGAAAGAGGCGTTGTTGAAAGTGAAAAATCTTTAGTGCAAACAGTTGATCCAAGTTTAACTTCTCGAGTGGCTGGTAAGATTTTGTTGCAAGTCGAGGGTAAGGGCGAGGCTTGGTATGTTGATAAAGACACCAGTAAAAAGTTTTATCTTAGAGATGGTGAAACCGCCTATGCTGCGCTGCAAGCTTTTGGCTTGGGTATTTCTAATGAAGATTTAGCTAAAATTAAAATCTCTACTTCAGAACAAGCGGTGGTTAAAGATAGCGACGGAGATGGTTTGGATGATCAATTTGAAATAGCTATTGGTACTGATCCATTTAATAAAGATACAGATAATGATGGCTATGAAGATGGTTTAGAAGTAGCTAGTGGTTATTCACCCCTGGGTACTGGCAAAGCAACGATTGATGCA
>JBDRTU010000026.1:0-64203 GCA_043823825.1 Patescibacteria group bacterium
GCCACAGATTTATACCGCAGAAACAAAAATAAAATACTACTCATAGTATCGTAGATTTTAAGCTTATCCAAATTTGTCCAAGGACCGTCCTTGGATTGGTCTTTGCGGTTTTCGCCTCGCAGAACGAGGCGACAATTTCAAGTTTTTCTTTGGCGGCAAATTCATTATGAAATTTTTTTCAAGAGCAGAGGGGACAAAAGCGGTTTTAACTTTAGCTTTTCTGCTTTCGTTAAATATTTAAAACCTTTAATATGACCAAAACAATTTTTCGAACCACAGATACATTTAAAATCACTGCCCCATCTTTTCATATCCCATTCTGTGGTGAGATAGTTAAAAGTTATTTCCTCATTTTTCGAAATATCTTTTATCGCAATAAACCATCTTTTAACTATATCCAGTTTTGTATTAGGAGAGCAACTATGATTGATAAAATCCTCTGGAACAAGATATTTCGTATCAATAAATTTCTTGTCGGTCATCTGCACCGCTTCAGGCGTAGAATCAGCGGCATTAACCAGATTTCCTTTCAAATAAATTATTTTTTCTCCTTTCTTGAATTTTTTATTTGCAAAGAGCGAAAGTCCCTTGCCCCACGCATAAACAACTTTCAGGTTTTTGGGAATTTTCAGGTCAAAAAGGCGATTATGTTGTTTGATAAGCATAGCGTTATAAAATTCGCAAGAGCAAGAATTAAAAAATTTTCTTCCCCCAAAATTAAAATATGGTTCGAGCCGATGTTTTTCTACGGGTTCTTTTGCGGTTTTGAGCGGTGCGGCTTCGCCGCCTTTCCGAATTTTCGCGGGGGGAATTCCTCGCCGCCGCAGGCGGCGAAATGCGTTCGGACTAATTCAAGAATACTGCTCCACGTAAAACTAGTTATGTCGCCACGCAGCGCCGCCATTTTTTCGCCGACATAGCTTCCATCCAAAGCAGAGTAGGCCTGCCTGTCAGTCGCTCACGCGCCGACCTATCTCAATTGTTAGAGCAACGGTATCGCCCGCCTGCCTTAGCCACCTTAGCTCAATTGGTAGAGCAACGCATTCGTAACGCGTAGGTTCCCGGTTCGATCCCGGGAGGTGGCTGTGGCAGGTAGGTAAACCACAGGTCAGTCTAATATCTGTCGAGCCCTTTGCCTCAGATTTTAAATATGTAAAAACACAAATACTTTACTTTGCTTGCGCTCCTGCTCTAACCACTGATCAAAGTTGAAAATTTCAAATAGAATATGACTAGCTGCTACCTGATTATTATATTGCTCGGCTGACGGTACCTCTTCACGCTTAATAAGGTGCCAACCAAAACTAGTTCTCACAGGCTCGCTCACCTCGCCTACTTCTAACTGTTCTAGGCTGTCTTCAAATTCTGGTACCATGGTACCCCAACTAAAAACTCCCAAATAGCCCCCGGCCGAGGCGTTACTTATGTCTTGAGAATATTTACTAGCTGCTTCGGCAAAAGAAAGTTCACCCTTAGTAATTTCAGTTAAAGCTTGCTTAGCTTTTTCCCGCGTTGTGGTATTGGCTGATTCATTTTGAGTAAACCAATTAGTTACTTGCTGGCGAAGTAAATAAGGCACAATTATCTTTTGCTGAAATTGATTTATATCCAAATTATAATTTTCACGTAAAAAAGATGATAACTCTTCTTTAGAACCAAATTCCTGAATTAATGAATTAACTTCAGCTGTTATAACCTCATTGCTAATCATTACCTGATTACGCTTGGTAAAATTTTTTACAATCTCTTTATGAATCATTTGTTCTAACACTAATCTTTCTACCGAAGGACGATCAAATACACTCTCGGCATTATTTTCCTGTTGTTCCTTAAGATAAAACAATTTTAAGGTTTCTACATCGGTGGTAAAATCTTTTATGGAAAGTAATCTACCGTCAACATAAGCAACTGGCCAAGGAAAAATATTTACCAAACTGGGATTTTTAAGATCTAATCTAAAACGATAAAAAGAAAAAACAAACGACAAAAACATTAGTATTAACACTAATACTAATAGTAATATCTTTTGTCCTAAAAATCTCCCAGGCGTCTTTGCTGCTGGTACTATTGATTTAGGTACAGGCTTAACTGGTGTTTCGGTTGCAGATGATTTAGGATCTTCCCAAATAAACCTTTTAACATTTTTAGCTTTAAAAAGGTTATTAAATTTATATTTACCAATTTCCTCTAAAATAGTGGCGCGCAATTCTGGTTTGTCTTTTTTTTGTTTATCGGCTTTCATAGCTAACTATAAATTTTTTATAATTTAAAAAAGTGATTCCACCATTTTTGCCAGTTATTGGCCTGATAACCAGCCCCTCCTGATGTTTGCTCGCCTAAAACACTGCTCTCGCCGTTTTGTGGGATAATCACAACTTGCTCTCCTGGTTTTTGTAAATTCAAACGCAAACGAGCCTCTCGTTCCCTAAATTCATTAGTTTGGAAATAAGAGATTAAATTACTTAACTCTTTATTCTTTTGCTCAAAACTATTAATTTTGGCTTGCAAACTATTTATCTCCTGCGTTAACTCAACTTTGCGCATTTGATTTTTAACTATAGCCACTACAATAATAATCATGGCGACTATGGCTATAATTTGAAACAATCTGGACGTGATGATAGTCCAAAAACGGGCTTGGGAATGCATAATGCTCTTAGTATAACATGTTTTTTAATAATTACATTTACCACATACCTGTGAGGGAGCAGTGGTTTACTTTAATAAATAAGGAATCTATAGTATACTTACCATGGCTATGCGAAGTAAAACACGACGAATAATTTGGATTATCTTCTCAATCATTATAGTATTAAGCCTAATACTTTTTACTGTAGCGCCTTAGTTCGGCTACTAGTGGGACGACTTAGTAAACTAAGATAAGCTTCGGTTGGTATTTGCACACTTCCTTGGGCACGCATTCGTTTCTTGCCCTTTTTTTGTTTTTCCAATAATTTGCGTTTACGCGTAACATCACCACCATAAAGTTTCGCTGTTACATCTTTTCTCATTGCCGATAATCGTTCAGCCGCAATTATCTTTCCGCCTAAAGCCGCCTGAATTTTCACTTCAAACATTTGACGCGGTATAATCTCCTTTAACTTAGTAACAATGCTACGCGCTTTGTGGTAAGCCTCACTGGTATATACAATAGTAGCTAATGATTCAACAATTTCTTCTGCCACTAAGATATCTAGCCGTTTAATCTGGCAGGGCCGGTATTCTAAAAAATCGTAATTAAGCGAGGCATAACCCTGACTAACGCTTTTTAAACGATCATAAAAATCAAAAAGAATTGAAGACAATGGTATTTGATAATGCAAAATTGCTCTTTCTGGCACGCCGCCAGGACCCAATAAATAATCAGTTGCTTTCCACTCAGCATGAGATTCTTGAGCTAGTGTCATTACTTTACCCAAATATTGATTAGGAGCCACAATATCTAAGAGCATAATTGGTTCAGTTACTTGGCTGATAGTTGATTCATTTGGTAATTCTAATGCGCTTTTTATTATTTTCTCTACGCCACTTGATGTCTGTACACGATAAGCTACTGAGGGCGAGGTAATTACCAATTCTAATTCATATTCCCTCTCTAACCGCTCTTTAGTAATTTCCAAATGTAAAAGACCTAAAAAACCCACACGAAAACCAAAACCTAAAGCTGGTGAATGCTCTGGTTCAAACGACAAACTAGCATCATTTAATTTTAATTTGTCTAAGCCCTCTCTTAACTCGGTAGCCTCATCGCCTTCCCTGGGATAAAACCCGGCAAAAACCATAGGTTTAACTTGTTGATAACCAGAAAGTGGCATATCTTGTTCGCTGGACACAAAGGTGTCACCCACCCGAACCTTATTAATATTTTTTAAACCAGTTATCAGATAGCCAATTTGCCCAGCCACTAGAGTTGATTGGGGCTTTAATTGCGGCTGATAAATACCGACCTCTAATACTTCTCCATTAATCTTTCCGCCCGGCAGCCAATAGCGGTCTCCTTTTTTTATTTCACCAGCTACTAATCTTATAGATGCAACTACTCCGCGCCATTCATCGTAACGCGAATCAAAAATTAAGGCCTGTAATTTATTACTGCTTGGTTTAGGCGCAGGAATGTCGCGCACCAAACGATTAAGCAACTCCGGCACAATTTTTCCGCTTTTTGCCGAAATTGAAAGAATCTCCTTATCTGATATTTTTAATAATGATGCTAATTCCTGCTTAGTTGCTTCAATATTAGCATTAGGTAAATCAATTTTATTAATCACTGGAATAATCACTAAATTCTGACTTTGCGCTAAGTGCAAATTGGCGACTGTTTGAGCCTGAATACCCTGGGAAGCGTCTACTAGTAAAATAACGCCTTCAACGCAGGCCAATGAACGCGATACCTCATAGGAAAAATCTACATGACCAGGAGTATCAATTAAATTTAATAAATAACCATTGTAACTCATAGTTACAGGCGCCAGTTTAATAGTAATACCCCGCTCCCGCTCTAACTCCATTTGGTCTAGTACTTGCTCCCTCATTGCACGCTGGGGAACAGTCTTAGTTAACTCTAATAAACGATCGGCTAAAGTTGACTTACCATGATCAATATGCGCAATAATGCAGAAGTTACGAATTTTTGATAGTTCCATAAATTAACTTGATAATTCATGTCTCGCCCCGTAGTATCCCGCAATAGCGGGTCTACTACTGGGGTAATTAATATGCACGATGATGCAAAAATTTCTAATTTTGGCTAAATCCATATTGTTTAATTTTAGCCCAGGCCAGATGAAGCCACTGGTTAACAAAAACGACTTCTGGCAACTTTAATACCCAAGCAAACAACCAATAGGTTAGCACGCCTAGCATACCAGCTCCTACCCCTTGAATAAAAATGCCTAAGAAAGTGTACATATCAACTAATGGCGCTATTACTTGTAAAGCTCCATAAGTGATCAAACCTGCTGGTACTGCCGCTAACAATATTCTCATACTGGCCTGAATAACACTTTTGGACTGTAGACTTCCTAAACGCTCTCCCAAAATAAAAATCAGAACTGAGAAATTAATAATACCAGCGACCACATAAGCTAGAGCTAGACCTAACAAACCAAAAGGTTTAATTAAAATTATTGAAAGAATAATATTTATTACTAAAGCGACGCTACTGACAATTACTGGCGTCCTGGTGTCTTGAAGTGCATAAAAAGCACGAGCAATTAGAGGAAGTAAACTTTCAGCAATTAAAGATAAAGCTAAAAATCCAAGCACTTGAGCTGTCATAAAAGTATCGTGCCAGTCAAAAGCGCCTGCCCCCAACACTACCCGAACAATCTGCGCTCGCAATATTAAAAATAAAATACTTAAAGGAATAACAAAAAATAATACCCGGCGAATACTATCACTTAGATGACTGACTAATTCGCTGGGTTTGTTATTAGCCCAAGCTTCACTAAATAAAGGAAAAGCAGCAATGGCCAGCGACACACCAAAAACATTAATGGGAAAACTTTGTAAATTTAAGGCTAGGGTAAACGACGCCAAACTACCAGCCACCAAAGTAGAGGCAAAAATAGTTAGCACAATTTGATTAAAAGAATGAACGGCCAACCCAAAAGTGCGGGGCAAAATTAGTTTAACTATTTTTTTTACTGACTGATGAAAAATATTAAATTTTAAATGCCAGCGCCAACCTAGTTTTAAAACAGTTGGTAACTGTATAAGCATGTGCATGATACTTCCTAGAAAAACACCAAAACCCAGTCCCACAGCACCAGCTGAAGGAACGATTAGAATTATCCCCAAAATAATTCCCAAATTGTACATCACTGGAGCTAAGCTATAAAACAGGAATCTTCTAAATGATTGTAAAATTCCGCTGAGCACATTACTAGCGCCGAAAAACACTATTGCCAACATCATGATGCGGCTCAGTTTAATAGTAAGCTCAAGCTTGTCACCACTAAAACCAGGGGCAATCATCGGCACTAAGCTAGAAGCAAAAATTATTCCCAGTACTGCTAAAATCAAAAGTAACACCACTAAGGCATTAAATACTGTAGTAGCCACTTTCCAGGCTTCTTCTAAACTTTTTTTGTTTTTCAATTCAATAAAAACAGGAATAAAAGCTGAAGCTAAACCCCCTAATACTAAAATATTAAAAATAAAATCTGGAATCTTGAAGGCGGCAAAATAGGCATCTAGAGTATCCCCTGCCCCAAAAGTAGTAGCTAATAAACGATCACGAACTAAACCTAATACACGTGAGCCAATAGCAAAAATAGCGATGACTAAAGCACCGCTAGTTACCTTTGCACTTAAACTAAAGTTTTTCTCGTCAGACATACAATAAAGTTATTATACTTTTTTTTCTAAGATTTGTCAGCACCAGATGGTACTGTTTGTTGATATTGTAATCTAAAAAAACAGCAGGCTACTGTCAAGCGGATTAACTCGTCGAAATAAGTTCATTTCCTGTTTGTTCACTTAAGGTGAACTTGAGAAGAGAGTTATTACTCACTCATTGTCGAGCGAGCCCCTATTTGCTAGGGAAAAACTTTAATCAACTTATTATTTGAGTAATCGCTTGGCCAGTAGCCTGCTGCTGACTTTGCCTTTTTAAGGAAGTGGTTGGAGGTTGAGAAAGGCTTGAATTGACCTACAGTAAAGTGGTGTCCAAGCAAGAGAAGTGTACAATTTACACGAAAGGTGCAAACCGTAGCCTCTTCACAAACATTCCCCAAGTATCCTCCACCCAACTCCTTAAAAAAAAGAAAGTCCACCCTTCAGACTAAGGTAAAACAGTGATTTTGTCAAGGTCTACTAGGCCGTTCTAATATTAAACCGTAAAACTGATCCTGTTGCCAATCACTAAACAAACTTAAACCAACAGGCGTCAATTTTAACTCGGCTGAGGCTTCTTGCCAACGCAAACGCCAACCCTCTGGTAATTCAAAAGTACTAGTAAAATCTATAGGCTTAGTGCCAGACTGTCTTTGAAACAATACATCGTACTGCCGCAAATCTTGCCATTTAGCTATAGTAGCTAACCCAAAGGGTAATTCATATATTATTGATACAGTCTTAGTTTCGCCTGGTTCTAGCACTAACCAGTTAGTAAAAACTGTCTTATTAAATTCTTCGCTAATCTCGGTACCCGAGCTTTTGTCGACAGCAATCAGTTTGTGGCTTTTCTTAAAATCATCATCGGGCACTGTTTGGCTTGGCGATGAACGAAACTGCTCTTCTGGTATGTGACTAAATCCCTCTGCTTGGATTAGCTTACTTCCCAATGGTACATAAAATTTTAGCCAACTAACATTTCGTCGACGATAAAAAATATCATCAGGATCACCTTGGTGACTGCGTGTAAAATCAACCCGTACTTGCAGATCACCGTTATCAAATAGCTTAACCAGATGCTGTGCCCGTTCATTAATTACCAAATCTGTTTTACCGCCTCCTATGTTTGCTCTAACAATAGCCAGATAGTCAGCAATAGTGGACTTAATTTCTCCACCCCAACCCGCTTCTATAATCCTCTGCTGAATATTTGGGTCATTAAAGTAAAGTTGAATGCTTTTTTGCATCAAGCCTTGATTAATTAAAGTTAGCGCTGTGATCTGATCTGTTGGTTTAAGGTTGATAATTCTCTCTAATAATATTGGAGCTAAATCTGCAATAAATTGTTTAGGGCGATTAGTCACACGATCAAACTCTAAATCCACCGCTTCCTGAGTTTCTCTAATAAAGTTTTCAGCAGTAATGTGTTTATTATAAGCTGGCAGATCAATCGGCCCAACTAATTTTAATAAGTTAATTATCACATCAGGGTTAATGGCGATCACGCCGTCAACTGTTGGTCCACCACTCTCTGTAACAAACCATGCAACTTTTTGCGCAGAAGTAGGAAAATCAAAAAACCAATTAGCATCTTGAAGTTGCCATAAAGGATTCACTAATTTAAGAGGTTGTGGTGGTTCTAATAAAACTGCCAGTTGTCCTTGAAAATCATAAGGACCACCACCAGGGATATCAATTTTATTAATTTTACCATTGGTCGTCTCAATAAACGCCAGGCTTCCTAAAAATCCCCCGGCTGGCCTTAATTCTGAATAATTTTGAAACAACAAAAGATAATTTTTATTGCCACTAGTAGGAATAATTTGGCTAACAATATTTGGTAGCGACAACACCTGCGTTAATCCCCCTTCTAATTTTTGCAAACTGCTGGCTAAACTAACCACTTCAACATCTACTCCCTGTGGTAACTCTAGCTCACTAACTGATTTTAATAAATTTAACGCTTGTCTAATTTTGGGCTGAATTTCAGCTATTCCGCGCTGAAGTATTAATATTTTTATATTTAAATCCATCTCCAGAATATTTTCCACGGGACTCGAATCTAATTCGGACATGGTTCTACTAATAATAGAGCCGCTTTCGGCTAATTCCTTACCAGCCTGTAGTAATTGTTGTGCAGCTACTAGTTGTTGTGATCGACCAGGTAAACGAGTTAATAGTGCCGCTAGACCGGCATTAATATTTCCTAAAGCTTCTTGGGCATTAATAACTAAGTTAGTTACTTCCTTAAAATCATCTTCAGCTTGATCAAATTCACCTTCAATTAATTTGGAGCTGGCCTGACTAAATTGATTAAGAGCGGCTGAAGCAAATGTTAATAGTTGAGATTTCCTAAAAGAAAAATCTTGTTGCCAAGTAATCCATTTTAAAGGCAGAATCAATAAAATGGCGATTAGTAAAAAAATCACCATTTGCCGCAGACGCGGAACTGTAAAAAAAACGCCAAGTGGCTCTGATTCCCTAAACCACTGCCAAGGCTTAAATAGTCTACTAATAACTCTATAATTCAACTCAAAATAATAAACTAAATCCTCGGCTATACTTTTACCAATACCCTTCAAACGAACATAAAGAAAATAATAAAAAAGCGCAACTGCTCTAAAAATCAGATAAATAAAAAAGTATACCAGCTCTAATAAAAAAAGTGCGGTGAGTTCTTGTAATAGAGGGAAACGTAACTCCAACCGCCTCCAAGGCACAATGATATAATTCTTTCCTGGTTTTAAGAAATTTATTGCCCAACTCTCACGCTGTTCGAATTTTGATACAGTTTCATTAGTAGGTGTAGTCTGTTTTAATGGTACCAGGCCCGGCCTTAAATTAAGAACATGTTTGGATAAATCAGGAGTAAATGCCTGCTGACGCCCGAATTTGCCGCCGCGCTGATATTTTAAACTCCACCAATTCACATTACTTGATAAAGAGGATTTGTTGGGATTATTATTCTTACCCTTCTTAATAGAAGAAATTGTCATACAACTATATTATACGATGTTACCCTATTTGACTCAAGGCAGATTCGTAGCAATTCAAGGTTTGCCGGGCTACCTGCTGCCAACTGTAACGACTTAATACGCGAGGAATTTCTTTTAAAAAACTAAAATCAGTTTTTTCCCCTGCTAATACTGTTTTTAGCACATTAAATAATGAATCTGACGAATTATAATTAAAATAAGCCACTGCTGAATCCAATATCTCACGATGGATGTTGATATCACTCGCCACCACCGGCAAATTAAAAGACAGTGCTTCTACTGCTCCTAAATTAAATCCTTCGGCTAAGGATGGGGTGATATAAACTTTGGCTTGCCTAAATAAAGTAGTTAAGGTAAGGTCGTCAGCCTCGCCCCAGAAAACCACCTGTTTATTTTTATTTTGATTTATTAACTGCTGCTCTAACCTTTGGTAAAAATAATCACGACGGCCGACTAAAATTAATTTAAGATTTGGATAATCCCGAAGCAGTTGTTGATGAGCGTCAATCAACAATTCTAAATTTTTATGAGGATAAGCAGCACCTACATTTAATAAATAAGGTTGGGCCACTAATCTGTTGCCAGGCGACTGACCATCCATATGTCCGTCTATTGTCGGAGCTTCATAAATCACCTCTATCTTATTTTTTACTTCTGGATAATAAGAGGCTAAATCATTGGCTGTAGTTTGGCTGACAGTGATGATTTTTTGAGCGCCCGCAACAGCTCTTTTAAAAGTTAAATAAGAAAGTGCTAGTTTAAATTTATAAATCGGAAGTGGTAAGGTAGTGGCTCGCTCACTTGGAAAATGGTGCAAGATTAAATCGTGAATTGTTACGACATAGGGCCGGCGATATCTTAAGGGCACATTCCAATGTGGAAAGTGTACAAGATCAAGGTTGGCTTGCCGAAATAGTCGAGGTAGCCTTAGCTGCTCATTAATTGAATATACTCGCGGACGAGCGTTAATTATTCGCCAATTATTTGGCAAGTCGTCAATAATCTTTGGATCTCCAAATAATGAATAACAATTTTTAGTATCAAGTCGTTGCAGCTCTTTAATTAAATTAAAGGTATACCGCCCAATGCCTCGATGATGAGTACCATAAAGTCTAGCGTCAATGCCGATTTTCATATAGCTTTAAATAAATCATTTAGTTGTTGGGCTGAAGTTTGCCAAGAAAATTTGAGGGCCTGTGTTTTTCCGGATTTTCTCAAACTGTCTTTTAACTTCTGGTTAAACAATATTAAGTTTATACCATTCTGCCATTCTGACACTACCCAAGGATCTAAGAGTAAGGCCGCCTCCCCTACCACCTCAGGTAACGAACTTGTGTTTGAGACCAAACAAGGAGTGCCGCTGGCTATGGCTTCTAAAACAGGGAAACCAAATCCTTCGTAAAACGACGGATAAAGAAATAATGAAGCTTTTTGATAAAGCGCAGGCTGTAATTCCCTAGGCACATAACCAATAAAATGTACACGATTTTTGCTTTTCATCTGCTGCCAATATTTTAGAGTATGACCGAAACTCCAGCCAAAAGCTCCAGCGATCACTAAGTCGTATCGAAAGCTGTTATTTTGATTAATCAGCTCTTGATAAGCTTTAAGCAATAATAAATGATTTTTTCGCGGCTCAACTGTGCCAACTGACAACAAATATTTTTCCGGTAAATCGTACTGCTGGTTTATCGCATGAATATGGTGCTCACTGGCTTGTTTAAAAAAAATCGGATCAACAGCCGGATGAATTACTTTAATACGACCCTCAAGCTGTGGCTTGAGCTCCAGAATATCATTTTTGGTATGTTCTGACACAGCGACCACTGCGTCAAAATCTTTGACAGTCTGCAGCATTTTTTTCATGGAAGATAAATACCACCACCTTTTTTTAGCAGAAAAAAATTGAGGGAAATGAATAAAAGACAAATCGTGAATGGTTAAAACTTTCTTAACTACCTTGGATAACTGAAAAAAATGCAGGTTGGGCAACCAGAATAAATCTACAGATGAACTGCGACTACTTATTATTTGATCTAGCTTCGGCCAATAACCAAGACGCAGACCCAAATCTTGTAGTTTATTAGGGTAGTGAGTAGCCACTAAATGACCCCACTGTTGCAACTCTTTGGGTAAATTATTCCTTTGCCAACCGTTGGCATAGAAAAATAAAGTCGGAGGTTGAGGTAGATTAACTAACTCCTCGATTAAATGCCAAGTATTTTCTGCTACTCCAGTCCAATACTTATCTTGTAAACACCTAACATCTATCGCCACCTTCATCTTTTTTGTACTTTAACTACAAACTCGTTTAATCTTTCCTTAAACACCGTGCTGTCAAACTTTTCGGCTACTCGTCTTAATTTCACAGGATCATATTTTTTTTGATCAAAACGAACTACAGCATCGGCTAATGCCTCCCAACTCTGCTCATTAAAAAATACTCCCGTGGAGCCCGGTTGAATAATCTCTAAAGCACCACCTTTACCATAGGCGATAACTGGTCGACCCGAAGATAATGCTTCCACTGCGGTAATACCAAAATCCTCCTCTTGCGGGAAAATTAACGCTTTACAGCGCGATAAATAATAAACTTTTTCCGATTCTGTGGCTTGGCCAAGAAATTCAATATTGTCACGAGCAATTTTTTTTAGATCATTATATTGCTCTCCAACCCCAATTATTTTTAATGGAATACCCAGCTTGTTAAATGCCTTCACAGCTAAATCAACGCGCTTGTAAGGGCGCAAGCGGGAGATCACTAAAAAATAATCTTCAATTTTATCACTAATAGTAAACTGCTTAACATCTACTGGAGGGTAAATTACTGTGGCAGGACGCCGATAATAGCGTTTTATCCTGTGGGCCACAAACTGGGAATTAGCAATAAAATGATCCACTCGTTGAGCCGCTAACTGATCCCACACTCTTAGTTTGGTCAACACCATGGGTAAGAGCTTTTTTATTAAACGCGGCTGTTCTAACTCTTCTTTATATTGATGAGTATCACTCCATAAATAGCGAGTAGGGCTATGGCAATAACAAAGATGGATAGACTCTGGCTTTAACACTAAACCTTTAATTAAAGCTGAACAGGAGCTAATCACTAAACCATATTCAGACAAATCTAAATCCTCAACTGCTGCTGGCATCAACCCTAAATACCACTTAAACAACTTGGGTGAACCAGGAAGTTTTTGAATAAAAGAAGTTCTAATATCCCAACAGTCAAACATCTTACCAACAGTGTCTTGATTAAAAATTAAAGTAAAAACCGGCGCTTCGGGATAAATAATGTGAAACTCGGCTAACACTTTTTCTGCACCGCCAAACTGATTTAGGTGATCATGAGCTAGGGCTACTTTTGAATTAGACGGCATATTTCTTTTGTAAGACTATAATTACTGTCTTAATTAAAATTAACAAATCGTGCCCCAGAGACCAATTCTCAATATAAAAACTGTCTAACTTTACTTCATCTTCAAAAGACAAACTAGAACGGCCGGAAATTTGCGCCAAACCGGTAATTCCGGGCTTTATATTTAGCAACCGATGATGATGTTGTTGATAACGCGCTACCTCCTGCGGCTCATGCGGACGCGGGCCTACCAAACTCATATTACCTTTTAGAACATCCCATAATTGTGCAAGCTCATCTAAACTCCATGTTCTTAAAAAACGTCCAAAAGGAGTTATTCGTGGATCGTTCTGTAATTTAAAGAGCGGACCATCAGTTCGTTCATTTAAAGACATAAGTTTTTCTTTCATTTGATGAGCACCTACTACCATTGAACGAAACTTATGTAAAGTAAAAGGCCTGCCTCTCTCACCTACCCTTTCTAACTGTACTATTACTGGAGAGCCATAGCCAAAATAAATTACTAAAATCACAACTAACAACAAAGGCGACAAAGCAATCATTAAAATAATAGATAAAATAATATCAAATAACCGCTTAACAATTTTCCCCCAGCCGTCTAATGGTGTTCTTTTAATTTCCAATACTGGTACACCAGCATAAGTATGCATTACCACATTGTGCAATTGGGCGTTAAATATATCAGCCACATATTTAAACCCAAGATGGTTATTTAAACAATATTCCCAAATATCTACCCGCTCGGTAGGTGATAAATTAGTATCGGATACTATTATTTCATCTAATGTTTTTAAATCATCCTGACTAAGCTCGGGGCTGAATCTGTCTCGATTATTTATCACCCGATAACCTAAGGAAGGCGAACTGCGAAATAATTCAACTAACGCCTTGGTATTTTGATCAGCACCTATTACTAACACATTAGATAAAGCCCAACCTTTGCGGTAGAAAATATTTCTCAATAATTTTAACAAACCGCGCCCTAAACTCACAAATATTACAGCAAATACCCAAAAGGCCAAAACAATAAACCTAGATGAAAATAAAGCTTGATTAAAAAAGAATGCAATAATAATGAGCGCTAAACCCGTAGAACAAGCTAAAAAGACTCGGCGAATTTCTTCGTAAAATTTTAATCTGGTAGAAATCTGATAAAGACCAGCCAGAGAAAAAAACACAATCCAGACTAAAGAAGCTATTAGAACCAGAGGTAAATATTCATTAAGGGGAAGATAAAAAAGGATTGGGCGAATATCAGTAACAAAAGTTTCAAAACGCAAAAAATAAGCCAGCAGCCCCGCCAATACTAGTGCAATATAATCAAGAGGAAGCGCTAGAACAGCTAAGATCAACTGTGACTTCTTCATAAGTTACATTATACCATTTATGGTCATTATTTCTAATCAATTAACCTTAGTCTGATTTGTAATTTTGAGTACAAAAAAAGCTAAGTAGACCAATAAGCCGAATTCTGTCTGACCCCGCCGTGTGGCGGGGGAAGCGATTATCTATCTGGGCCGCCTCTCACGAGGCGAGCTCTAGCTACCAACCCGTCCGTCTCGCCAATTTCTTGGCGGACGAGACCTACTTGGTATTGCACCGGGTAGAGTTTGCCTAGCCCCCGACGTCACCGTCGGGGCTGGTGGGCTCTTACATTTTACGCTGAAGCGTTTTATTCCGCCCGTGGCGGACCCACCGTTTCACCTCTTACCTCGCTCTGCCAGATGGCTGAGCGGGCGAGTCTATTTTCTGTTGCACTTGTCCTACGACCCACTTACGCGGATCAGCGGCTGCTGTTAGCAGTTACCCTCCGCCTATGCGGCGGACACATGGTGTTCGGACTTTCCTCCCCCATCTAATAATTAGATGAGAGCAATCGCATAAGTCTACTTAGCTATGACATTATACAACACTGAATAATTTTGTCAACGTTAAAAATCAACTAATAACTATGGGTATTATTCGCGTGAATAATACCTAAGTGCGTAAAACAGCTACTCATTTGTCTTTATACCTATACTAGTACAGTAGTATAGCTGACAAAAAAGCCTGATTAAGATTATATTAATCTATTATTACTGATCTAAAACTTGGTTCAATAGAATATCAGCTCTTTTGTTCTGCCCACGCAAAACATGGTGATAGCTAATCTTTTTAAAACTCTGGCTTAAATTCCAAACCTTCACAAACAAACTGGCTAGAGCTTTATCCTTAACTTTATATTCCCTGTTCAGCTGTCGCGCGACTAGCTCGCTGTCTAAATAACACTTTACTTCTTCGGCGCCTAATTTCTTCACCTCTTCTAAACCAGTAATTAAGGCTAGATACTCTGCCTCGTTGTTGGTTTTTTCACCTAAATATCTGCCTTGCTCTTTTATAACTTTGCCAGTTTGATCTTCAATCACATAACCAATGGCTGCTGGCCCAGGATTCCCCCGCGACCCACCATCAGTTCTTAAAATTACTGATTTACTCATGATGTTTAAAATCCATAATTTTTAATTGCAACTCGCGATTGCCGTTCCACTCATTAACGCCTACCTCAAAAGCCACATCTATTTTATCTCCCACTTTTAAATCTACTCCTTTTTGCAAAGCATTAAAAGTAATAAACTTTTTTTCTACTTCCCCTTGTCTGAGTTGCAAACGCCAGTGCTGTCCCTCGCTTCCAACTGGATTAATAGCTACTACTTCTAAATCAAATAAAGCAAATAGAGGTATAGGGTTAGTTTGCCCTGTTGGTTCTAATTTTTGTACAGCTTCGTAAACGAGCCAATCTGTCTTTGCTAATTCTAGTTCAGCATCTAATTCAAGTACTGGTGTTAAGTCTTTATCCTTCAGATGCTGTCTCGCTACCTTATTAAAAGCTTTAATAAACTTTTCATAATTTGCCTTTGTCATTTTATAACCAGCTGCTTGTTTATGCCCACCATATTTAATTAAATGCTGATCGGTTTCTTTTAACACCTGCATTAAATCTAACGCCGGAATACTCCTGGCAGAACCAACAATATTATCCCCCTCGGCACACATTACGAGCGCTGGTCGATTATATTTCTGTACTAATTTACCTGCCACCAAACCAACTACTCCTAATGGCCATTCGGGCATAAAAGTAAACACTGCGTAATCACTGCGTTTTAATTTACCAACTTGCTCTAAGGCCTGTTGTAACATTTCTTCAGACACGCGCTGACGTTCAGTATTAGTAAGGTTTAAGGAGCGCGCTAATTCTTCAGCCTCACAAGAATCCTCTGACATTAGTAGTTGATATCCAGCATTGGCATGATCCATGCGTCCCGCTGCATTAATACGAGGTGCTATTTGCCAACCTATAGTATTAGTAGTAATTAACTCTGGATTAACACCTGCCACTTCTATTAATTTTTGCAAACCTAACCGTCTGTTTTTTTGCAATACCACCAAGCCGTACTTAACTAGTGTTCTAGCTTCACCAAGTAATGGCACCATATCAGCCACTAATGAAATTGCAACCAAATCCAGCAACCATTTTTCCCAAACCTCTTTTTCTTTTTCGCCTAATTCACAGTCCCCACCACTTAACAATCCCTGCACTAATTTATAAGCAGTAGCGCCACCGGAAAGGTTTTTGCCCGGATAATTTTCGCGAGGTAAACTTGGGTGAATAATCGCCACTGCTGGCGGCAAAGTTTCTTTAGCTTGGTGATGATCGGTTATTATGGTATCTATACCCAAACTAGCAGCTAGAGTGATCTCCTCCACATTAGCAACACCACAGTCGCAGGTGATTATTAGCTTAACTTGCTTATCAGCTAAATATCGAACAGCTGCTTGGTTAATGCCATACCCCTCGCGTTCGCGATGGGGTAAATAAACCTGCACTTCTGCACCTAATTTTCTCAAACTGCTAACCAAAATTACTGCGCCGGTAACACCATCGGCATCATAATCGGCATAAACACATATCAATTCATTCATCTTAATGGCACGATAAATTCTATCAACCGCCATGGCCATATCCTTAAACAAATAAGGATCGTGCACATCTTCACCCCAATCAGGATTTAAAAACTCGTCAATAGCTTCCTGTTGCATTAAGCTCCGATTGACTAGCAGTTGTAATAAAACCAGCTCGATTTCTGAAAATTGAGCTTTGATCTGATTAGTAATCGGTTCAGCTATTTTCCATTTTTTTAGAATCATTAATATTATTTTACTGGAAATTGACATTTTTAACAAGAAACATTACTCTTATCTTAAAGTAAATAAAAAAACAAATACATAAATTAACTTCCTGGAGAAACAATGCAACTTTTAGATGTGGTGAATTTGTGGGTAATACCCTTAATTATTTTAACATTTGCCTTTTCTTGGCTAATACAAAGTGGGAGTAAAGTGCTCTCTAGATTCTTTTTCTCACTTTCCACAACAATCGTGGGCCTTGTATTTTATGTACTTTTTGAAAAGGGTTTAGTTGAAATTATTAGCATATGCCATTTAAATTTATCAGCCGAAATATTATGGCTAATAAATTTAATGATAATAATTATGGCGTGTGGGCTGTCTTTTCTTTTATTATCCATGACAATAAACTTACCAGCCCCGCCAACCTTAAAAGACAAGCTTGGATATCTAGACTCCTTAAAAAATAAGCAATAGCTTTTTAAAGGGTGTAATAAAATTACACCCTTTATATTTAATTAAAGGCTGTACAAAATTATATAAATAGGATACATTGATCTGAAACATAAAAATAAGGATATAAAAAATGAACATACACATAGCATACATATTCGCGGCTATTACCATGGCTACATTCGCGCTTGTATTATTATATACGCGCCAGCGTTGGTACTTAATTTTACCAGCGACACTAATAAATGCGGCTATTGGAGCGCAACAAAATGAACACATTATTATTAGAATATTAATTGCGCTATTAGTTTTGTTTTGCTCTAGCCTGATAATGATGATGAAAACTAATTTTTTTTATAAAAAAACAAAAGAGAGCTGATATGATTCATAAATACCATCAGCTCTTTTTATTAACTCAATTTTCTTATTAATTCACCAATATAAATATTACCTATCGAATGATCAACTAAAGACTTATCGTTTAATTTCGGGGATTGATTCCAGTATGGTTCTTTATCTTCTTTACAAAATAAACTATGTTTTTTAAAATTTTCCAACACTTCTTTTTGATCAGTTAATTTTTTTTGAATCTGCCTAAATCTTTCAATCATCTTTATGGTAAAATCTATTTTTGGATCCAATTCTTTAAATTCTTTATTATTACGCGCATTGAAAAATCCATCTCTAGAAGCAAGTGAATTTAATGAAGTCAATAATTTACCAAGATAAAATTTACTAGATTGAGGTTCAATATATTTCAAATATTTTTCCTCTAATTGCTCATCCGGATCATTTTCTGATCCATTAAAACTACCATAAAATTCTTCTATATTATTACTAGCTTGCGTCCAGGCCGGATCTCTTTGCTCTATGCCTTTTTCCACCTCTTCTTTTCCGTCACGACTTAACTCTGAAAATACTTCTGTTCCAGATTTCATCGCCTTGAAATAATCCTCTGTAACTGTTGCTGGTTTATTTTCTTGATCAGTCTCATTCATTAGTCCCTCCTTAATTTCATCTTGAGAAAATTTACATTGTTCACAATTATCAGGAAAATTAGCATGATTACATAAATCTGAAGATTGATCCATTTTGCTTTTTTCTTCATCTGGCATAAATATAAATAATCAATAATTAAAAAATAACTAAATTATACTACTTAAACCACTGTCGTTAATAAACATAATATCAAATATAAACTCTAGAATTAAATTTATGATTCTGCGTGCCGTACTTTTCAACTGCTCGTGAAGCTATAGCAGCTGCTTGACGACTAGATCTTGTCAGCGGCCATCCGCGTAACAAACCATCAACTAAACCAGCGCGATAAGCATCACCCGCGCCAGTTGGATCCACCACTTTTTTCGCTTTAACAGCGGGAATCCGAATCCTTTTGCCTTGATACCATATTTCCGAACCTTTTGAGCCCAAAGTACGTATTAATATTTTGCATTTATTGATTAAAGATTTTTCCGATAACCCTAATTTCTTGGCAGTTAAACTAATTTCATAATCATTCCCAATAAAAACATGAGAACCAGTTACTCCTAAGGCAAGATCGGTAGAAGATAAAATAGGAATTTGTTGCGCTGGATCATAAATATAAGGAGTTCTAGTTCTTTTACACAACTTTACCAGTCTTTTCATATCACTTACATTACCTGGTGCGATAATCATCATAGATTTATTAAAAACCTTAACAGGAAAAGTTCTGTAAGGTATTTGCATGGCACCAAAATAAAAGCCAGTTATCTGATTATCATCTTTATCAGTAATAATATAGGCTGATGCTGTGGTAGTATTCCTAACAAGATTCAAATACAGAGTATTCACTCCCCTACTCTGTAACCATTTTTTGTATTTAGAAAAATCATTACCAACCGAAGAAAGAATAATGGGCTTATATTTTAACAAACAAAGGTTGTAACTAATATTGCCGGCTGTTCCTCCGAAACTTTCTTTTAAAGTGGGCACTGCAAACGACACGTTAATATTATGCAGCTTGTTGGCGATAAAATTATCTTTAAATCGGCCAGGAAAATCCATCACCCGGTCATAAGCCAACGAGCCGTAGACTACAATCTTATTTAAATTAGGAAATTTCATACTCAACGTACTATCTGTCTTGCAATAGCTAATTCCTCGTTTGTAGGAATAATGAGCTCAGGAATATCTTTAAGTTTAGGCAGACCCCTTATAATTAGTGTGCGAATAGTTTCATTGCGTTCACCAATATTACCAGTAAACACAATAGCATCTACTCTTCCTAAAATCGCGGCATAAGCGCCAATATACTTTTGCACTCTATAAATATACATTTTAAGCGCCAACCTTGCTCCCTCCTTTGCTTCTGCTGAAATTTTGCCCTGTGTCTTATATCCTAAAATTTCATATCCAGCTCGCACCATTAACTCCCGCATATCCTTAACTCCCGCAACTCCTAACCAGCCTGCTGAGTCATTAAGTAGCGCTCTGACGGCAACCGGCTTCATTTTCAGTTTATCTATTAAATGCAATACTAATCCAGGATCAAGATCGCCGCTTTGAGTAGCGCCCATTAATCCCTCTAGTGGTGTAAAGCCTGCTGAAGTATCAATTACCCTGCCGTACCTAAGAGCGGTAATGCTTGATCTTCCACCTAAGTAACAGGTAATTAAATTTAGCTTTGTTAAATCTTTATTCAAATTATTGGCTGTTTTTTCCGCAACATACTGATGGGAAATACCATGCAAGCCAAAACGCTGCAATTTTTTTTTCTTTTGTATATCAATGGGTAGGGCGTAATATTTTGAGTAGTCTGGTAAATCACAATACCAGGTAGTATCAAAAACCGCCCAATGATCAGCTTTGTTTAAAAATTTTAGACCGGCCTGAATCGTTATTATTTCCACTGTCCGGTGGGACAATGCCCCTACTGTATTTTTAGTTAATACCGACAAATTTTTTAAGTTTAATTTAACTGGTTTGTCAAAATCAGTACTACCAAAAGCCACCCGGTGACCAACTTTTTTGATCTGCTTTAATGGAAGTCCATGCCAAGCAATCAGCTTTAAAACATATGCCAGGGCCTGTTGATGACCACTTATTTTACTTTTAGCAACCACCAATTTACCTAATAAACGCCCCTCAGTAAAAGAATTAGACAAACCAATGCGCTCTACAGCCCCGCGTCCAATTTCTTCTAAATCAGGAGCAGTATAAAGCGCCCAGTTCAAAGAATCACCGCTGGTATTTAGTACCAAAAGATATGATGATTTGCTAGATAACTTAACCACCATAATTCAAGCTTAAAAATTATTTATGGTGCTGAAGAAGAAACTTTTTGATTTCTCCTCGGCGTAATAAACCTCGCTGAGCCCCCATTTTCAGAATCACTGAATTACTATTACTCATACCCCACCGCATGGCTTCAATTAACTTTCCTCTTGAGTGTATAAAACCAGCCAACCACCCTGAACCAAAAGCATCACCAGCACCAATGGTATTAACCGCTTTTAATTTGTATGACGGATAATAAATAAAACTTTTACCATCAAAACAATAAGCCCCTTTGGCTCCACAGGTGATAAGCACTATTTCTGGGCCTAAGCTCCACAAAGTTTTAAGTATCTGAGCTTCGTTTTTTGCTTTTTTACCTAAGTCGCGAACGAGCTTTGTCGCCTCTTCTTTATTTAAGTCCAATACCGTAAGATACTTTAGCAAAGGCTTAAGCGCTTTAGCAGAAGCTAGTTGTCGGCTTCCAGGATTCCAAAAAATCTTCTTGCCCGCACGACTGCTGGCAGTAAAAAATTTCCTTAACATAGCTGGCCAATTTAGTGTTGTGATGGCAGTTAAATAAAACCAATTATAAGTCCCACTGGCTAATTTAGTTTTAAGCTGAAGTCCAGAACTAGCACCTCGATCAACAAAAGCTATATGCTCACGTGCAGCCCCTGATGTCACTATTAAAGACATAGCTGAATGACGCTCGCGGTCAAAAGTAATACTTTTAACATCTACCCTTTCTGCTTTAAGGTGGTTGATGATTTCCCTGCCGCGCCAATCTCGTCCCAAATGAGTATAAACACTTGCGCTAATACCCAAACGGTTAAGGCCAACAGAAACATTAGAAGCGCCTCCGCCGAAAGTATAAATAGTGTCCGAAGCATCTATTTTAGCACCATAGCTAAAAGCCAGCATTGACTTAGTCTTTTGGCCGCTTTTCCCTTTGATCAGTTTTGCTTGATCAGTGGTCAAAAGTGCATCCCAAGTAGCACTGCCAATAACACAAACTTTACTCATAACAAGCTAAGTATAACATGATTTTTACTATCAACCAATAAATATGGATCAAAAAGTCCTAGCAGTATATAATAATAAATATGAGGATCTACTTTGCCCGCCTAACGGGAATTATTCTAACCGCTGCTGGTTTCTTTGGCTTTTTTATTATCCAAATCAAGTATCTAATACAACTAGATTTATGGCAAAGTCTGGTTTATTTAGTTTTAGGAGTATTTGGCCTATATTACGGCTTCTTTAGTTCAAATCAAAAATATCTCAAAAGTTATCTTAATACTACTACTGCAGTAATGATGATCTTCCTGTTAATTGGGCTCACCTTTCCAAACTTACTAGACCTGTTTCATTTAGAGGAAGAAGAGCACCTATTCCATGCTATACTTTTTCTTTATGGCGTAATTACTAATGGAGTGACAAAAACCTAAACTACTTTTCTATGTTTAAAGCTTGCTGTAAACATTCTAAAGACAATAAGGCACACTTTAGTCTATTGGGGCCAACCTCTATATTAAGGAACATAAGCATTTTCTGCTTATCCCATTTTTTTAATTCCTCAACAGATTTTTCAATTACTTGTTCAAGTAAAATAGAGGCTCCAGCTTGAGACAAAACACATCCCTCGCCCACAAAACCAGCCTCAACAACTTTACCTTTTTCTACCACCAGTTCAATTTCTAAACCATCCCCACACAAGGGATTAACGTGCTCTGATCTTGCAGTAGGGTTTTTTAATTTCCCTTGCTGACGTGGATGTTTGTAATGATCTAATATATTAGCTTGGTATAAATCCATGATGTAATATCAAAATGTAAAAATCAAAAATTAAAATTAGGCTAACATTTTTTTTGCTTTTTCTAACGCCTCTACTAACCTATCAATATCCTCAGCGGTATTATAAATACTACAACTGGCACGGGTAGTGGCCACCAAGCCAAATTTTTTGTGCAAAGGCGCGTTGCAGTGATGCCCAACGCGCACTGCTACACCAGACTCATTTAAAATTCCTGCTACGTCATGGGCATGAACTTTTTCTAAAGTAAAAGAAAATAACGAACCGCGACTAGAAATTTCGCTGGGGCCGAATAATTTTAATCCCTTAACTATCTTCAGTTTAGCCAAACCGTATTCAGTGAGCGATCGCTCATGTTCAATAATATTAGACCAACCCAACTTGTAAATAAATTTTACAGCCTCACCTAAGCCAATCACCTCGGAAATAGGCGGAGTGCCAGCTTCAAATTTTGCTGGCAACTCAGCCCAAGTAGCGCGATCATACCAAACATCTTCGATCATGTGCCCACCAGTTAAAAAAGGCGGAATTTTTTTCAAAATATCCTTTTTACCATAAAGCACACCAACCCCACTGGGGCCAAATATTTTATGGCCAGAAAAAGCTAAAAATTCACAATCCAACTCCTTAACATTAATTGGATAATGCGCTGCTGCTTGCGCAGCATCAATTAAGACCCAAGCCCCGAGTTTATGTGCTATATGAATAATCAATTTTATATCGTTCACTGTACCTAACGCATTAGACATTGCTGTTACGGCAACAATTTTAGTTTTACTATTTATCAACTCGTCTAATTTACTTATATCTAATCTAAAATCATGGCCAACCGGTATTAGCCTTAACTTTGCTCCAGCGCGTGCTGCTGCTTGCTGCCAAGGAATTAAGTTAGCATGATGCTCCATTTCTGTAACCAAAATTTCATCGCCAGGCTTTAGCATACTAGATACTGAATAAGCTACCAGGTTTATAGATTCAGTAGTGTTTTTGGTAAAAATTATTTCTGTAGGTTCTTGTGCGCCTATAAATTTTGCTATCTCTATGCGAGCCTCTTCATACTGCCTGGTTGCCTCCTCTGCCAAATCGTAAATTCCCCTATGTATATTGGCATAGGTGGTTTTATACACTGCGTCCATCGCATCTAAAACCGACTGCGGTTTTTGCGCTGAAGCAGCACTATCTAAAAACGCCCAAGACTTCCCTGCTTTCGTTTGAGAAAAAATTGGGAATTGCTTTTTAATTGAATTTGGATCCAACATAATTGCTACTAGTCTACACTAAATTAACTATCAAATCAAGTCCCCCTGCAGTTTAGGGTCTACCCCAACTAGTGCCGGTTTTAAAAAGGCTTTAAGTAATAATAATAAGGCTTGCTCCTCCCAAATTCCCCGCGAGCGTAAATAAAAAAATTCTTCAGGAGAAAGTTGACCAATAGTAACGCCGTGCGAGGCTTTAACATTATTAGTTAAAATTTCCATACGAGGATCGGAGGTTGCCTTACTCTTCTCCCCAACTAGCACGGCTTTATCAGAAAGATAAGTGTCTGTACCGTGCGCCTCCCTTCCTACTTTTAGGGTACACGCAAAAGCTCCAGTTGCTTCTTGTTGTAAAATGCGACGCGAAATAATACGGCCAACCGTATTAACTGCCTGGTGATTTATTAAACACTCAACTTTGCCGTGTCCATTATTTTGATCCACTAGCGCTAGTTGCAAATGGCAGTCAGACCTCTCGCCAATTAAATCAACATTAAATTTAATAGTATAATTTTTCTGCTGCCTGCCAAGTAAAGTTATAGTTAAACGCGCATTCTTTTCCACCCGACAATTTATTTTGGAACTTGGGCAAACACCATGCAAAATTAGATGAACTCCCGCGCCAGCTTGAAGTTGTAATTCCAACTTCTGTAGCCCTGTCTGCTTGGGCACCAGAATTTCGGCCACTGAATTCTTTTCCACTAACAAATTGCGGCTCTGATTCCCCGGCGCCAACTGGACCACTGTTCGCCCACTAATCTTTCCCAACCTTTCCATGTTCATAATATTAACTAGTTCTTATTTGTTAATTTAGTTAAATAGTTAAATAGCAACAAACACCAAATTAGCCAACTGATCCTTCCATCTCTAACTGAATTAAACGATTTAGCTCAAGTGCGTATTCCATAGGCAATTCTTTAGCGATTGGCTCAATAAAACCAGAAACAATCAAGGAAGTAGCTTCTAATTCTGATAAACCACGCGAGCGCAAATAAAATAATTGTTCATCCCCTACTTTTGAAACTGTGGCCTCGTGCTCAATTTTTGCATCTCGAGTTTTAATGTCATTAGTGGGATAAGTATCAGATCGTGATTCTGCGTCCATAAGCAAAGCATCGCATCTTACTTTAGCTTGAGAATTTTTTGCTTGTGGCGCTACGTGCAATAAACCGCGATAACTAGTGCGTCCTCCCCCACGGGCTATTGATTTAGAAACAATATTGGAGCTGGTATTAGGGGCTAAATGTATAGCCTTTGCGCCAGAATCTTGATGCTGGCGTTGCCCGGCATAAGATAGACTTAAAATATCAGCCTTGGAGCCAGCGCCCTTCATAAATACTGATGGATACTTCATAGTGACCTTACTACCAAAATTACCATCTACCCATTCCACTATGGCTCCCTCTTCAGCAACTACTCGTTTGGTAACCAGATTATAAACATCGTTAGACCAATTCTGTATAGTAGTGTAGCGTACGCGAGAATATGGTTTGGCGATAATCTCCACTACAGCGCAGTGAAGTGAATCAACAGAATAAACCGGTGCTGTGCATCCCTCAACATAATTCACATAACTCCCTTCTTCAGCCACAATTAAAGTCCTTTCAAACTGACCCATATTTTGGGCATTGAGCCTAAAGTATGCTTGTAAAGGAACCGTTACCTGCACCCCGGCTGGCACATAAACAAAACTGCCGCCCGACCACGCTGCCGTGTTAAGCGCCGCAAACTTATTGTCGTTTAAAGGAATTACGGTGCCAAAATATTTTTTTACAATCTCTGGATGCTCTCGTAATCCTGAATCCATATCCATAAATATTACGCCTTGTTTTTTCCACTCTTCTTTTAGATTGTGATAAACAGCTTCGGAATCGTACTGCGCCCCCACACCTGATAAAAATTTAGCCTCGGCCTGGCGAATACCTAGTTTTTCAAATGTTTTTTTAATGGTGTCAGGCACTTTGTCCCAAGACGCTGCTTGCCTTTCTGACGACTTTAAATAATAAGTAATTGCTTGATAATTAATTTGCGATATGCGAGCGCCCCAAGTTGGCACCTGTCGCTTATCAAACGCTTGCAATGCTTTAAGCCGCAGCTCTCTCATCCAAGCAGATTCCCCCTTAATTGATGATATTTCCTCAACTACTTTTTTGGAAAGGCCTGGTGGAATAGAATAAACCGGCTTGATATCATCATAAAAACCAAACCGATAAGAATTCCCTGATTTCAGCTGTGTATCTTGTAATAATTTTGCCATCTTCTTATTCGCGCGAATTAGAAAGTAGTTCTATAGTTAAATTAAGGGCTACGCGACTAATTGCTTATAACCTGTCCGTTCAACGAGATCAACTAGTTCCTCCCCTGCTGACTTAACTATTTTCCCGTTTACTAAAACATGAACGTGAGTCGGCTTTAGATAATACAACAACCGCTGGTAATGTGTTATTACTAATACACTAGTCTTCGGACCCACAAACTCTTTGACTGTCTTAGCCACTAATTTTAAAGCATCAATGTCTAAGCCAGAGTCAGTTTCGTCTAAAATTGCTACTTTCGGCTTTAGGATTAGGAGTTGTAAAATTTCTAAGCGCTTCTTTTCTCCACCAGAAAAACTATCATTAACACTACGGCTGAAAAAATCTGGATTGAGTTTTAGACGTTTCCCTGCTTGGTTGAGTAGTATTTCAACATCGGATGCGGATAACGGTTTTAGTTTTTCTGCAGTACGCCTAGCGTTTAAAGTACTTAATAAAAAATCTCTGACACTTAAACCCGGAATCGCCACTGGATACTGAAATGCCAAAAACAAACCTCGCTGCGCCCGCTCCTCTGCCTTAAGCACTAACACATCCCTCCCCGCTAATAAAGCCTGCCCACCTGCAATTTCATAGTTCGGATGTCCAGCTAAAGCCGCGGCTAAAGTAGATTTACCGCTGCCATTTGGCCCCATCAGCGCATGCACTTCTCCAGCACCTATTGATAAAGATAGGTCGCGGATTATAACCTTGCCTTCAACTTTTATTTGCAAATTTTTTATCTCTAATAAATTTGACATTGGGCAATTTATTTTAACCTACTAGCCACCTCATCCCAGTTAACAACATTCCACCAAGCCTTAATATAATCAGGTCTCTTATTCTGATATTTTAAATAATAAGCGTGTTCCCAAACATCTAGTACTAAGAGTGGGGTTAAACCCTGCGTAATAGGGCTATCTTGATTAGGTGTAGTGATAACGCTAAGTTTCTTTGAACTATCGCTAACGACCCAGACCCAGCCACTACCAAAAAGTTTAGTAGCTGCGTCGGTAAAATTATCACGCAACTTTTTAAACTCTCCAAAATTTTTATTTAGCATATCTGCTAGCTCGCCGCTTGGCTCCACTCCTCCACCAGCCGGCGGATTCATACTAGTCCAAAAGAGTGAATGATTATAATGACCACCGCCATTATTTATTACGGCGCCTCGCACTGCTTCAGGAACTTGAGCTAAATTACCCAACAGCTCTTCTAGAGACTTGTCTTTAAGTTCTGGTACTTTCTCAAGAGCTTCATTTAATTTATTAACATAAGTTTGATGGTGTTTAGAATGGTGAATTTCCATAGTTCCTTTATCAATAAACGGCTCTAAAGCATCATAACTGTATAGTAGTTTTGGTAAAGAAAACATAATTTTTAAATTAAGGATTAGTAGTTAGATTAGATTTTTTATAAAGATCAGCTAAGCTGTAACTGTCCAAGATAGAATAAATTTTATGATGAATAGCGCACCATCCTTGTTTCATTAAACATAATTTTTCACGAATACAATTTGCCCGGTCACTAGTGCACTTAGTGGGCGCTAAATCGCCTTCCAAAATTGTTAGCACTTCGACTAATTTAATTTGGTAGGCTGGACGAGCTAAAATGTAACCACCACCAGCACCCTCTTTACTAACGATAATATTTGCCCGCTTTAAAGTGGCGGCCAGCCGTTCAATGTATTTAAGCGGCAATTTTTTTTGACGCGATATTTCCTTAAGTGAAATTAATCGTTTTGGCCGCTGGACCAGGGCTTCTAAGAAACTAAGTCCATAATCGCCTTTTGTTGATAATCCAAACATATAAATAAATTACTCCTACCCTCTAAGTAGGAGTATAAACAACATCAAAAATCGTGTCAAGTTCTAAAAGTATACTCCAATTCCAAGTATCGGAGTTTGCTGTTCTTTCTGACACACCGTTATGCTCATCTCGCACGCCGTAGCGCCTTGAGTTTTCTGGGGGAGAATCACCTACTAGCATCTGATCTGATTCGCTAATGCTAAGTATTGGGGCCTGGCACAAAGGCGTGTCAAGTAACCGCTGTTATTTTTTCTTTTTCTGATGTTTTCTTTGTTTAGCTATTTGTAGTAAAAAAGTAACTGCAACAAAAACGATGGCCGACACTAAACCAATTAATACCATACTACCTGATTTATTAACCTTTATAGTAGATGCTGTTTTAGTTGTTGCTAAATCATCTAGTTTGGGCGTGCTGCTAAGTAATTGATTGTCTTCAGTAAGGGTGATGTCTTCCACTAAATCTAGAATCGTAAAGGTGGCGGCCTCTAAGGCACCAATCAAATTGGTTTCATGACTATTAGTTGCCTTAACATAACCCTCACTCACTTGCACTATCGCCTTCCCTAAAGAGATGGTTTTAAAAGTAATACTAACTAGACTAGTCTCGTCACCAACATACCCTCCCTCTTTGATTATTCCTACAAAAGTAACTTTACCTTTACTATTGGCAAATGTTGGTTCCACAGGCCAATCAGAAATAATACTGTCACTAGTTTCTAATTTAGTTACTCTCAACTTGCTTTTATCAAAACTAATAGTAGAGCCAACTTCATTCACTAAATACTCACCAGTCGCTAATTTAACTTCCACAGTTATTAAACTACCCTTAGTATAAAGACCGCTGGTGGGCAATAAAAAAATGGTACTAGCAGACGAAGCTGGTAGCACCCAAATCAGATTAACTAATATTCCTAAAGCAAGTATTTTACAGCTACTCCACATGTTTATTTTACTTAAGGAAATTATGAAAAGATTTTTAATGTCGGTCTGTAAGCTTGTACCATTCTACTAACAAAGGAGAAGCAATAAAAATAGATGAATAAGTACCTATAGCAATACCCACAATTAAAGCTAAAGCAAAATAGTGAATGGTTGAACCGCCATAAAAAAATAAAGCTGCCAACACCAGTAAAGTTGTTAAAGAAGTATTAATTGAGCGAGTTAAAGTATCGTTGATGCTTTTGTTAACAACTTGATCAAAACTACCAATTATTCCTCTAAATAAATTTTCGCGAGTTCTGTCAAACACCACGATAGTATCATGCACCGAAAAACCTAACACAGTTAGTATTGCCGAAACAAATAAACTATCAACTTCAACATTTAGATAATGCCCCAATACAGAAAAAATTCCAACTGTAATTAAAACATCATGCGCTAAAGCGGCAATAGCTGATAAACCATACTTCCACGATGCAACTGGTTTCGCCACTTTACGAAAGGCCCAAGCAATATACAAAATAATGAAAATCAAAGCAAAACCAATTACCCACAAGGCGCGTTTGCCTAATTCGGCGCCTAAGGTTGGGCCAATAGACTCAAAGCGTTTACTTTGAATATCACCATGGTTTTCTCTGAGTAAGCTCAAAATACTTTGATGCTCATCTTCGGAAACATCGCGAAAACGAAATATCACGTCCTGCTCCCCAGTTGGCTGAATTACTACTCCACCCAGGTTAAAAGGTTCTAAGGTTTGATGTAATTGATCGTTAGTTGGTCGCTCGTTAATAAAAGCAACCTCTAGTAAAGATCCACCAGTAAAATCAATGCCAAGATTTAGACCCCAAAAAGATAAACTGACAACGCTGGCAACAATCAGTAGTGTTGAAAAAATATAGCCTATTTTACGATTAGCAATAAAATTTATTTTCATAGTTGCCTTGTTATATTTTTTTTACTCACACCAAACAAGAAAATCGCGCGTGAAAATTTGTTGCCAGCTACTAAACGTAAAAAAGTTCTAGTAACCGTAATGGCCGAAAACATGCTAATTAAAATACCAATAGATAAGGTAATAGCAAAACCCTTAATCAGAGAGGTTCCAAACCAAATTAAAATTATCGCGGTAATCAAGCTGGAAATGTTTGAATCACGAATAGAGGTCCAGGCTCGCTTAAAACCCTCTTCAATCGCTTGAGTTAAAGGCTTGCCCATGCGTAATTCCTCTTTTAATCGCTCAAAAATAAGAATATTGGCGTCTACAGCCATTCCTACTGATAAGATAAATCCAGCAATACCAGCCAAAGTTAGGGTTACCGACCATAGTTTAAAAATAGCAAAGGTAATCAAAGCATAGATAACTAAAGCAACTATTGATAATAAACCAGGCAGCCGGTAATAAAACAACATAAAGAGTGCAACTACAATCAAACCAACAATACCAGCGAATAAACTTTTTTCTACTGAGACCTTACCTAAAGTCGCATCTACAGTTTGTTGATTAATTAAATGTATTGGTACTGGAAGTGCCCCAGCGTTTAAACGCTGTGCCAGCTCTTTAGCCTCGACTAAGGTAAATTCACCAGTAATCACTGCTTGCCCGCCAGTAATTTCTTGTTGAACAGTAGGGACACTAATCGGCACACCATCTAAGAAAATAGCAACCGGCTTACCGACATTACGACCAGTAATCTCAGCAAATAAATCAGATCCCTCATCATTAAAAGTTAACTGCACTTCAGGAATTCCAGTATTGGGATCAAACTGCACTTGGGACCGTTTTAATTGTTTACCAGAAAGACCTGTGCTAATCCATGGATCAACTTGATCAAAAGCAGTACCTCTTACTAAAATATGGCTAGCCCTGAGCTCTAATACATTTTGCCCGTTTTCTTCAACCTGCCGTTCCCCTGTTTTCTTAATAATATGATAACCAAATTGAGTTTCTGATAACTCTTTACTTACTTCATCTACTGCTAGCGCTTTCACTGCTTGTTCAAATTCAGGCACCATTACACCCTCTCGAAACCAATCAAGATCACCGCCTAACGGGGCAGAACCATCTTCGGAAAATTCTTTTGCTAGAGCAGCAAAATCGGCACCCACCACCAAAGCTTTTTGCAATATCTCCTCGGCTAGCTCTTTAACATTTATTTTTTCTGCCTCATTATCTTGCAATAACTTCCCTTCGTCAGACTCTTTAAATTCTAAAATCGGCGTTTCGCCAATTAGTTGTATGGCCTGATTAACATCTTTAATACCAGCGAGCTCCACAATTACACGCCAATTATCGCCCGACTTATTTGTTTGCACAACTGGTTCTGATACACCAAAAAAATTAATACGCCGCTCCACCACATCTTTAACACCTTCTACCGCAGCAGCTTCTTCACCAGCCTGAATCTCACTAAGATCGGCTTGGTACACTAGGTGACTACCACCTTGTAAATCTAAGCCTAATTGCACCTGCCATTTATTCCAAAATGAAGTTCCGGGAATCCAAGCTGGTGCTTTAGGAAAATCCACCAAACCTGTAAAAATAGTAATCACCAAAATAACAAACACTAGCCACCATGATTTTTTTCGTGGCGTCATCTTGCCAAACAATACCTTACCTAACCAGAGAAAAGGTTTGCCTAGCCAAACTAAAAAACTGGAACCCGAGTCAGTCTCTAACGGGCGATTATTCCTTAAGTTGTCATTACTAGAATTCATGTTTCAGAAAAAACCAAGGTTAAAACCGAGGTAACGTTATCACGGTAACATATAAATAACTACCTGACAAGCTGTAATTTAGATAGCATTATTTATTTTTTTTGTTATTAAGCGATAAAACCTCCGGCTTGTAATTGCCACAGAGTATGGTACACACCGCCGGATTTTTTAAGTAATTCTTGATGAGTGCCTGTTTCTTGAATCTCTCCGTGGCGCATCACAATAATTCTATCCATTTTCATTATAGTGGAAAGCCGGTGTGCAATTACCAAGGTAGTTTTACCCTTCATTAAATTGACTAAGGCATCTTGAATAATTCCCTCGGTGTGAGAATCAAGACTACTGGTGGCTTCGTCCAAAACTAGAATCGGAGCATTTTTTAGAATAGCTCGAGCAATGGCAACTCGTTGCCGTTCTCCACCCGATAACTTAACTCCTCTTTCACCCACATAAGTTTGATAACCATTAGGTAGTCGATCAATAAATTCGTCACAGTGTGCTAGTTTGGCAGCCGCTATTACTTCCTGATTAGTGGCGCTTGTCTTGCCATATCTAATATTTTCCATCAGTGTGCGGTGAAAAAGAACTGGATCCTGTGGTACTAAACTTACTTGTCGACGTAAAGAATTTTGAGTTACTTCTGTTATATTCTGATTATCAATATAAATAGCGCCGTCGGGTACATCGTAAAATCTAAACATCAACGAAACTAAAGTTGATTTACCGGCCCCCGATGGCCCAACTAACCCTACCTTTTCACCTGCTAACACTTTTAAATTAAAATTCTTAATTACCTCTAATTCTTTAGTATAGGTAAAATTAATATTTTTAAATTCTACCTCTCCTTTAATTACCTGTAATTTAGTTGCGCCATGCACATCTTTCACTTGGTGAGGTGTATTTAATATTTCCACCATTTCCTCGGCATCAGCCAAGTGTCGATAAATACGGCGGATCACGCGTCCAAAATCCCACAAACGCATAAAAACCTGAATAATGTAACTCTGAATTAAAACAAAGCCACCAATAGTTAATAAGCCGCGCTGCCAAAGCGAAATTGCAGCATAAAAAATTGCGAATTCTAAGATAGCCATAAAGGCGCCCTGAATCGTCTCAATATTAGAATCATAATCCCAACTCTTCTTCGTTAATCTATATTGCTCCGCAGTCAATTCACCAAAACCCGCTTGCTCCACTGCTAAACCCGTAAACACTTTAACGTTGGCGCTATTAGTGATGGTATCTGCCAAATAAGCAGTCACTCTGCTATCTTGAGTAGCGGCTGCCTCATTTAATCTTAACAAACGTAAAGTCAAAAAATAATTGATAGTCAAATAAAGCAAGGTCCAGGCCAGTAAAATAAAGCCCAGGGTAGGATACAACCAAAACAACACCAACGTCACCGACAGCACCCTAATGGCTGTCGGCATTAAATTCCAATAAAGCGAATCGGCTATATCCTCAAATCCTCGCACTAATCTACCAATTTTTCTAACTAAAGCGCCCACAAAACGATTGGTAAAGAAACCAAACGAATGATTATGTAAATATTCAAAACTGGTATTATTTAGATCGGCAATGACTTTGGGTTGAAAATAGTTGTTAGTGTAAGTAGCGATTCGATAAAATAACCATTCAATAGCATTTAATAACAAAATAAACCAAATTATTCCTTTTAATTGCACAACTACCTCGGCTATATTTGAAGCTTGCGAAAACACTAACTCATCAATAAATTTTTTATAATAAAAAGGAACTATAATCGGCACCACCGACGCTAAAGCAATTGATATTAAGATTATCCAAAAAAACAGCTGATAACGACGGACATGCTGCCAAAAAACTACATAAGTTTGTTTAGTGATTTTTTTCATTAAATAAAAAAATTAAAGCTGAGCGAATTAAAATAGTATCATAATATTCGCCAACTGACAAGAATAACCCTCTACTACTTACCAACATCTACTTACTAGCAGCTAATTTAGCTGCCTGACGTTTACGGTAATCCCAAATATACCAAATAATATAAACAACACCCAACACTGCATAATTACTAAGCAAGAATGAAGAGTGTCCCCAGGCATAACCATCAACAGTATAATTGGAAAACGGCCATAACCAAGGGGTGGGGAAAAAGTCAGCTTCGTGAAGCGGTACATCAATAGCAATATGTAAAAACGCTGCTGCTAAAGGCCACCATGGTTTGCGACGGATCAACCAAACAATTACAAAAATAGCTAACCAGGTAAACAAGCTATGCCAAATGTTGTAGAGGGTTAAAATATAGGCCGGAACTACCAAAGCCTGGGGCGACCCAAAGCTCCCACTATTAAAAAGGTTTAAAACAAATAAAATGCCAAAGGAAAAAATATCCGGCGCTACTCCAAAAAAGACTGCCATCCAGCGCGCTTCAGATTTAGCTTTTGCGTACACTACCGCGACCCACAAGCCGTGGGAAAAAATATCCATCTTAAAAAATAATAATAAAACTCTTTAACCAAATAAATCTATTAAAATAAAAATAATGTCCACAACAAATAGAAAAACGATCGCTGCTTCTAATACATTAGCTATACGATTTTGTAATTGATCAATAATGAACTTACTGGAGTTTGAGATAATTTCCAGTTTTCTGCTGATAATTTGTGAACGGCGTTGAATGGCATATTGAGAAGAAAGGTGCTGATATAGCTGCTGCATTTCTTCTCCCCGTTCCCACACAACCTCAGGATCATCTAATAAAGATAAATTATAAGCCAATTCATGTTGAATTGCATTAGCTAAGCCAACTTGTTTTATTAACTCTCGCCGACTAACAATAAAACGGCCTTCTCGCGACAAGGTATCAACTGATTCTTCCAGTTTTTCTAAATTGCGGTCTATTAGATCTTCATAATATTCCAATGCAACTGAACGAGAAAGTATTATGGCTACCAACTTAACAATGTCTAAAAAAAATTTATTTACTGATAGCTCGTTTGTAGATACTCTGCTTTTGCGATCGCCTATGTTTAAAGTGAAATTATCAGAAAAAACTCGGCGGTTGGCGCGGATAGAAAATTGTTTTAATCGAGCCAGCCATTGCTTTTCTTCATTTAACGCAAAATTGAAAAAAACCACTGAGCCATAATCAAATACCACCAAATACTTAGTTGCTGCTAATTCTACAATAATTGGATCATGATCCCGAAGTTTTCCCAAGTCCTTTACTTTTGTCTGTAATTTTGACAAATCAAAGCTAGTAGCTATATCATAAGCTGATACTGAAATAGTTTTATTTTTTCTGATTGGAGTCATAAGTTAAAGGAGATTACTTTATGTCTGATCAACTGTCCTGCCTATAAATTCATTAATAAATTTGCTTAAATTTTAACATTTTTTAACGCACATAGCAAGCGTGATGATAGTAATTTGACAAATAAATAATCATGCAATAAAGTGTATGTAATAAACAATGAACTGAATTAAAAAAACACACAAATAAAAGGAGAAGTGTAATGAAAACTGTAATTTTAACAATATTGATAATCATCTCGCTCACCCAATTTGCTGCGGCACAGTCTCAACTATTATTACCTAATTTTATTGAACATCAGGTGATTGATATTCATCTTTTAAAATCAATTTACCATGATCTAGGAAACTATAAAGCGGAAATATCAACAGGCATAATCTGCTGGGGCACTGGAATCTATTATAGATCTAACTCAACAGATCAAGAAATTTATTGGACATTGGATGTTGTTGAAGGTAAAATAAATTTTGTTTTTAATTATCAACTAGAAATGGCTGATGCTAAATATTTCGCTACTGTCAAAAAAAGTCCCTGGCAACTCAGAGTCGAGAACGGAGAAACTACTATTCATTTTGAAGTTAATGAAGTGTTAACAAAAAAAGGGACAATTGGAGACTTTAAAAAAATCTTCGAAAAATCATTCAAAGAATTATCAACTCTAAGATTTCTAAAAAATCTTAAACTCAAATCATTTTTTGATGAGGAAAAACCAAAACATGATCTACATCTTAAAAAAACCCGCTGGTTTCAAAAAGCGGGTTTATTTATTTTAATAAATTCTAGGAACGTTGATGATAATCTTGCTTGTTGTTTTTGATAAATTAGTTGAATTCCACAGATTTAATATTCTTATCTTTTTATTAATTATTTACCATGGCAATGTTTATCCCAGTAGTATAAGCTTCGCTTCACTACGGGACTACGCTAGATTTATTTCATTAAATAACAGTTGTGGCATATTGAACTCTAATGATTAAAATAATTACCTACCGTGACACCGCTTGTATTTTTTCCCACTGCCGCAAGGGCAGGGATCGTTGCGGCCGACTTTTTTTCCTGCCGCGTCTTTTACCTTAGCCTGCTGTACTGGAGCTGTAGATGAGGTGGAGCCAAACATTGTACTGCCAGTTGAACTGGTTTTAGCCGGCCCAAGCTCTTGCATTGGCCTTACCGGAGCTTCGGTAACGCCGGCGGCTCGTTGCGTCAACTCTGTTTTAAAAATTGAATAAACTACGGAGTTTCGTATAGTAGCCAGAAGATCAGTGTACATTTTATAACTTTCACGCTTATATTCTACTAATGGCTCGCGCTGACCATAACCACGAAGTCCTATACCAGCTCGTAAATGATCAATTGTAGTTAAATGCTTAACCCAATAAGAATCAATTGACCTAAGCAAAATAGTCCGTTCCACATTGCGCATAATATCTCGGGGCTCTTTCTGCTCTAATTTTTCTGCCTGCTTGATTAAATTTTCCTCGTGCTGATTATAAGCTATGACTGCTAACTTATAAAGATAGCCAACCAGCTTGCTGCGCGCTTTGGCATCAGCAGAAGCGTCACCAGCTTCCTCTTCTATATCTTTTAATTTTTTTCTAACATCTGATGGCACATGGAAAACTGTATTTACAACTTCATATATTTCTTGCAAATTCCATTTACTCTCATCATCCAAGGCGGTGTGAAATGATACTACTGAAGCAATTTCATCATGAATCAACTCTAATACTTCTTGTTTTAATGCAGTTGGCTCATTCTTGGCCTGGTTTAATATATTCTGGCGTCGAGTGTAGATTGCTTCGCGTTGTTTGTTTAATACATCATCATATTCAACTAAGTGTTTTCTAATATCAAAGTTGTTACCCTCTACCTTTTTTTGCGCCGTGGCAATAGACTTAGACACGATCGCATTTTCAATTGGCATATCGTCGGGTAAACCTAACCGCTCCATCATCATCTTTACTTTCTCACCACCGAAGATCCTCATTAAGTCATCTTCTAGGCTCACAAAAAATTGTGAAGAGCCAGTGTCTCCTTGGCGTCCAGATCTTCCGCGTAATTGATTATCAATACGCCGTGATTCATGCCGCTCAGTACCAATCACATGTAAACCACCTGCTTCTTTGACAAATTTAGCTTGGTTTTCGTCAACCGGAGTACCTCCCAAAATAATATCAACACCGCGGCCCGCCATATTAGTAGCAATGGTAACTGCTCCACGGCGACCAGCTTGGGCAATAATCGCTGCTTCGCGCGCGTGGTTTTTAGCATTCAATACTTCGTGCGGAATTCCTTCGCGAGTTAAGAGCTCGTCTAGAATTTCATTTTTAGCAATTGAAATTGTGCCAACTAACACTGGTTGGCCTGCTTCGTGTTTGGCTCTAATTGCTTTTACTGCGGCGGCATACTTAGCTGATTCAGTTTTGTAAATACTATCGGTGGCATCTTTCCTAATCATTGGTTTGTTCGTAGGAACTACCACCACTTCTAAGTTATAAATCTTGGAAAATTCTTCGGCTTCGGTAGCAGCCGTACCAGTCATACCGGAAAGTTTTTGATACATTCTAAAATAGTTTTGAAACGTAACTGTTGCCATGGTCATACTTTCTCGCTGTATCTGCACATTTTCCTTTGCTTCAATTGCCTGATGCAACCCTTCGGAATAACGGCGACCAGGCATTAAGCGGCCTGTAAACTCATCTACAATTATCACTTCGCCGTCGCGTACTACATAATCTTTATCCCTTTTAAACAAAGCTTTGGCCTTCAAGCCAGCTTCTAACAAATGCACTATTTCTACCTCGGCACCGGTATATAAATTATCTACCCCCAACCATTTTTCCGCTTTGGCTATGCCCTCGTTAGAAAAGGTGGCGGCGCGCATTTTTTCATCTACATTATAATCAGTATTTTCTTGCAAGGTCGCAATAAAACGCGCTACATCGTAATACTTATCTACTGCTTCTTCAGCTGGCGCGGAAATAATTAACGGCGTTCGAGCTTCGTCAATTAAAATTGAATCTACCTCATCAACAATAGTGTAATATAATTCACGCTGCACCATCTGTTCTTTTTGCCAAACCATATTATCGCGCAAATAATCAAAACCAAATTCATTATTGGTGCCATAAGTGATGTCAGCTCCGTAAGCTTCACGGCGCGCCACTTCGCGTAAATTATTGTAAGTTTCATCCTCATGTTTAGTTCCTGATTCGTAAACAAAAGCGCGTTCATGATTAATACAACCCGCTACCAAGCCTAAAGCATTATAAATTTGTCCCATCCAAATAGCATCACGCCGGGATAAATAATCGTTAACCGTAACCACATGAACACCCTTACCTGCTAAAGCATTTAAATACACTGCCAAAGTCGATGTTAGAGTTTTACCTTCACCAGTCCTCATTTCCGCAATTTGGCCGCGGTGCAGTACAATACCTCCAATTAATTGCACATCAAAATGCCGCTGGCCTAAAGTGCGCTTGGACGCTTCCCGGACACATGCAAAAGCCTCGGGTAATAAATCATCTAAAGACTCACCCCGAGCGATACGATGTTTGAATTCTTGAGTTTTGCCTTTTAACTGATCCGGCGAAAGTTTTTCTAATTCTGCTTCTAAGGCATTGATTTTTTCGACGGTTGGCTGCAGAGACTTAACTACCCGCGCATTAGGATCACCAAATAGTTTAGTTAAAAATGACATAAGTTATAGAGTACGATTTACTGTACTACTTTTTTCAGTATTTGACAAGATAATCAAGTTAGATTAATGTGAATTAAATAAAATTGAAAATTAGAATCAATAAAAATAAAAGGAGTTAATAATGAACTTTATCATAGTAACTTTAAATAAAGGGAGTATTCAACTATTAAAAAAACCTCAAGACAAACACCACATCCAAATAGTACAAAGCTGTGAAAAAGCTATTGAAATTCTGGACCGAATTGTCAAAAAAAATAAAGCAGATGACCCTGGAATAAGAGATTATATATTACTTACTGAATATTCAATTCCCCACGACCAAGGACAACTACCTGATCCTTACAATAGTATTACTCTAGCAATGTCTGCTGCACATCGGCATATCGGTAATGTAATAATTGGTTTAGAGAAACCCAGTCTCCCTTATATAAATCTAAAAATAGAACACTTAGATAAAACATCTAATAAAAAGGGAGAAAGTTGGTATGTTACCAAGCAAATTATCAAGACAAATGATAGTGAACTGGAAACTAATATATATTATGTACAACTACCAACTACCACAAAAGGTGTTGATGAAATATTACTTAAACCTGTGGCATACGACTGGCCGGCCATTATCGCATTGCTAGAGAAAAAACTAAAAATAGGTTGAAAATATGAAATCTGTTAAGATTGAATTAACTATACCAAGCGATCTAGATGGATTAAAAGCTTGTAAAATAATATGCAAAATTGTCAACAGAAAAATATGTATTGAAGAAAGAGCTGGTTCAAAATTAATCGTGACATCTGTGAAAAGTGTTAAAACAATTCTTAAAAGTAATCGTGTGCTAGACAGACTAACGCAACATAATATAAAGCCGCGCCCTTAGTATGATCGCGGCTTATTTATTTCATTACTAGCATTAGCCAAAAAAAGAATAACCAATGATCTTGTACCCCAACTTTGCTGCTAAAAAATCACCAGCGGGCTGGCCAGGAATTGGTGCCAGTTCCACAATATCAGCGCCTACTATTTTTTTCTGCTTACCAACAGAGCGTAATAAATCAATAACTTGATACCAAGTCAATCCGCCTGGTTCTGGAGTGCCAGTTCCAGGCACAATACTAGGATCAAAAGCATCAACATCAACAGTTACATACACTTGATCACTTAAACACTTGAGTACTTTAGCAACTGATATGTTTGGTGCTTCAAAAATACGATTGATTAGCCCTGTTTTTTTAATAAACTTAACTTCTTCTTCGCACATAGAGCGAATACCAACTGCCACGGCAGGAACCCTTAAATCATAAACTCGCCTCATAGAACAGGCGTGGCTATATTTTGAACCTTGATATTCATCGCGCAAATCAGTATGTGCATCAATTTGCAATACTGATAATTTTTTATATTTTACTTTCAGCGCCGCAACCACTCCGGGAGTGATTGAATGTTCACCACCTAAAACTAACGGCCATTTTTTGTTTTTTAATATTTTACCAACCGCTTGCTCAAGATTATTAATTACCTGCTCTGGTTTTGACGCGCCGAGTTTTAACTCAGGTAAAGTATAAAAACCAAGCGTGGAAATATCCCGCTCTAACTCTAAATCCCACAATTCCATATTACGAGAGGCATCAATTATGGCATTGGGTCCCTTATTAGTTCCGCCACCATAAGTAGTGGTAGCCTCATATGGAATTGGCAAAACAGCGACCCGCGCTTTTTTACGGTTCACTTTATCCAAACCGCCAAAATTAAATGGCTCAATGTAAAATTTCGGCTTCATATTCTATTTATTCACCAGAAACAAACACGGCCGCGGCCAACACTGTAGTCCACAAACCATCCTTATTACCAATGGCTGATTGAGTGGTATTGGTGGTTCTAATAATTTTTCCGCTGGCTTTATAAAATTGTTCTCTCTCATCCCAGGCAGCGTTAGGGTCAAATTCTAACCCCAAGGTAGTTGCTAACATGCTGGCTGCTAAATCCTCGGCATAGTCTCCTGCTTTCTCCTCGGTTTCACCAAATGATTTATGTTCAGATAAATAGCCATACTGATTAGCATCGGCAGGTAGTGCTAACCCTACCGAGGCTGCCATTAAACGGTTTGGTTCATTTGATCTGTTTTGGTACATCACACAAAATACTATCTGGCCAGGATTAAGCATAGTTAACCCTTGAGTGCGATTTACAATCTTACAGCCTGGTGGATAAATTGACGAAACCCCAACCAAGTTGAATTTTTCTATACCGGCGTCTCGAAGCGCCATCTCAAATGAGCCAAGCTCTTCCTTGTGCCGACCCACTCCTTTAGTAAAAAAAACGTACTTTGGTACCATTTTTGTTTATCGATTAATGATTAATCAGTTTCACTGTTTCCTTCTGTGGAAAAGTTTAACTATTTCTAATTTTAAGTAATATACAGCGAGTTGTAAACGGTTTTTCCAGCTTGTCAAGTCTTTATTTGACGCCACATTTCTTAAATGGTAAAGTGATAAACTCAAATAAGAACAAATAAATATACTTGTAAACCAAATTAACAGGAGTAAAAAATGAACTCTAACAAGACAGACGGTTTTATTCTTTTTTCCGGTAGCGCTAACCGCCCGTTGGCTGAAAAAATGCAACAGTATCTTAATCGACCTGATGGTCGGTTGGTCAGCCGTCCACTAGGTGATGTGGCGCTTGAACGTTTCCAGGACGGAGAGATCTGGGTGAAATATAACGAAAATCTGCGCGGTAAGGTTATCGGTATTGTGCAACCAACTGTGGCTCCGGCTGAAAATCTACTGGAGTTACTTATAATGATTGACACTGCCCAACGCGCTTCAGCTGCTAAAGTTATCGCCATAATTCCCTACTTTGGATATGCACGGCAAGACCGAAAGAACACCAACCGTGAAGCGTTAACTGCTAAGTTAATTGCCAACCTAATCACCAAGGCGGGAGCTGATCGGGTTATCACGATGGACTTGCATTCAGCGCAAATTCAGGGATTCTTTGATATCCCATTGGATCACATCTACGCTTCAAAAAATCTGGTTCCCTACTGGACTAACAAGAAAATTCCTAATTTGGCAATACAATCTACTGATTTAGGTGATGCACCAATGGCTCGAGCATGGAGACGACGATTACCTCAAGACACAGGGTTAATTCTCTTTGATAAGGAAAGAGACCAACATGACAATGTCAGAATTGTTGGTATGTTAACTGAGCCAGAGAGTTTTAAGTTTGATGGCGCAAATATTCTGGCTGTAGATGACATTATTGACACGTCAAATACTTTTTTAGCAGAAGTAAATAAACTAGACGAACTGCGTGTTAATGATATATACGGTTCATTTAATCATGCTGTATTCGCTGGTTCAAACTACGAAGCAGTGTATGAAAGAATCACCAACTCATCTGTTAAAGAAATCACAGTAACCGACAGCTTAGTATTAAAAGGAAAACCGCCTGATAAGATAAAGGTGATTTCAGTCGCAGATCTTTTAGCCGAAGCTACAGAAAGGGCATTTCTAAACTTGTCCATCTCAACACTATATCAAGAAAAAATTTCTCGCTGAATAAGTGGAAAGCTAAACAAGGGCGGACACGAATTATCCGCCCTTATTTTTAATAATATAACATACTTGTCACATCATTTAGTATGATAGTCCCTACTATCAAACTATATGATAGAGATTCATTTTAAACAACCCATTAATCACCTTATCTCACTCCATCTCACCCCACCAACTATTAATATTAAAACCCAATATATTGCACTTCTTCGCGTAACTCGATACCAAACTTATCGCGGACTTGTTGTTTAATATAAGAAATAAGCATTACTACTTCTTCAGCGGTGCCACCACCCATATTCACAATGTAATTAGCATGATCGTCTGACACCTGCACCTTGCCCATCTTTTTGCCCTTCAACTCTGCCTGATCAATTAGCCAACTAGCCGGCAATTGTCCCTTGGCTAAAAACTCATCTAATTTTGGCCGATCATCAAGCTTTTGCTTAATCTCTTTAGTTTGTTTTCTGCTCGTAACTTCAACATTAGTAAAAATACATCCTGAAGATGGATAATGATAAGGCTGACCCTTACGCTGCGCCACATATTTTTTAATCAAGGCTCGGCTAGTTTCTTTGTCGCCAGCTACCAGTTCTAAAGTTACGTCTAAAATTACATCTTTAGTTTGTTTAAAAATAGAATTGCGATAGCTAAACTGACATTGCTGACGATTCAGTTTAATAATTTTATCACGCGCTAAAGCTGTTACTTCACAAACCCAATCACCAATACAACCTTTGGTAATTTGCGGAAGTCCCGCATTGCCATAAACCGCTCCTCCCACTGTTGAAGGCACCGCCACCATCGGCTCCATTCCCCAAAGACCAGCTTCCACAGTTTTAGTTACTAAAAAACCAAGATTAACTCCTGCCTCGGCCCAAACTGTAGTGCCAGTTATTTTCCATTGCATGTTTTTTGCTATCACCACCAAACCCGAAAAACCTTGATCAGAAACTAAAACATTACAGCCATTGCCTAAAATCTGCAAAGGAAGATTTAGTTCGTGAGCTACCTGAACCGCTTTAGCTAACTCATCACTTGTTTTGGCTTCTAACAAATATTTAGCTGGACCGCCAATTTTAAAATTAGTATAAGCCGCCATCGGCTCACTAAGCTTAAGACTTGAACCTAGATTTTTTTCCAATTCATTAGAAACCTTTGCCATATAGTTATTTAAGACTATTTTTAGACTACGGTAAACGTGTAGAACAAGCAAACGCCATAGATTAATGTTTTATGCCTATTTTGGCCAGAAACTGTAACTTTCAGGTATTTTTCTTAGCTAAAATTAGCCAAAAAATAACTTTTTTTGTTCCATAATGCTTGACAAAATTAACCCCTTAACCTATACTGAAATGTTAAATTGAATAATTTAAAAATTAAAAAGAGCCCCCGCGGTGCTTGCGGGTAAAGTAAACATAAGGTGTTTACCCAGGTATCAGATTTTTCCTGACAAGCACAACCGATTGCAGTCGAATCCCGCAAGAGATACAAATAAGGTAGTCACTCTGGATTAGGAGTGGCTGACTATCGCAGTAGAATAAGCGGTAAAACAAGTATCAACGGGACAAGTAAGCAGAAACGGATGTTATGGACGGATGACTGATATCTAGGTAAACACCTTTTTAAATAAAAATGTGTCATTAACTCTCCTACATCCCGATTAAAATCGGGACTACGGAAGGCGCGACGAGCTACTAAGCAAATTATCTAGTAATCAGATACAACTTAATCTAAATAAAAACTGTAAAGTTGACAAAATTTCTTTCCCACCAACATGGAGGAGAGAGTTAGTCCGCCGACTAGGCGGATAAAGATGGTGGACTTGGTAAGTTTGGTGCGAACTAAACTAACCATGGGAAACCATTTCACCCTGGATACGTCTCCCTTCGGGAGATATAAATCCAAGGTACTTCCTCCAGATTAGTGTGAAAGAATAAATATAAGGAGTAAAAAGATGAAAGGTTTAGTTGTTATATTGCTAGCACTAGTGGGGCTAAGCTGCTCCACATTTGATATGTTACCGAAAATCTTGGTGACATACACAATGGATAATCGCGACACTGCTTATGCAGATTTCGCAATTGAGTCTGTTGAAGCAACACGCACCTACACGGTTTATCCTGGATACCCTGTCCAGGATCAACAGGAGTTAGTTAGTAATGTCAGTAATTATAATTACCGTCACAGCGACCGCGTTCAGCTAAATATACGTGTTCGCACGCATGATTTGCGTACTTTTTCTACGCAAGCATGGTTCTATCATCTAAAAGTAAATGACATTGTTTTCGATGGTAGGAGAATTATTGTGAGGGCGCCTCGCTGGTACAAAGAAGTGGCCCAATACGATACGCTCGCCATATCTTATGGCGACTTAATAAAAACTCCCCCTAACAACAAGGGGGATTACTGACTTTCAAAAAATAAGGAGTAATTATGCCCTTCTATTGAATACACACAGTGTAGGAGGTCACCTGCAAGCCCTCCTAAAGCAAGCGGGTAGCGCCTTGGCAACCGGCGTTATAATAAAATTTGGGCTGGGAGAGACTATCAACACTCTCCCTAATTTTTTTAAGCTCGCAATCAGTTTGTGATTTTAAAAAAGTTTAACAATCTCTCCAAAATAAATAGGAAAAATAAAATGTTATTAAATATAATTGACCAAAGCCGTTTGAGTATGGGAAAACAAATTCTTATACTGCTGATTATTGCACTACTGGCATTAGTAATTGTGTGGTTGACTGGTGCGGACTATATAATACCAGATTCTCCACGACCGTAAAAAGCAGCCGATCACGAGCAATCATTGATCGGCTTTTTCTTTTTAAATAACGCACTTTGCGCACTACTTTCTCCAATCCCACAGAATATTCTGGACACAGTATTCCACTAGAAATCAAGATTAGGGATTATTGTCCGATCGGACAAAAATCCCTAATATTATTTTATCTTATACCGCTACTGCGACTGTTATCTAACACTGCGGCCTTAGTCTAGAAATGAAATAAGATTAATTATTATCCTGCACTAAACCTAATCTGTTAATCAACTCCTCTCCTACTTTCCAAACATCGCCAGCGCCCATAGTGATCACTAAGTCGCTGCGGCCTAAGTTTGACGATAGATAATCAGTTGCTTCTTTAATGGTTGGTTTATGGATTACATTTGAGTGGTGCTTTTTAATCTCCTCCACTAATTTGATAGAGTTTATTTCACCTTTGGTTTCTCGTGCTGAACTGTAAATATCTAGCACTACGACCTCGTCCGCTTCAGTAAAGCTGATGCCAAAATCGTCTAATAATGCTTTAGTGCGTGAAAAAGTATGGGGATGAAACACTACTCTGATATTTTTATAAGGGTAAAAATTACGAGCTGCTTTTAAAGTAGCGATAATCTCAGCTGGATGGTGCGCATAATCATCAATGATCAAGGCATTATTAGTTAAACGACCTTTTAATTCAAACCTGCGAGCAGTTCCCTCAAAATCAGCTAATGCCTTGCGAACTACTTCTAACTCTACTCCCAAGCAGCGACTAGTAGCTAACACTGCCAAGGCATTAGCCACATTATGGCTACCTACCAACTTTAACCAAAAATCACCTAAAAATTCTCCTCCCGCGCTAGCGGAAAAATGCCAACGCCCCTCATCCAACCACATTCGTTCTAAACGCCAATAACCTTGGGTTAGGCCATAGCTAATAATCTGTTCAGACGACAACCCGGCGGCGATTATTGCTTTACGTACTTGTTCACTGTCATAATTTGCCACAACAAGACCATCAGCCGGTATTTTTTTAAGAAACTCCACAAAGGTTTGGTAATAACTCTCAGCTGTCGCAAAAAAATCAGGATGATCCCAATCAATGCTTGTTAAAACAACTGCCCAAGGATTAAAGTAAGAAAATTTATTTTGATATTCATCTGCTTCAAAAACCAACAATTCGCCTGCTCCCACTAAAGCATTACCATTAAACTGGGGCACGGCTGACCCTACAACAGCGCTCGGTGACAAACCAGCAGTTTGTAACACATAAGCCAGCATAGCGGTAATAGTGGTTTTGCCATGGCTACCAGCTATGGCAATGGCTTTAAACTCTTTAATTAATTCGCCTAATGCTTCGGCATAGGTTATTAAGGTTATACCCTTTTCTTTTGCTGATTTAATTTCAGGATTATCTAAACTATAGGCTGTTGAATAAATTACCAAATCAATATCGTTCCTTAGTTGACTGGCTTTAAAACCTTCATAATATTCCAGACCGGCCTGCTTTAAAACTTGATCAGTAAAAAACTTTTCTGAAGTATCAGAGCCGGAAATCTGCTTGCCTTGCTGTTTTAAAATCTGGGCCAAAGCAGTCATCCCCACTCCTTTGATACCAATAAAATATACTTTCTTAGCTTGTGCTAAATTCATACTTTTTTTATCTCTTGAATAATAATATTAGCTAAAGCTTTGCTCGCTCCACTAGGAAACAATTTATGCAAGTTGTCTGCCAACTTTAATTGCCGCTCTTGATCTTCTAGTAAATCTTTTAATTGGTTAACTAAGTAATCGGGATTTAGGTCAGACTGAGCCATTACTAAAGCGGCTTGGTGTTTAGACAAATAAGCAGCATTTTGCTCTTGGTGGCTCTTGGGAATGGGCACAATCACTGAAGGTTTTGATAAATAAGCCAGTTCTGAAATAAACCCCATACCAGCACGTGAAACAATTAAATCAACCGCTTGCATTAAAGCGGGCAATTCAGTGGTTACTAAATCCTTAACTACCAAACCAGCACTTGGTTCAACCTTAACGTTCTTATTTTTACCAGTAATTAAAATTATTTGGCAAAAGGCTAACAGTGACGGCCAAGATTCTGCTACTAATTTATTAATAAAGTCCGCGCCAGTGCCCCCACCCACCACTAAAATAGTGGCACGTTTTGGGTTTAACCCTAAGTCACTCAAAACTTGGTCTTGCTTAAATTGTTGTTGATATATTGAGCGGATTGGATTACCAATAAAACTAACTTTATTTTTAGGAAAATCTTTCACTGACTCCTCTGACGCAACAGTAATTTTATTAGCACACCAACTTAACAAACGATTTGATAAACTATGCTCAATATCTTGTTGATGAATTACCAAGGGGATGCGCCATAACCAAGCTGCCCAACCAACTGGAACACTAACAAAACCACCGGCTGCTACCACCCCCTGAACTTTTAACCGTTTTAACCAATATAACGACAAAATAAAACCAGCTAAGATACGAAAAAGATCAATTATGTTTTGCCAACTAAAATAACGCCGCCATTTACCAGAGGGAATTGCTTTAAACTGAATTCCTGCTTGCTCTACTAACAAACGCTCAGGGCCCTCGGTAGTGCCTAACCAAACAAATTTAAAACTGCGGTATTGATGAGTTAATTCATCAACTACAGCTAAAAGTGGCGTAACTGAACCTAAGGTCCCTCCACCGGTTAGTAAAATATTCATCGCCTTGTCTCCACTGCTCGAGCTTGTCTCGAGATATTAACCATTATTCCTAAGCCTCCCAAGGCCATTGCTAAAGCGGTTCCGCCATGTGAAATAAAAGGTAATGGTATGCCAGTTAATGGTAATAAATTCAGCATCGCCGCTATATTAACAAAAAATTGCAATCCTAGCCAGACCATGATACTTAAACCAAGTAATCTACCCAAAGTATCTGGAGCTCGGACAGCAATTTTAATACCGCGCCAAATCAAAGCAGCAAACAGAACAATCAAGATACTGGTAAGTAAAAAACCAAGTTCTTCGGCAATAACAGCAAAAATAGAATCGCCAGTGACCTCGGGCAAGTATTGATATTTTTGACGAGAGTGCCCTAAACCTAACCCCCAAAAACCACCAGAACCAACTGCTAATAACGCTTGATTAATGTGGTAACCAATGCCCTGAGAATCATATTCTGGATTTAAAAAAACTGTTAATCTGTTCAAACGATAAGGCGCAATTTTAACTAACAAATACATTAATCCGCTACCTGCCAAAATAAATCCAATAATCGTACTCCAACGAGCGCCTGCTAAAAAGTAGATAATAACAGCGCTAACAGCAATTACTATCATGGTTCCCATATCAGGTTGTAACATCAGAAGCACCATAACAATAGATAGCAAAATAATAAAAGGCATAATGCCGCCCTTCCAAGTTCTAATCTCATCAAAACCTTTTTGCTCAAACCAATAAACTAAATATATTAGAAAAGTTAGTTTGGTAATTTCTGACGGTTGGAAGCTAAAAAGCTTTAAATCTAACCAGCGGCTAGCTCCCCCATAGCCAACACCTAATTGAGGAATTAATACGGCCACCAATGCCAACAAAGTAACTAGTAAAGCTGGTACTGACCATTTAACTAAACGATGATAATCAAATCTACTTAAAACAAAAAAAATCATCAACCCTGGCAGCAAACCGTAAATTAATTGCCGATGCACATAATAATAGCTGGAGCCGAATTTTTGAAAAGAAACCACCGAAGAAGCTGACGAAAGCAATAATATTCCCAAACCAACAATCAAAATAGCCAAACCAATAAACAGATAGTCAATTTTTTGTTGCCCGGAACGAAGCATAAAATTTATTTTAGGGCACGAACCACCTTAACAAATTGTTCACCGCGATCCCATTCATTAATGAAAAGTCCAAAGCTTGAAGCGGCTGGTGACAGTAAGACTATACCATCCTGTAGTGTTAATTGATCAGCCTTTTTGACCGCTTGTAACATCGAGCAAACTTGCCAAACTTGATAACTAGTGGGCAAACTGGCTAATAATTTATCTGTGGCAGTACCAGGTAATAAAATCAGGTGTTGAACTCGCTGTTTTATTAACTGTGCTAACTTTCTGTAGGATAATTTTTTATCATTGCCACCAGCAATCAAAGTCACAACTTTACCGCGGAACGCTTCAAGAGCTGCTACACAAGCATCGGGTATAGTGGCAGTAGTGTCATTAAAATACTTTACACCTTTCACAGTTTTAACTAATTGCAAGCGAGAATGCAAACCAGTAAAACTTTTAATTGCCTGCCTAATTTTTGATGCTGCCAAACCGACAGCATAGGCTACCGTGGCAGCTGCTAGGGCGTTGACTAAATTATGCTGGCCCTGTAACTGAATATCTTTTATTTTAAATAATTCCACCACTCTCTTTCCCTGACGAAACCAAGCGCTGCCCTGTTTCAAATAACCACCAATCTTAACTGGGTGCTTGGTACTAAACCAAATTAATTTACTGACTGTTTGTGGCCCAAGCTTGCGTGTTAATTTATTATCATAATTCAGTACTACAATATCCCGCGGTTTTTGCCAATAGAAAATATTAGCCTTAGCTTTGGTATATTGAATTAGCGACTGATAACGATCAAGATGGTCAGATAAAATATTAGTTACCAGCGCCACTTGGGGACTCAAACACCAACGGGCCAAACCCTCTAGTTGCCAGGAAGAAAGCTCTAAAATTACTTTAGTGCTAGGTTTTATTTTTGGCAACACTTCCATCATAACCTGATCGCGAATATTGCCTGCTACTACTGTTTGAGGATTTACTAATTTAAACATTACTCCTAACCAAGAGGCAATAGTAGATTTCCCCTTACTACCTGTTACGCCAATAATTGGAGCGGGAGATAGCTTAAAAAAGAGACTTGCTTCGTTCTCGATCGGTATTTTCTTTTTCAACGCCAATTTTATAAGAGGAGAATTATTTGGAACGGCTGGATTTTGCACCAACAAATCCTGCCCTTTAAGTAACGAGGGTGGATTTTTTCCTAAGACATAACTAACCCTATAACCTCGAAGCTTACGAAGACTAATTCTTAATTGTTGGCTGGTTTTTAGATCAGTAACAGTAACTTTGGCACCTGCACGAACTAACCACTTAACTGTAGCTACTCCACCGCCTTGCAGGCCTAAACCAACCATTAAAACCTTTTTGCCCTTAAATTTCATATTATTTAAATAACCCGTTCAACTAAGAACAAAATTACGCCAATTACCGACATCACCGCTGCAATTACCCAAAAACGCATAACAATTTTAGGTTCGGGCCAACCAATCGCTTCTAAATGATGGTGTAAGGGGGTAGAGAGAAAAACTTTTTTACCCCTTATTTTCCTGGACAAAACCTGAATAATCACTGACAAAGCTTCTAAAACAAATAGCAAACCAATAACTGGCAACAACCAAACGGCATTCGTCAGCATGGCTACCACTCCTAAAGTAACTCCTAGCGACATCGCACCAGTATCGCCCATAAAAAAACGAGCTGGATTAATATTAAACCAAAGGAACGCTAATAAAGCGCCGGCGATAACGCCACAAAAAGCAGCTAGATCAACTTTACCTAAACTAAAAGCAATAGCGCCATATGCGGCAAAAGCAGCTAGTAGTGTACCACCCGCTAAACCATCTAAACCGTCTATCTCATTTACGGAAAAAGAAGTAGCTACAATGATAAAAATAAAAAGCGGTACATACCACCAACCAATATCAATATTGCCGACCAATGGTAAATACAAACTAGTCCAATCCAACTTATAGTAAAACCACCAGGCGCCTACTACCGCTATCAAAGTATAAATAATCAGCTTGTAACGCATCCGTATGCCTCCGCCTTTCGGCCCAATTCCTTTAACATTGAACCAATCATCAATTAAGCCAACAATAGCTGAGGCAACTAAAGCACCAAGAGGGAGTAGTGTTTCACTCCGGCTAAAAAAATTAAGCATGGATGGCAGAAAACCTAATTCAGTTAAATAAAAAAATAGTAAAGCCAATACTAAAGTGGTTAACCACACTAAAATACCACCCATAGTTGGTGTGCCTTGCTTGGATTGGTGTAAACGCGACATTATAGGCGCAGAACCCTCATCACGAATCTTTTTACCCAAATGGTATTTATAAAGCCAATGCGTTAATAAAGGCGTTGCTATAAAAGCCACCACAAACGAGGTAGTAGTTAAGACTAGTATTTTTACCACTGATATAATATCCATAAATTATTTTATCAAACCAATCACTAGCTATTAAAAACAACTAATAAAAAAATTAACCAAGCTAAAGCTAAATTAGCCATTACGGCCAACCAAAGAAAAGTAAAGCGCATAGTTATACTATATCTACCAACCAGGTAACCCAAAATAATATTTACTATAAGTATAAGTAACCCCGTCAATGGAGGCAAGAAAATATAATACCAGGGGGCAACCCAATTAGCTCCCACATAAATTGAATACCTAATTGTTAAAAAATTATCACCCAACTCTAATTGCCAGTAAGGCAACCACCAACTTACTAGGTTAAGAATAAGACTTACCACTATCAGTGCTAAGGTATTGGGCGAACGACAAAATGATCGCCATGCAAAACTAGTAGATGCTCCTAAAGTTGTAATCATACTGCCCTTTGATTTTAATCTGTCAAGCGCTCAATGGCAAACTTTAAGGAAAGATAAGTAACTTCTATCAATGTATCAGATTATTGAGCCAAGCTTAAAGCAGTGTTATACTAAACTTGACAGCCAACCAAGATTTACCATTAAAATATACTACCCGAACACTGCCAGATACTAAAATTTTAAACCAAAGCGGACCAGATATGATCAAACAAGACAAAATCATTAAAGCGCTGGTAGTAAGTAACACTATCAAGCCAGACCAACTTAAAAAAATCCAAATGCAGGCTAAAACAAAAAAGCTATCGTTGGAAGAGTATTTGGTTAATCAAAAAATAATTAGCGAGAGTAAATTGTATGAGCTGGTTGCCAAAGAGCTAGGTCTGCCTTTTGTTGATCTTAAAAACACAGTAATTCGCAAAGATATATTACTAACTATTCCCGAGCCAATTGCTCAAACCCATAACATTATTGCTTTTAATAAAGATAAAGAAAGTATAAAAGTTGCGACCCTTGACCCAGAGGATCTACAAACTTTTGAGTTTATTGAAAAAAAATTCGGTACTAAAATTATAATTCATCTCACAACGCCTTCTGCTATTAAAGACGTTATTAAACAATACCATAAAAGTCTACAAGCGGAATTTGAAGCCTTAACTAAAGAAGAGATAGCTAAAGAAGAATCAACAGGCGAAAAGCTGCAACGATTAGCTGAAGACATTCCTGTTGTCAGAATGGTTGATACTTTGCTTGAATATGCAATTTTTGAACGAGCTTCTGATATTCATATTGAACCAACTGACACTGATGTAATCGTGCGTTATCGGATTGATGGCCTACTACGCGACGTTATGACTTTACCCAAGAACGTCCAGTCTGGCTTGGTAGCCCGTATAAAAATATTATCCAGCCTTAAGTTAGATGAACACCGCTTACCGCAAGACGGGCGCTTTAAAATCAAAACCAAAGATTATGAAGTCTCTTTTCGTGTTTCTATTATTCCTGTGTTCAATGGTGAAAAAATTGTTATGCGCTTACTGCAGGAGTCAGGGCAGATTTTAACTTTGGAGCAATTAGGTTTGGATGAGCAACCTCTGCAAGTGGTAAAACGAAATATTGATAAACCTCACGGCATGATCCTAGTTACTGGGCCCACTGGGTCTGGTAAAACTACTACTCTTTATTCAATAATGCATATTCTTAATAAGCCAGAGGTTAATATTTCCACTATTGAGGACCCTATTGAATACCGTATGCCTCGCATTAATCAAAGTCAAGTTAACCCCCGTATTGGTTTTACTTTTGCCAACGGGCTTCGTTCGCTCTTAAGACAGGACCCTGATATTATTATGGTTGGCGAAATTCGTGATACAGAAACCGCTGAAATCGCCATTCATTCTGCCATGACCGGCCATTTAGTACTATCAACTTTACACACTAATGATGCAGTTGGTACTTTACCAAGATTATCACAAATGGGTATCCCCTCTTTCTTAATATCTTCCACCGTCAATGTTGTAGTCGCTCAACGATTAATGCGCAAACTTTGTCAGGAGTGTAAAGTATCTTACCATCTATCAAAAAGTAATGTTAACGAATTATCGCAGAAAATAGACATTGATTCAATCAACAAAAGTCTATCTTCTTTAAAGGTGCTTAAAGGTAACGAAAAACTGGAGCAGCTATCTTTTTATCACTCGCAAGGCTGCAAACAATGCAATAATCAAGGTTATAAAGGTCGGGTGGGAATTTATGAAGTATTGGAAGTAACGCCAGCCATAGCCGAGTTAATTCTAAGTAATAGTGCCGTAGAAAAACTGCAGAGCAAAGCGATTGAGCAAGGCATGATACCATTGCTGATTGACGGTTTTTATAAAGCTATTAAAGGACTAACTAGTATAGAAGAAATACTACGAGTAACCAAAGAGTAATCATCTTATGAAATTTTCCTACAGCGCAAGAACTAAGACTGGAGAAATTAAACAAGGAGAAGTAGACCTTGCTTCCGAGTCTCAACTAGCTGACTACTTGCGTAATCGGGATTTACTATTAACTAAAGCTACAGCGCAAACTGAGGAGGCTAAACATAAAACTTTGAAAGCTATTTTAAATTGGCAGCGGATTAGAGCGATTGATAAGATTTTCTTTACTCAAAACCTACACGTAATGCTTAAGGCTGGTTTAACTGTTACAGCTTCTCTTAAAACCTTAGCAGAGCAAACTTCCAACAAACGCTTTAAAAATATTCTTGAAGAAATAAGGCTTAATGTGGAAAAAGGTCTTACTTTATCCGACGCCTTAAGCTCATATCCGAAAGTTTTTTCTGAGCTCTTTATTAATATGGTACGCGCGGGCGAAAAAAGTGGTAAACTAGAAGAAGTACTTGTGCAAATTACCAACCAGCTCCGTAAAAGTCATAGTTTGATTAGTAAAGTGCGTGGCGCCTTAACCTATCCCACTATTGTCATTATTGCTATGGTAGGAATCGGCATCACTATGATTGTCTTTGTCATCCCTCAAATCACTGCGATTTTTAAAGAGGTTGATGCTGCCCTACCATTGCCTACGCGTGTATTAATCAAAACCAGTGAAATTGTAGTAACTCAAGGACTTTGGTTAATTTTAGCAGCGATTCTCTTGATTGTCGGGTTCATTTACGCGATTCACACTGTTCGAGGTAAAAAAGTTTGGCACACCCTACTACTTAAACTTCCCTTAGTTAATAATATCTTTAAACAAATCAATCTTGCAAAATTTTCACGAACCTTTTCCTCGCTTTTAAAAACAGATATACCAATTGTTCAAACCTTTCAAATTACTGCCACCACCCTAGGTAATGTTCGCTACCGCCAACTGGTGCTAGAGGCTGCTAATCAAGTAAAAAGCGGTACTGCTGTGTCCCAGGCCATTGGAACTAATCACCAACTCTTTCCTCCTTTAGTTATCCAAATGGTTTCAGTGGGCGAAGAAACCGGTACTTTAGACTCGGTGCTAGACGAATTAGCAAACTTCTACGAGGAGGAAGTTGACCGCATAATGAATAACCTTTCCACTATTATTGAGCCGGTCCTAATGTTAATTCTTGGTACCGCTGTTGGTTTCTTCGCTGTTTCAATTATTTTGCCAATGTACAGCCTAACTGAACAAATATAATTTATGTTGTTTAATTCCCAACTCAATATTATTGGCCTTGATATTAGTGAGCGATCATTGAAAGCTTTCCAGTTTAGTAAGGGTTTCCAGGGCCGTTGTAAATTACAAGCGGCTAGTGATGTGGAGCTTGTAAGTGGAATTATTAAAGATGGACAAATTGTAGAACCTGAAAATATGGTACAGGCAATAAAACAATTATTAGCATACCCCAAAAAAGGGAACTTCATCGGTCATCATGTTGTTGCCTGTTTACCGGAAACCAAAACCTTTATTAAAATGATTGATATCCCACCAATGTCTCGCGAAGAAATTGCCGAAGCGATAAAATGGGAAGCTGAACATCATATACCTATACCGATCGCAGAAACATATTGGGATTGGGAGTTGGTAAAAAAAAGAGCTGACGAAAAACGTTTACCAATCTTATTAGGAGTAGCGCCAAAAGAACTAGTTGATAATTATACCCAAGTACTTAATGATGCAAATCTGGTAACAGTGGCTTTAGAAATAGAGGCTATGTCACTAGTTCGCTCCTTGATAAATAATGCTAACGAGCAAAGAAATGAAGCAACGATGATTATAGATCTAGGTTATAGCAGAACTAGTTTATGTGTTTACGATCGTGACACCATCCAGTTTACCGTTAACGTACCAATCTCAGGTAGCAAAATGACTCAAGAAATATCTAAAACTTTAAGCTTAACTGAAGTAGAGGCAGAAAAGGCTAAAATAATTTGCGGTTTTGATCCTAAAAAATGCCGTGGCGCTATGCAACAAATACTCAACCGCGAAATTGATCATTTGATTAAGAGAATTAAGGAAACATTTAGTTTTTACCATGAACACTTTCCTCAAAGTGACCCAATAAAAAAAATTACCCTTTGTGGGGGAGGCGCCAACTTTAAATTGATTGATTCTTACTTAGCTCAAGCTTTAGATATGAAAGTGGTACGTGGCAATCCTTGGTGTAATATCTTGGGCCTCGCTCCGCCTTTTAGTTCATCTATTATGCTGTCTTATACTACTGCCATTGGCCTAGCTTTAAGGCCGGTAGCGATTACTTATGCTTAAATTAAATCTAATCAGTCCTGAACAAAAAAAATACCTGCGTATGGAGCTTATTTATCTATCGCTACGGGCTGTAATTTGGTTAGTTTTAATCTTTACTCTAGTTATGGCGGCTACCTTTTTATCAGCTCGTATCATGTTAGAGGAAAATAATGCTACTTTGATTACCGAATCTACTTTGGTTACTCAACGAAATTTAAGTATTGACCGAGAGGTAGCAACTATTAATTCTTCTTTAAAAGAGATTGCCTCTATCCAAAAAGATTTTGTTAAGTGGTCGGCATTTTTAGTCAACTTTACCGCTATTATCCCTCCAAACGTTACCATTAATTCATTAGCTCTCGAAAAGGGAGCTCAGTCTTTAACTTTGCAGGGCACGGCCGCCACCAGAGACGAATTTCTCTTACTGAAAAATAACTTAGAGCAACTCCCTTATTTAAGTGAGGTTAATAGTCCAATTACTAATTTGCTTCTTAAACAAAATTTAGATTTTCAATTTACTGCCAAAATTAATTTTGATCTTCTACCCTAGGATTAATATGCTTTCTCACACCAGCAAACCTCAGCATAAAATAACAGCTAGTTTGGTAACCACTCTAGTAATAGTTATTGCTTTAGTTGCTTTTATCATTTGGCCCAGCTTTACCCGAATCAAAGAGTTGCGCGGCAATATTATGGATCAGCGCGTTGAATTAGAAAGAATTTATCTACAAGGACAAAGTTTAAAAAAAACTGTTGAGCAGTATCAAGAAATTAAATCAACTATTTCTCTGCTTAATAGTGTCTATATTAAAGAGGGGAAAGAACTAGCATTAATCGAATCCTTAGAACAATTAGCTGAACAACAATCTATTGATCAAGATATCAAACTGGCCACTATTGATCCTAATAAAAATCAGGGTAAGCTTCTACCATTACAATTAACAATCACTGGCAATTTTAATGATTTAATAACTTATCTGGCTGGCTTAGAAAGTCTGAGTTATTACTTAAATATTACCACTCTAAGAATCTCGGCTGGATCTTCTTTAGGTACCCAATTTAATAACACTAACAATACTTCCATCACCGCTTTACTAGTGGCTAATTCTTATTACGAACCATGATGTTTAAATTTTTCGCTACCATTAAAAAAATCCCTCCAACACTACTTTATAAACTGGTGCCAATAGTTATTATTCTAGCTATCCTTGTTGCATTAGGCTGGTCTGTTATTTTTTTATACTTAAACTTTTACCAAACGCTTACCCAAGCTGAAGAGGTTTCAATATTGCGTAGCCAAGTATCTTTAAGGACAATAAATCTGAAACTTTATGATCAAGTTTTCTCTGCATTAGCGCATAAAAAGGAATTTGATGCTGAAAAACTAAAAAATCTTAACAACCCTTTTGCTCGTAAAAGCACTCGGGCCTCAACGCCACTAACAGATCATTAAGAGAGATGAATCATTAATCTAAACTATAATTTTAAAAACAAACCAATTTTTAAAGGTTTGTTTTTTTTAATAATTAACATTTATTTAAACCGGCTCAACTTGTTTTACTTGCGGCAGTTCTTTTTTTAATGCCTCTTCCAAACCATATTTTAAAGTTATTTGAGAAATACTGCAGGTGGCACAAGCGCCCTGTAAACTAACTTTTACCACGCCAGTCTTTGTATCCCAGTTAACAAATGTAATATGACCGCCGTGCCCAGCTATATAAGGCTCGGACTGCGCCAATACTGATTTAATTTTATTAACAATCGCTTGCTTAGTCATAATATAATAATATCACATGGCTATCCACTACTTACAACTTAGATTAAATACCTTATTCACTATACGGAATACTCCCCCGATCCCCTAGCTTAAAAACAATATCATCGCAATCATAGGCATTAATCCCAACTTTATTAGGCCCAAAAGAAATAATGGCTACAATAGCCTTTTCTTCTGTTTTTCCCGGACAACCATGAAAGCGGTAATAATCAGGATCAAACAAATAAGGCATGCCCCATGGATCTTTAGTAAATGATAAATAAGGCCCATTCCAGGCTGCGACATCACTATTGGTCCAAGTACATTCCCCGCCCGACCTACCGTCGCCGTCGTCTGTTTCAGGCCTAGGTGCCTGGGCACTAACCAGTCCTGACTGCCTTTCATTAATACTTACTTCAGGATCAAATACTTCACCTGGCAAACAACCATTAGGCCATTTGCCAGTGTCGTTTTCTAATAAATAAATGGCAGTAGAAATCTGCTTCATATCAGCTCGAGTTAGTATTTCATAAACCCGACTACGCACTTCTTGCAAACCCCCCATTTGAATAGTTGCTAAAATTGCGATGATTCCCAGCACTACCAGCAGTTCCACTATTGAAAAACCCTTAATCTGGGTTACTTTATTATGCTTACCTAGCATAACTCTATTGTAACTCAATTTGATGTTAAAAAAAATCATGACTGCTAGCAGACAAATCAAGAATAATGTTATAATTCACTTAAGTCTATGGAAAATCTTCAGCGCTGGTCCAAATACTACCTAAAGATAAGTTATCTCTTTATAATATTGGCGGTTTTGATTTTTGGTATTGCGGCTGGTTTTAGCTATGGTTTAAAAATTCAATCACCTCCCGGTAGCGATCCTCATCAAACTTTCTTACTGGAAATCTATGATCAGGTTAAGGCAAACTATTGGGGCGATTTAACAGACGAGCAACTGACCAATTCCTTTAGATTAGCTGCTGAGAAATTAACCGGTAAAAAACAAACCTTAAAAACCCCTAATCGCCGTGGGTTGCAAAGCATGCTTGAGGATATTATTGCTCCCCTGCCGCCTGATCAGAAAAAAGAAATTGCCATTAACATCGGCGACATCGTCTTGGCTAATTTAACACCCTTTGGCCGCAGCCGCTTATACACTTCAAAAAAAGAACAGGCCTTACAAGATACTATTAGCAATGTGGATCAGAATACTGATTTATATCAGGTGTTGGGTGTTTCAACTTCGGCTGATCAAAATGAGATAACCCGGGCGTATGAGGAAAAAAAGTCAGAATACGCCGCTAATGACTCGTCCGAAGCCAAAGAAAAGATGGCTACCCTCTCTCGCGCTTATGAGGCTTTGGGTAATGAATTTTCCAAACAACGTTATGATCAAGTAAAAGCAGAGCCAACCGTGGTGTCTCGCCTGCTAACGCCCGATATTATATATTTACAAATTAAAAAAATTGCTCCGGCAACGCCAGCTGAATTCAAAAAATGGGCTGATGATTTAAATAATAAACCGCCGCCAACCTCCCTAATTATTGATTTACGAAATAATCTGGGTGGAGACCTAGATACCCTGCCGATATTCACTGGCTTTTGGCTGGGCCAAAACCAATACGCTTTTGAATTGTTTAAACAAGGCGAAGCTAAACCCATCAAAACTACTACTGCATCGCTCCCTGCTTTATTGGATTTCAAAAAAAATGTAGTTTTAATTAACAATGAAACAAAATCTTCAGCCGAGGTGTTGGCAGCCATGCTAAAAAAATATAATCTGGCAGTAATAGTGGGAGACAAAACTAAAGGTTGGGGCACGGTAGAAAGCTTTTATCAGCTTAAAACCCAATTTAATCAAGATGAAACTTACAGCATATTAATGGTGCATAGCGTTACTCTCCGAGATGATGGTCAGCCAATTGAAAGCCGCGGTGTAGAGCCAGACATTAAAATAACCGACACTAACTGGGAGAAAAAACTGCTAGAATATTACAACTACCAACCATTAATAGACGCTGTAAAGCAAGTAATAAATTAACCAGCGTACGCTCATTAGCCCTTTCTTTATATTATATAAAGGGTCATTTGTTTTGCTCGGATTGACAAATTACCCTATTTAAGATAAAAGTAAAGTAATTAAAAAAACAAAAAAAGCACTTTTACATCAATTTATAAGAGGTGATTTTATGTCAACCAACACGATTCATGTAGGTATTACCGGCATTGGCCATGAAGTTGGCGAGATTATTGTTACCAACGACGACGTAACTAAAATAGTTGAAAACGCTATCTGCTCCAAAAAAGAACGAGTGCTGGGTACTAGAGAATTAACCAAAGAGGAGAAAGGTAAATATTTATGCGACCCTGAGTGGTTAGTGAATCACGAATTTTTCGGCAGAGTGCACACGGCTCACACAACCGTCGATCTGGGCGTGGCAGCAGCCAAAAAAGCCATTGAGATGTCGGGCTGTCGCAAACAAAATATTCAGGCTTTGCTTTTTGGCACAGTGTCACCAAATAGAAACTATTCACCAACCTGCGCACAGTTGGCTACTGGTGAGCTCGGTTTGCAAGTCAGAAATGAGCTGGGGTTAAAAAACTTCCTTCCTAGCGATATGCAAAATACTTGTACTACTATTGGCTCGGTTATTACTTTAGGTTGGTGCCTGATTAAGGCAGGATTTGTTAAACACCTGCTGGTGATCGGCGCTGACAAAATGAGTATAACTGTTGATCCAGCCGACCGTAACTTCTATCCCCTGATGGGAGATGCCGGAACAGCCATTATTATGGAAGCAGTAACAGAAAGCAGTGATTCATTCCCCTGGCAGGAAAAATCTTTCTTTAGCGTTGTAGAACCCTCTGGTGTCAATAATATCATTGCAAAGGCTGGAGGATCAGCCATGCCCTTGACACCAGAAATGATTATTGGGTCGCCGGAAAATCCTTTAGCCCTTAGACCTGACAAATTATGGCAAGACGGTAAAAAAGTTCACGGGCACATGATTAGATTTTTGTCCGATCCTACAGTGCCGCCGCGTCAAACTGTTTTTGGTGCCGCTCTTCACCAGGTCGGCTTAACTCTTCAGAAAATTGACGCCATTTACCCTCATCAGGCTAGTGTAAGAATGAACAAAGAGGCGCTCATTAATCTCAAACAAAAGGGATTTAAAGGCAGAATGTCAGATAATGGCAAAAGATATGGCAATACCACCTCTGCCGCGGTGCTCTTAGGCGCCTCCCTAGACTCTGAACAAGGTATATTACAAACCGGCCAAACTATTGCCTTGGCGCCTTTTGGTGCCGGTTACACTGCTTGTATTATATTTGTCAACTGGACCGCCAATATTCCATAAGGTAAATAACCTTACCTCAAACTAAAACCAAGCCCTAGCTCGCTTTACTCAGCCTGGGCTTTTTTATTTGATGTAATTATAAACACAAATCCGAACCTATTTTGAACAGAACTGATATCTCTCCTCTGTTAATTTTTAGATCGTTGGATTAACAACTCTGCCCAAAAATAGGATATTTCCCGTGTCTTTTTCTTGAATTATAAATATAAATGGATGGTCTGCCCTAAAGACATTTCTCGGCATAGCACTTCTTACCATCCCCACAGCAGTTGCAGCAGCTGCCTCTGTTCCTTTCTCATCAACTTTAATATATGCTTGATGAATTACAAAATCAATCCAAATTTTTTCTGCTGTAGTCATTCCAGAAAAATCAGCATTTGCTGAAAAAGCTGTTGGCATTCCTAACGCACCCAAAGTTTCATTCATGAAATATTTAGTATCAAAATCAAATTTAGGAAGTGATATTGAATCCAATTTGGTTTCTTTCATCTGAGACTTGTATTCATTAAGTTTTTCTGCTGTGAGATTAGACCCTATTGTATCAAGATTATTAGTTGGTAATAATACCAGCATTGAAATTTCATCACCTTTGTATGGTAATTCCAAAATTTGTAAATCTTCTGTATCGGAATAGTTAAACCTCGCCTTATCTGGATTCATATTCATCATGGCGGTTTTTACAATATTATCAGGAGTTATCTTAAAATCTCCTTCGCGAGTATCAGCCTTATCAAATTCCCATTCCCAAATCCCTTTAAAATAAATTGCATTAGTTAAAACAAGTCTTGTCATCGCATTAAGAAATCCTGCAGGAATTAAATCTTTAATCTTATTATTTGTTTGTTCTCCTATGAAGCTATTGATAGTCTGCCTTGATTTTTCAGTTTCTTTAACATAATCCAAATTTGCTGCTTTTCCACCATAATATTTTTCAACCCTGCTTGTATAACCTTCGAGGAAAGGATAATCTTGTTGAACCCATAAAGCATTCCCGGTTCTAAATTCGTAATCCTTAGCTCCCTTGTTAATTTTATTATAAATTGCAGCAAAATTTGATCTTAAAATATCACTTTCTGGGAAATGATAAACTGATTTCATTTCATCCGCTGTTTGTCCTTTTGCACCTTCATAAGTCATTGCTAGAGCAGCAGAAATGCTATATGGAGAATAAAAAACATTTCCATTTTCAGACTTATTTAGTTCGGAATATAAATCAAAAGCAAATTTGTTATTTGCATTAGCTACGTCTTGTATTCCTTGCTGTGTCGAACCAGTATCATTTGCTGGAGGGGGTTGATTCGGCTGATATGGGAAAAGAAACAATACTGCTGCAGTTGCTACGCCTGCGAACAGAATAATCATCAACGAAATTAATAAAAATTTTTTGGTCATATTTTTTGTTCTTAATAAATTAGTTAATTTTTTTATACTAACTTACTTATAGTCTACCACCCAGATACTTTTTGCAAAACTATCTCATTCAACTAATCAACGCTAACCTCAAAAACTTATGCGATTTTCTCTTTTTCCTGATATTCTTTTGATAATTCTTGATTATTATATTGTTCAGGATTTTCAAGCATAATATTAAAATTAAATTAGTAAAATTTAAATATCATCATTCTCTCATTCGCTCGAATGAGGTCTAAATCAAATATAACTGATAACAGATTTAGATACTCGCGACAGCTCCGAAGATAAGGAATAAAATACTAGTTTACTTTTTTGCTCTGATTCTAAAATATCAGCACCTTTTAAGACAGTAAGATGTTTAGAGGTGGCTTTAAATGATAGTTTGATGGCGTCAGCTATATCACCTACTGGTGCTGGCTGATGAGATTTTAGATATTTGATAATAGCCAGACGGCGTTTATTAGCTAAAGCTTTTAGATTTCTTTCTAACTCCTTCATAAACATATTATAGCACCATTATTATCATTCAAACATTCGAGCGAATGAGGGCAAGATAAGGGGGAGGTGGGAGTATGGAGTATGATGGGGAAAGATGATCTGCTGCAAAGATGATTTTTTTGTTTAGGCAGCCAAAATTACTGAATTTATTAAGTAATAAATTCATGAATTAATTTATGCCTGCCCGCCTTGGGCGGGAATTAATTACTGAATTTCCTTGATAATTTCATTTTAGCGCAAAACCACCCAGCAACACTAGGTAGCTGGTGGAAATGAAGCTCCATAGCCTTATGGCCATGGTATCCTTCATTTCTTCGGCGGAATCCGCCGTAGCACCCTCCTTTACTTTTCGAGCTACGGAGGATCCACCCCGCATTCATCCACGGGCTTACGTCCGTGGTCTTCATGCGAAGGCGGATAAAAAAGACCCGCCAGAGGTCCTTGGGACATAGCGGGTTAGGTTAACGAGGGGGATTTAGCGTGTTGGCTATTGGCTTTTCGAGATTTACCTCGAAGGCTTCTGCAAGAGCTAACAAGTCTCTTCCCCACGGATTAGTCTTCCTGGGTGGATAAAGATGAGGAGACAACCCAGGACGATAAATCTGTTTACTCTGAGCCACTAATTCGGCTTCTATCTCTCTGCGTTGCCTTATAATTTCCTCTATAATAAACTTAATGGCTTCCCTCTGAAAGAGGTCGCAATTCTTGGCCAGTTGTTTGTATATAGTCAGACAATCTTCAAATGAAGAAGAGTTATCAATCGGTGCTTTATCTCCATAATCAAAACCAGTCGCATAGGGAATAAGATAATTAGTAACCGACGTAAGGTGATCTAGAAACTCTCCCATGGGACCCATGCCGCCTAACGGTGGACAGGGAATTCTACGTAGAGCATATACAGTCATGGCTATGGCCTTATCTATGTATAAAGATAAAAAATTCATCCTCACTCCTTTTATTAGTTGTCAAGGTAATTATTTTATTTTCATTTCATCTTAGATTAAAAAAGATATATTTGTCAATACTTATAAATAAAAACTCGCTCCTCTAGCCAAATTCGCCAGCGGAGTTATTTTATTTTTTAATCTTCAACTATTCTCCTATTCGCGCGAATTAGAGCCGGGTTAGTTATGCATAATACTTAGAATTGATGCCCGTCCGTCTCTGGAGGGAATTAATTACTGAATTTTTTCATTAACTGCTTTGATATACCTACAATAATCACAATCCTCCCTTGACTTAGGCAACACCTCTGCCTCCAAACACTTTATGGCATCTCTTATAGCCCCCTCCACCCAACTATCATCCCCTTTATAAGGAATTATCTTAATATCAAACTCTAGCTTGCCATCAAAGGCCTCCTTATCAGTTTTGCCATTACAATACACAAAATAACCGATCTTGGACACTTTAAAGCCATTTTGTCTAAATAACCATTGATATATTTCCATTTGACGTTTATACCCTATTTGCCAATCAGCATCTAAAGTGACTTCCTCTTCTTTAGCAGTGGCTTTATAATCCACAATCATGTATTCACCTTGAGGATTAACCCATACATCATCAACACCGCCAGTA